>NZ_CP108086.1:607011-910516 GCF_036186745.1 Microbispora hainanensis | reverse complement strand
ACGTCGTCCAGCGACTCGGCGACCTTCCGCACGCCCGCCGGCACCTCGATGCTCATCGGCGCTCTCCTTCCGCGTCCACGCGGAGCGGGTTCGGGACGGGGACATATCCGGCGGCCCGGTCGGCCGCCCTCGCCCAGCGCACGCCCAGGTTGGCCTTGGCCGGCAGCGGCGCCCCGGCCAGCACCCGGGTCAGCGGCGCGAGCGCGTCGAGACCCGCCGCGTGGTCCGCGACGTAGCGCTCCAGGGACTCCCGGGCGACCGCCCACAACGCGCGCAGGACGCCGTCGGCCGTGCCCGCCGTCGTCGCGGCGACTTCCGCCAGGTGGTTGACGAACAGGCAGTAGGCGACCCGGTTCCAGCCCCGCGCGGCGTCGTACGACAAAGGGGCGGCCACCCCGCCCGGCACGCCGGTCAGGTCGTGCCGTCCGGTGACCAGCTTGGTGCCCTCCAGGTCGCGGAAGACCGCCTCGACGGGCCATCCAGCGGCGTCGAACCCGACGAGCACGTTCTGCACGTGCGCTTCGAGCACGACCCCGTGCCGGAAGAAGGCGTCGAGCACCGGGAACGCCACGCGCTCGACGTACGCCCCCCACCACGCCACAGGATCGGCCGTACGGCGGGTCAGGACGGCCTCGGGCACCCCGTCCGCACCGGCGGCCAGGGCGCCCGCGAGCACCGGCGTGGTGCCCGGCCCGCAGACCGCCCACGGACCGGTGCGGACGATCACCCCGAGCCCTTCCAGCAGCCGGGTGCCGAGCGTGGCCGATCGATAGCCGGGCTCGGGCAGCCACCGCGTGCCGGGGAAGCGCCGGGCCAGCCGCTCGAAGACGGGAGCGAGCCGCCGGGTCAGCTCGACCGCGCCGCGCAGCTCATACCAGGCGTTCTTCCGCACGCAGTTGGTGATCCGCACGTCGAGGCTGAACTTCAGGCACATGCCCGTGCCGGGGTCGTACACGGTCCGGACCGACGACGTGGGCACGACCGCGCGGGGGCCGGGCCCGAGGTCGACCAGCCGCCCGTCCGCGAACGGCCCGCGCAGCTCGGCGGCCAGCAGGCCGAGCTGCCAGGGATGGGCGGGCAGCGGGACATATCCGTCCGGCGCGTTCCCGAATGTGTCGAGCGCCGCCGTGTCGCCCTCCTGGGCCACCAGGTCGGCGCGCACCCCGAGCAGCCGCGGCGCGAACCGCGCGTGCGTCTCGGGCGCGTAGTCCGGCCAGTCGTCGCCCGAGCGCGCCTTGGGC
This sequence comes from Microbispora hainanensis, assembly GCF_036186745.1. NCBI lineage: Bacteria > Bacillati > Actinomycetota > Actinomycetes > Streptosporangiales > Streptosporangiaceae > Microbispora > Microbispora hainanensis. The sequence goes on along the minus strand of NZ_CP108086.1, from coordinate 909,275 downwards.
GCGGGATGGAACGGGTGCCCGGCCACGAGGGCCTGCTCGGAGGCGAGCCACGGGTCGGCGGGCGGTACGGCCCGCGCGCGGGCGGCCAGGATCGCGGCGACCGCCTCCCGCCCGGCCCGCACCTGGGCGGCGAACTCCTCGTTGCCCCCGTCCAGGCCCCCGTCCAGTTCCTGCTCCACCAGCGCGACGAGCGGCGACAGGCCGAGGGGCCGCCAGCGCCCCTCCGCGAGGTGCTCGGGCGGGCCGTCGAAGCGCAGCGCGATGCCGCCGTGGACGCGGACGCGCACCGGCGTCCCCGCCACGCGGAGCGTGAGGTGGGGCCCCGCGGCGCGCACGTGCCCACCGGGGATGGCGACCTCGCGTAGCCAGCAGCGCAGCAGCGCCCCGAGCGCCGCCTCCTCGGCCAGGGCGGCGTGCGGATCGCGGGTGTGATTGTCGAGGAGCAGGCCGTCCACGGGTCAGGCACCCCTCAGGTAGTTGGGACCGGTCGTGCCGTAGAACTTGTTGACGTCCCTGGCCCCGGTGCGGTCCTTGGCCACGAGCGTCCCGGCGACGACCATCGACTTGCCGGTGAGGCGGGCGGCCTCCAGCGTGCGCGCCCGCAGCAGCCGGGCCATCGGGTCGTCCCCGTACGGCTCCAGCGCCGCCGTCAGCGCCCGCGCGACGAGCGTGGCGGCGGACCCGGGCAGCGCGCCGTGGGCCACGGCCATGGCGGCCAGGTGCAGGGTGATCGTCACGAAGACGTCGGCGAGCGCGTACGGGTCGTCGGCCAGCATGCGCTCGTCGCCGAAGCCGGGCGGCTCGATCCCCGCCGCGTGCAGCCGCCGGGGCGAGGCGAGCAGCCCGTCGTTGTCCTTGACCAGCAGCCGCATGGGCCCGTCGCCGAACACCAGCGCGAGGTTCTGCTGGTGGGCCTCCAGCGCGACGCCATATCGGACGAACAGCGTGACGTTCCACTCCAGCAGTGCCGTGAGGTAGTCGCGCAGCAACGCCTCCGTGTCGCCGCCGTAGTGACGCCCGGCCACCTCGTGCAGGACGAGCCGCCCGTCGTCAGGCAGGGGCGCGAGCAGGGCGGCGACCGGCACGATCTCCCCTTCGGGCAGGTAGCGGACGAGCCAGCCCAGGTATTCGTGCCCGGCGTGCCCGTAGGTCTGCTCGTCCGCGAGCGTGACGCGCAGGCCGGGTTCGCGGGCGAGGATCGCGCGCAGCAGCGTCTCGGCCAGCGCGCCGTCGCGCAGGGTGCCGGGTTTGATCGACCGGCGGTTGCGCAGGCCCAGCGTGCTGGCCGGGAGCGGCACCTTGAGATGCACGCGCTCGGCCACCTCGACCGTACGGGTCGACAGGGTCGGCCGTACGACCAGGTGAGCCTCGCGCGCGGTCACGAGCCCGGCAAGCCCGGCCACCAGCGGCTCTGTCAGCGGATGGACGGGGAGGAGCACGTGCGTGCGGGCCAGATCGGGCGCCAGCCCCACGTCACGTGGCGCGGGCCACCAGCGGGGGAGATCGGGCCGCGAGAGGGTCACCCCCTCGCGCGGCACGGCCGCCCACCGCATCGCGAACTCCGGGGCGAACTCGGGCGCGTACGCCGCCAGGCCGGCGGGGGAGATCCCGAGGCGGGCGCGGGCCGTCGGATAGAGCGGGTGGTCCACGGTCGCGGCCAGCGACTCGTAGCGGATGAGGCCGCGACGCCCGCGCAGCCGCCGGGCCACCTCGCCGCGCGTCCGGTGGTGGGCCTCCAGGGCCGCGAGCGCGTCGTGGCACTCCCGCTCGAAGGCGGCGACCCCCTCGGCGTCGGCGGGGTGGGCGACGGCCTCCAGCGTCTCCAGCACCTCCGCCAGGCGCAGGCGCTCGTGCGGGGCCGTGGCGAAGTCCTGGAACGGACTGCCCGGGGCGAGCCCCACCCGCCGTCCCGAGGCGAGGACGATCGCGACCCCGTCCTTGTCGTGGGTGACCCTGGCGGAGATCCCGGCGTAGTCCTCCCGCAGCAGGGCGTTCAGCACCCGCGCGGCCAGGTAGCGCTCGCGCTCGGTGGCCTGGTCGCGTGCCGCCGGGATCATGCGAGCACCCAAGGGTGCTCCTTCCTGAACGCGCCGATCGCGGCGTCGACGCTCGCGTGGTCCGGGCCGACGGCGCGGAGCAGGCCGAGGTAGTCGCGGTTCGTCCCCGTCACCTCGACGTGATCGCCGATCTCGCGCAGCGCCCGGTGCCGGAGCCGCACACCGTCCTTCTCCATGGACAGGTCCGGCGGCGCGCCGGTGACCGTGCCGGAGTGCTCGGCCACGAGGCTCACCACGGACCCGTACGCCGCTCTGTACGCCGCGCGCAGGCAGTCGAGGTCGAAGGAGGACACCGGTTCGCCCGCGTGGACGCGCAGGATCCACTCGTGCAGCGGCACGCCGAGCAGGTCCGCGAGCAGGAAGTCGCAGTTGTCGCCGATCAGCCGATAGTTGATCTCGATGACGCGGGGGCCGTCGCGGGTGACGGCATATTCGGTGTGGCACACGCCGAAGCCGATCCCGGCCGCGTCGAGCGCCGCGCCGAGATGGGCGAGGTGGCCGGTGTCGGGGGGCCGCCAGTCGAGGCGCTCCTCCACGAAGTGCGGCAGCGGGCCCAGCGTGGTGGCGAACCCGCCCAGCACGCGCCGGGTCTCGTCGTCGCCGAGCGTCTCCAGTGTGCGCACCGGCCCGTCGAGGAACTCCTCCGCGACCACGACCTCCCCCGGCCGCCGCTCCCGCGCCGCCGCGACGGCCGCGGCCAGCGCGTCGGGCCCGTCCACCAGCACGACGTCCTCGCTGGCCACGCCCTGCGCGGGCTTGACCACCACCGGGTACGGCAGGCCGTCCGGCAGGCCCTCCGCCGGGTCCGCGCTGGGAGGGATCCGTACGGACCTGACCGGTTCGACGGCGGCGAGGGCGCGGCGGGTGAGCGCCTTGTTCTTGGCGGTGACGCAGGCCCGCCAGTCCTTGCCGGGCAGGCCGAAATACTCGGCGGCGAGCGCGGTCGCGGCCTGGAGATGGTCGGAGTTGGAGAAGATCACGTCGGGCCGGTGGTGGGCGGCCACCGCGTCGATCACGGCCCGGAAGTCGCGGACGTCCGCCGCCACGACGTCGTGGCCCGGATACCGATCAGGCTGGTCGGTGAGTATCGTCACGTCCCAGCCCAGCGCGGCCGCGGCGGGGAGGAACCCGCCGGTCACCGAATCGGTCGGGTTGAGCGTGGTGAGGTACAGCCGCACCGGCCCTCCATAGGTAAGGCTAACCTAAGTGACCGCATCCTAGCCGGGAGCACGATCATTTGACCGGCGAACGGGAAAGGGCGGGGAGATTGCCGGAGCGGCGGCAGTGGAAGGATGACGGCGTGGAAATCGCGGACGGACTGCTCGGACCCCTGCTCCTGGCGCGCAGCGCCATCGACCGATCGGCGGCCCTGCGGGGCGACGAGGAATGGCTGCGGCGGGCGTGGGAGGCCGAGAAGACGCGGGTTCTCCTCGTCCACGACGGCCGCACCCTGCTCCGCCGCTTCACCGACGGCGCGGCCCTGGTGCTCACCTCGCCGGCCGAGGCGCCGGAGGGCACCCGCTATCTGCTGGGCGTGGACGAGGACGGCGTGCCCTACTTCGCCGTCAACGCGCCGCTGCCGGAGGGCGACGCGGCGGGCCTGCGAGAGGCCGCGGTGCTGCTGGACGACCGCGACGCCGGGCTGCTCGTCTACGCGGTGGCGCTGGAGGCGTGGCACGCGAGCCACGAATACTGCCCGCGGTGCGGCAGCCGTACGGACGTCACCGCGTCGGGCCACATGCGGGTGTGCTCGCGGGACGGCAGCCAGCACTTCCCGCGCGTCGACCCCGCGGTGATCATGCTGGTGCACGACGACGAGGACCGCATCCTGCTCGCGCGCGGCCCGCAGTGGCCGCAGGGCCGGATGTCGGTGCTCGCCGGGTTCGTGGAGCCGGGGGAGTCGCTGGAGCACGCGGTGGTCCGCGAGGTCCTGGAGGAGGTGGGCGTCGCCGTCACCGCGCCGCGTTATCTCGGCAGCCAGCCCTGGCCGTTCCCGCGCAGCCTGATGCTGGGCTTCTTCGCCCGCGCCGTCACCACCGAGCTGCGTCCCGATCTGGAGGAGATCGCCGAGGCGCGCTGGCTGTCCCGGGAGGAGCTGGAGGCACAGGTGCGCTCGGGCGACCTGGTGCTGCCCGGCCAGGTCTCGATCGCCCGGCGGCTGATCGAGACCTGGTATGGGGAGCCGATCCCCGACACCGAGTGGTGAGTCAGCAGGCGCCTTCGAGGTGCCGCTTCACCTCGGCGACCGAGGGGTTGGTCATGGTGTGGCAGTCCGCGACCACGGTGGGGACGACCTGGTTGCCGTTGTTCACGCTCGCGACGAAGTCCGCGGCGTCCGGGTGCTGCTCGATGTCCACCTCGCTGAAGACGATGCCCTCCCGGGTGAGCTGGCTCTTCAGCCGCTTGCAGGGGCCGCACCAGCTCGTGGTGTAAACCGTCAGCGCCATCTGTCGTCCCTTCCGTGCGCATCACTGTTGCCGAGAGCAGTCATGGCAACATCGCGAGTGCGCCGCATGTTCCCGCCGCGTCCACCCCCTTTTGATCTCGGCTCCGCGCGGCCTCTGAGGGCCGGATGGCAGAGGCGCCCGGCGGTCGGGGCGCAGGCGGCATAGGTGAGCGAGCCGCACTGGAAGCGTCCGCGGACGGCCGGGATCGTCCATCGGTGCCGGATTGTGACGTGGATCACTGCCGTGATTGTCACGCGGGGGCGGGCCGGCTCGTCTGGTTGCCGTGAACGGCGGATCCCGGCCAGAACGCCGGGGCGGACCAAGGAGTGATCATGCGAGTTCTCGTCGCGGGGGCCACTGGGGTGATCGGTGAGCGGATGGTTCCGCTGTTGACCGCGGTGGGGCACGAAGTGCTGGGGCTGGCCCGGCCGGGGAGCGGCACGGCCAAGCTGGAGGCGGCGGGTGCCCGGGTGGTGGTCGCCGACGCGCTGGACCGGGACGGGGTGCGCCGCGCGGTCGGGAAGGCGGCGCCCGACGCGGTGGTGAACATGCTCACCGCGATTCCGGCCGAGATCGATCCCCGGCATCTGGCGCGCGATTTCGCGGTGACCAACCGGCTGCGCACCGAGGGCACCCGGAACCTCATCGAGGCCGCCCGCGGAGCGCGGATCATCAGTCAGGGCCTGGCCTACGCCTATCAGCCGGGCGAGGGCATGGCCGACGAGGACGCCCCGCTGTGGCGGACCGGCACGCCCGGACAGTTCGTGCCCGTGCTGGACGCGCTGGCCGAGCTGGAGCGCCTGACCACGCAGGCGGGCGGGCTGGTGCTGCGGCTGGGCCACCTGTACGGGCCCGGCTCGATCTACGCCCCCGGCGGATCCTTCGTCCGGCAGGCACGGGCGGGGAAGGTGCCGCTGGTCGGTGGCGGGAACGCGGTCTTCTCCTTCACGCACGCCGACGACGTCGCGACCGCCGTCGCGGCCGCGCTGGACAAGCCCGACGTCAACGGCGTGCTGAACATCGTCGACGACCGGCCGGAGCCGCTGCGCCGATGGCTGCCGGAGCTGGCCGCCCTCCTTCGCGCCCCGGCGCCGAAGAGGGCGCCTGCCGCGCTGGCCCGGCTGGCGGTCGGGAGCTGGGGGGTGGCGTTCATGAACCTGCTGCGCGGCGCCGCCAACACCTGGGCCCGGCTGCACCTGGACTGGCGTCCCCGTTACTCCTCGGTGTCCGAGGGATTCGCGGCCGAGCTGCGCGACGCGCCGGCTCAGGCCGCATGAGCCGCGAACCGGTTCTCGCGTAGCCATCGATTCTGAGGACAGATCTGATGAAGGCTCTGCTGAAAGCGATGCTCGTCGTCGTGACCGCCGGTGCGTCGTTGACCCCGGCCACGGCCCCCGTACGGGCCGATGTGATCTGCGACGACTGGTGCGAGGCCGCCTGGGCGCAGCAGCGCGCCGACGCCCTGCCCCGCACCGCCTTCTACGACCCGCCGAACCCGCTGCCCTGCTGCAGGGCCAGGCTGACACCGTCATCCCCGCGTGGATGACGGACGAGGTCGCCCGGGCGCTTCGCCGAACCGGGTGCGCGGTGGACTACCGCACCTACCCCGGCCTGGAGCACGATACCTACCCCGGACAGACCGTCGGCATCGACGACGGCGCCATGCCGGACATCCTCGACTGGGTCGCCGGCCGGTTCGCCGCCGGAAGGGACACGGCGAAGTGAACGTCGATCGGCGGGCCGCCGCCGGCGGGCAGGGAGCGCACAGTGGACGAGACCTTTGAGGAGCACCGGCAGCTCCTCCTCGGCCTGGGGTACCGGTTGCTGGGCAGCATGTGGGACGCCGAGGACGTGGTGCAGGAGACCTACCTGCGCTGGACGAACACCGATCGGTCGCAGGTCCGTGAGCCGCGCTCGTTCCTGGTGACGGTGGTGACCCGTCTGGCGCTCGACCAGTTGCGCTCGGCGCGAGTGGCGCGCGAGGCATACATCGGGCCGTGGCTGCCCGAGCCGGTCGACGGCCGGGCGTTCGGCCCGCTGGAGACCGCCGAGCTGCGCGACACCCTCTCGTACGCGACGCTCCACATGATGGAGCGGCTGTCACCGCCGGAACGGGCGGTCTTCGTGCTGCGCGAGGCATTCGACGTGCCCTATGACCGGATCGCCGAGATTCTCGACGCCTCCGTGCCGACCTGCCGGCAGTGGCACCACCGGGCGGTGCGGTATCTGAGCCGGGATTCCGGGCGGTTCGCCGCCCCCGCGCGGTCCGAGCACGCCGAACTGCTCACGCGGTTCCTGGCCGCGGCGCAGGACGGCGACCTGGCCGCCCTGGCCGAGCTGCTGGCCAAGGACGCGGTCGCCTACAACGACGGCGGGGGCAAGGTCCGTGCCGCCCTGCGCCCGGTCCTCGGACGGGACAACGTCGTGGCGTTCGTGGCCGGCCTGATGTCCCGGTACCCGATCGAGGAGGCCCGCCTGACCCAGGCCAACGGCGAACCGGCCGTCTGGACCGTGATCGGCGGGCAGCGGCAGCTCGTCGCCTTCGACGTCCGCGACGGACGCATCCACGCCATCTACGGCGTCCTCAACCCCGACAAGCTCATCCACATCTGACAGGACGAGCATCCAGGGGGCTCTGCGGCCGCTCGCGAGGACCCGCCACTCAGGGCGGGTCCTCCGCGCGGTACGTGGGGAGGGCGAGGTCGTGCCGACCGGCGGTGATCAACCAGCCGCGCCAGACCTCAACCACCCCCATGCGCGGATAACGGGGCTAGTGCCCCAGCCGGGCGACGATCCAGTTCTGGACGGTCTCGGCGACCCCCGGCTCCCGGTAGAGCGGGGAGCTGTGCTGGGTGCCGGCCATGGTCTTGACGGTCATCCGCACACCCACACTGGCCAGCGCCTCCTTGAGCATCTCGCTCTGGTAGGGCGGGACGAACTCCTCGGCGGAGTGGAAGGCGAGCATCGGCGGGTCGCCGGGCGAGGCGTGGAACGGCACCTCCATGCTCGACCACACGCTCGGGCACTTGGCGGGCGTGCAGCCGCCGGCCAGCTTGATCGCCGCCTTGCGCAGCTTCTGCTGCTCCTTGGTGCCGAACGCGCTGCCGTCCGCGAACGCCGACAGCGGCGAGACGGGCGGGGAGATCCCGACGACGCCGCGCAGGCCCGGCCGGCCGTCGCCGTACGCGCCGACGGCGGCGGCCAGATGGCCGCCCGCGGAGAACCCGACCAGGACATAGCGGCCGGGGTCGGTGTTGAACATCGCCGCGTGCCTGCGCACGGCGTTGACGGCGGTCAGCACGTCGGTGCGCTGCGCCGGCCAGGCCGCGTCGCCCGACAGCCGATAGTCGAGGTTCACGACCGTGTAGCCGAGCTGGGAGTAGCTGCGGCTGATCGATTTCATGTACTTCTTGTCGCCACCGGACCACCAGCCGCCGTGGATGACGAAAACCGCCGGGCGCCGCGGCCCGGCGGTGTGCCACCACACGTCCATGGTCTGGCGCGCGTGCGAGCCGTACGCGTAGGTGCGGATCCGCACGTCCGGCGGCGTGGGCGCCGACGAGGGCGAGGCCGACGGGGACGGCGAGGGCGACGGGCTCGCGGAGGGCGAGGCGGAAGGCCCGGCGGTGGGCCGGGTGGTGGACCCGGCGGAATGCGTCGCGGAGGGGTTGGGGGAAGCGGAGGGGCGATGGGCGGGGGAGCCCGCCGGGGTGGCCGCCTGGGCGTCCGGCGAGGCCAGGGCGAGGGTGGCGAGGGCTGCGGCGCCCACGCCTAAAGCAGTTCGGACCGCGGTGGCCACGGTGTGTTCCTCCCCGATGTAGCGGCGTGCGCCGACCGGTCCCCGGGACATGCTCGGCCGGCTGCTGGAAGGATGATGCCAGTAACAACGTCCGCAACGCATGTTGGGAGCTCCTCCTTGGACGTCCTCGACGGTCTGGATCCCGAGCAGCGCGAGGTCGCCCAGGCGGTGCGCGGACCGGTGTGCGTGCTCGCCGGCGCGGGGACCGGCAAGACCCGCGCCATCACGCACCGCATCGCGTACGCCGTGCACACCGGGGTCGTCGAGCCGCAGGGCGTGCTCGCCGTGACCTTCACGACCCGCGCGGCGGCCGAGCTCAAGCAGCGGCTGCGCGGCCTCGGTGCGGCCGGCGTGCAGGCCCGCACGTTCCACGCGGCGGCCCTGCGCCAGCTCAGCTACTTCTGGCCGCGCGTGATCGGCGGCGACCCGCCGCAGGTGGTCGAGTCGAAGCTGCCGCTGCTCGTGGAGGCGGCCAGGCGCCTGCGCAGGAACCCCGACCGCGGCGAGCTGCGCGACGTGGCGAGCGAGATCGAGTGGGCGAAGGTCACCCAGGTCGGCCCGGAGGACTACCCCGCCGCCGCGGCCAAGGCCCGGCGCACGCCGCCGATCGCGCCCGAGGAGGTGGCCCGGCTGTACGAGGGGTACGAGAGCCTGCGCCGCCAGCGCAACCTGATCGACTTCGAGACGATCCTGGAGCTCACGGCGGCCGTGATGACCGAGCACCGCGAGGTCGCCGCGCAGATCCGCCAGCAGTACCGCTATTTCGTGGTCGACGAGTTCCAGGACGTCAACCCGCTGCAGAAGCTGCTGCTCGACACCTGGCTCGGTGGGCGCGACGACGTGTGCGTGGTGGGCGACCCCAACCAGACGATCTACTCGTTCACCGGCGCGACGCCCCACTATCTGACCAACTTCGCCGTCGAGCACCCCTCGGCGGCCGTGATCAGGCTGGTGCGCGACTACCGCTCGAGCCCGCAGGTGGTGACGCTGGCCAACCGCGTCATGGCGCGCTCGCCCCACCGGCTGGAACTGGTCGCCCAGCGGCCCGACGGTCCCGAGCCGGTCTTCACCGAATATGACGACGAGCAGGCCGAGGCGCTCGGCGTCGCGCTCACGGTCAAGAAGCTGATGGCCGACGGCGTGCCCACCCGCGAGATCGCGGTGCTGTTCCGGGTCAACGCCCAGTCGGAGGCGTACGAGCAGGCGTTCACCGACGCAGGGGTGCCCTACCTGCTGCGCGGGGCGGAGCGGTTCTTCGAGCGCCCCGAGGTGCGCCAGGCCGTGGTGCTGCTGCGCGGCGCGGCCCGGTCGTCGGCCGACGAGCCGCTCGCGCCCGCCGTGCACGCGATCCTGTCGGGCATCGGGCTGACCGCCGAGCCGCCCGGCGGCGGCAAGGCCAGGGAGAAGTGGGAGTCGCTCAAGGCGCTCGCCGACCTCGCCGAGGACATGGCGGCCGAGGGCACCGACCTGCCCAGGTTCGTCGGCGAGCTGGAGCGCAGGGCCATGGAGCAGCACGCGCCGCCGGTCGAGGGCGTGACGCTCGCCTCCCTGCACGCCGCCAAGGGCCTGGAGTGGGACGCGGTCTTCCTCGTCGGCCTCACCGACGGCATGGTCCCGATCGTCTACGCGGAGACGCCGGACCAGATCGAGGAGGAGCGGCGGCTGCTGTACGTCGGGATCACCCGGGCCCGCGAGCACCTGCACATGTCGTGGGCGCTCGCCCGCTCGCCGGGAGGCCGCCGCTCCCGCAGGCCGTCGCGCTTCCTCGACGGGCTGTCCCCGCGTACGGCGAGCGTGGCCAGGGCCGAGCGGCCGGGAGGCTCCGGCGGCCGGGCGAAGCGCTCGGCGGCGCCGCTGCACTGCCGGATCTGCGGCAAGACGCTCTCGGCGGCGGCCGAGCAGAAGCTGGGCCGCTGCGCGACCTGCCCCGCGGACTACGACGAGGCCCTGCTCGAACGGCTGAAGGCGTGGCGCTCGGCCGAGGCGAAGGAGCAGAAGGTCCCCGCGTACGTCGTCTTCACGGACGTCACCCTCCAGGCCATCGCCGAGCGGGCGCCCGCCTCCGAGCAGGACCTGCTCGCGATCGCCGGAATCGGACGCGTCAAACTTGAGCGGTACGGCGACGCGGTCCTGGAGCTCTGCCGCGGCGCCGGTACTGTTACCGACGAGTAATACCCGCGTGTGCTGGAGGCTGCCGTGAACTCGGCCCTGAAGGAGCTGCTGGACCTGCTCGACCTCGAACCGATCGAGCTCGACATCTTCCGGGGACGCAGCCCGGAGGAGCGCATCCAGCGGGTCTTCGGCGGCCAGGTGGCGGCGCAGGCGCTCGTCGCGGCCGGCCGTACGGTGCCGTCCGACCGGATGGTCCACTCGCTGCACGCCTACTTCATCCGGCCGGGGGACCCGGCCGTCCCGATCGTCTACAACGTCGAGCGGGTCCGCGACGGGCGGTCGTTCACCACCCGGCGCATCACGGCGATCCAGCACGGCAAGGCGATCTTCTCGATGTCGGCGTCGTTCCACATCGAGGAGCCGGGCGTGAGCCACCAGGCCGTGCGCATGCCGCAGGTGCCGGACCCCGAGACGCTGCCGACCTTCCAGGAGCGGATGCTGAAGGTCGTGGGCGACGAGCCGGGCTGGCGCGAGCTGCTGGCCAAGCCGCGCCCGGTGGACGCGCGCTATGTGAACGCGCTGACGTGGGAGGCCGCCCACGACCCCACCCTGGTCACCCCGGAGAACAACGTCTGGTTCCGGTATGACGCCGACCTGCCCGACGACCCGCTGCTGCACGTCGTGCTCGCGGCGTACGCCAGCGACTTCACGCTCGTCGACACCGTGCTGCTGGCCCACGGCCTGGCCTGGGGGTCCTCGGCGGTGTCCGGCGCGTCGCTGGACCACGCGATGTGGTTCCACCGGCCCTTCCGGGCCGACGAATGGCTGCTGTACGCCCAGGAGTCGCCGTGGTCGGGAGCGGCGCGCGGGCTCGCCCGCGGGCAGATGTTCACCGCGGCCGGGGAACTGGCCGTGTCCGTGGTCCAGGAGTGCCTCATCCGGGTGTCGCCGGCGTTGCACTCCGATGTCACGAAGTCGTGAAAATCGCAGGTAGAAAATAGGTTGCCCACCCTGCCGCGGCGGTTTAGGGTCTTGGACAAGTCAGCCGGACGCTTCGGTCCGGTGAGATCGCACTGAAATGGAGGTGAGTCCAGTGAGGAACATCACGACGTCCCGCACGCTGTGGCTCGCCTCCGCATGCCCGGCCGCCATTGTCATGCCGAAACTGCGGCGTGGCGAGGCCGCCGCTGCCCTGGCTCCGGTGACCGGAGCCGCGGGCTCGGCCGCCTTCGGCGCGTTCGCCGGCCTGGCCAGCCACCACCGCAACCCCGTCCAGCGACCGGTCTATGTGAACCGGCCGATGGGCGATGAGCAGATCCGCACCGCCGCTCGCGGAGGTGCGCAGGGTCCGCACGATGCCTGGAGAGGACCAGTCATACCCTGACTAGGTCTCCATCTCCGGGCCGCGGATCCCACCCAGGATCCGCGGCCTTCTTGTTTTGTCGGCCACGAATCCACACCCCCAACGAGGACAAACCAGACCAAACCATTCAAAGAGGTGACGCAGATGGCGGCCCCGGTCATGGACCTGATCGAAGCCGAAATCCCCTGTCGTACCGACCCCGACCTGTGGTTCGCCGAGTCTCCCGAGGACGTGGAGTTCGCCAAGGCGCTCTGCGGCGGCTGCCCGATCCAGAAGGCCTGCCTGGCCCGCGCGCTGGAGCGCGAGGAGCCGTGGGGCGTCTGGGGCGGGGAGCTCATCCTGCGGGGGGTCGTCGTGCCCCGCAAGCGTCCCCGTGGGCGCCCGCGTAAGTCCCCTGTCGCCGCCTGACCAGCAACCACAGCAATTTCCGGAAGGAACCGATCCAGATGAGCATCTCCCCGATCACCTCCCTGTATCTGCACCAAGAACTGGCGCACGAGCGAATACGAACCCTCCACCGCGAAGCTGCGGAGGAGCGGCTGGCCGGCCGGATCAGGAGCGTGCAGAGGGCACGCCGGCAGGCCGAGCGCGCGTCCCGGCGGCTGAGCTCCGCGCTGGCGCGCATGTGACGCGAGCCTGACGCGACCGAACAAGTGAATCGATGACGAAGGCCCGGGCCCGGCGAACGGCCCGGGCCTTCGTCGCTCGTAAAGATGCGATCACCGAACGCACAGAAGATCGTCTGCCGTGGGAGCGGGCGAGGACCACGGGGTATGAGGCGGATCGCCGCCCCAGGCCGGATGGTCACGGGCGGCGGGCGAAGTGGTGCATGAGCGGTGGGTGGGACTCGGATGGGCGACCGTACGTCAGGCGCGCTTGATCTCGTGGCGGTTGCGCGACGGCTCGCCGTCACCGCGCTCGTCGCCGGACTGTGGGGTTCGGTCATGCCGGAGGCCGAGGCCGCGCCGGTCGCGGCGACGGCGCGGGTGGCGCGCCACGGTCACGGCAACGGCCACGGCGACGGAGCGACTCAGGCCACCACGGGCACCAACACCGCGAACGCGCCCGCCATCAACAGCCCGCCCAAGCAGATATCCGGTGGCCGCCGCAACGTGAACGCCCCCGCGGCCAACAGCGCCGTCACGTTCGCGGGCGTCCAGCAGGTGTCGAGCGTCAGCGTGTTCACCAACACCCTCAACGGCAACTGCAGGAGAGGGATCAAGCGCTGCGTCATCAACCAGAACCTGCAGACGAGCGAGAGCCGCGGCGGCCGATGACGCCGCCCGCTCAGGTCAGGGCGAGCGCGCTGTCCTCGGACTCGCCCGTCTCGTCGGCGAAGCCGGGCACCCAGCGCACCACCTCGTCGCGGAAGCGGGCGGTGGCGCCGAGCTGGCACAGCACGCCGACGCCGGCCGCGTGCACGCGGTGGATCAGCACGTACGACGGGGGCAGGTTGAGCTGGCGGACCACGTTGTTCGGCCGCAGGTTGGCCACGGTCGCCGCCTGCTCCCGCAGCCACTCCCTGCTGAAGGCGAACTCCTCGACCCGGGTCGGCTCGACGTACGGCGCGAGGAAGGCCCGCAGGGCGTCGACGTCGACCTCGATGTGCGGGCGGATGAACCCCTCCGCGCGCAGCCCGCGCACGACCGTCTCCATGTCGCCCTGGTTGAAGATGCGGGTGAGCCTGCCGAAGGCGACGGGGTAGCCGTCGGGCATGCGGTTGACCGCCCCGAAGTCCAGCACGCCGAGCCGCCCGTCCTCCAGCAGCCAGAAGTTGCCGGGGTGCGGGTCGGCGTGCAGCATCCCGACCCGGGCCGGGGAGCAGAACAGGAAGCGGACGAACAGCAGGCCGGCGTGGTTGCGCTCCTCCTGAGTGCCGTCGGCGATGATCCGGGAGAGCGGGGTGCCCGTCATCCATTCGGAGACGAGGATCTGCTCGTTGGCCGCGATCACGGCGGGCACGTGGAAGTCGGGGTCGTCGCGGAACTCCTCGGCGAACGCCTGCTGGGCCTCGGCCTCCTTCAGGTAGTCGAGCTCCTCGGCCACCCGCTCCTTCAGCTCGGCCAGCACGGGCTTGATGTCGAGACCGGGCAGCAGCGCGCCGAAGAGCTTGCCGAGCCGCGCGAGCTGGTTGAAGTCGGAGATCAGGGCCTTGCCCGCCCCCGGATACTGGATCTTCACGGCCACCGGGCGGCCGTCGTGCCACACGGCGCGGTGCACCTGCCCGATCGACGCCGCGGCGCTCGGCCGGTCGTCGAACTCCAGGAAGTTCTCCCGCCAGTCGTCGCCGAGCTGCTCGGTCAGCACCCGGTGGACGGTGGCGGCAGGAAGCGGCGGCGCCGCGTCCTGCAGCCGGGTGAGCGTCGCCCGGTACGGCCCGGCGATCTCGGGCGGCAGCGCCGCCTCGAAGATCGAAAGTGCCTGGCCGAGCTTCATCGCCCCGCCCTTGAGCTCGCCGAGCACCTTGAAGACCTGGTCGGCCGTACGCTTCTGGATCTCCTGGGCGACGATCTCCGCGGAGGCGCCACCGAGCCGCCTGCCCAGTCCGAGCGCGGTGCGGCCGGCGAACCCGAGAGGGAGTGTCGCGAGCTTTGCCGAGCGTGTCACGGCGCGGTGGGGAAGGTCACTCACACGACCATTGTCGGCGATGAAGAGTGCTTTCGACCACGATTTCCGATCGAGCGGGCACCGGGGCTCCGGCCGGCGCGAGCCTCCCGGAGGAATACGCCGTCTATGAGATTGGTCACACCGCGACTGCCGTGACGGGAGTATCCGCCGGTGAGAGGCGTGGCCTGTGGCCGTTCACGCGGCGGGAGCGCGGGGCACGGCCGCCGCGCCGGTCGCGTCGCCCGGGACGCAGCCGCAGTCGGGGTGCGGCTCGCAGGCGCGGTGCCGCCAGCGCCACCCGGGCGACACCTCCAGCAGGCCGCCGGGCACGCGTCCCTCGTCGAGATAGGCCAGAGCCTGACCGGCCGCCTGCGCGGCGACCAGGCACGACAGCACCACGTCGCAGGCGATCTCGCCCGCCGGATAGCCCCCGAGCCGGGCGCCCACGAGCGGCCAGGACGGATCCCGGTCGCGGCGGCCGAGATCGAGGCAGCGCAGGCAGGCGGTGAGTCCGGGGACGACGAAGGGCCCCACCGAGCCGTGTCCCTCGAAGGCGCAGACCAGCAGGTGAGGCACCCCCTCGGCGACGATCTCGTGGACCAGCGTGGCGTCGAGCGGGTCGGCGGGTGCGAGGATCACCAGGTCGGGGCGCACCCCGCCGTCGGACAGCCGGGAGGCGGCCCGTCCGGGCCAGGCGTTGACGGCGGGGGAGATCCGCCGGGCCGCGAGCACGGCGGCCTCCTCGCGGGTCGTCCCCGTCTCCGCGCGGCCGAGCCCGCCGGGAACCACGTCGCCCCAGGTCGCGGTGCCCGGATCGACCACGCAGATGTGGCCCACTCCCGCCGCGGCGAGCAGCGTGACGACCCGCGCGCCGACCCGGCCCGCGCCGTACACGCGGATCCGCGCCGCCCTGCGCGCCGACATCGCGCTCATGCCGCCGTCGGTGGAGGTCAGCGCCAGCCTGTCCAGATCGGGGCGGAGGCGGTCGCGCTCGGCGAGCGGCAGGTCGGCGAGGGGCTCCGGCCGGGCCGCGGCGTCCTCGATCAGGCCGTGCGCGGCGAGCCGGGCGACCACCTCCAGGGCGGACGCCTCGTCGAGACCGCTGCTCGCCACCGCCTGCCGCAGGGTGCGGGCGCCGTCGAGGCCGTCGATCAGGCGGCGCACGGGCGGCTCGACGCCGGTCAGCACGACGGCCCGGAGCGGATGGACGCCGAACTGCAGCGTGCGGCCGTCCCGTTCGACCCGGCGCAAAACCGGCTTGAGTCGAGGTCTCATAGTCGTCAGACCTTGCCATATGCAGGGTGGGCGCGGGCGCCGGTACCAGCGTGGCTGTGGATAATTACCGGGGTGATCGTGGTCGGTGAATATCCGCAACCCCGTAGTTTTCACGCCCGCAAGGTCACGTTCGCCCGATTGACCAGGGAGAACGTGTACCACCCCCTGTGGAATTCGGCGCGTGTCGGCTACCTTTCATATGTGCCCCCCGAGACAGTCGAGGTTCGTCGGAGCGCACGACGGCGGCGAACCGTTTCCGCGTACCGCGATGGCGACAAGACCATCGTGCTGCTTCCGGCTGGTCTGAGCACGACCGACGAGGAGCAGTGGGTACGCCGCATGCTCGACCGCCTTGCGGCCAAGGAGCAGCGAAGACGCCCGAGCGACGACGACCTGCTCGAGCGGGCGACGGAGCTTTCGGCGCGCTATCTGGACGGCAAGGCCGTGCCGGCGAGTGTCCGCTGGGTGGAGAACCAGCTGCACAGGTGGGGGTCGTGCACCCCCGACCACGGCACGATCAGGTTGTCGGCCCGGCTGCGGGGCATGCCTGCCTGGGTGGTCGACTACGTCATCATGCACGAGCTGGTCCACCTGCTCGTGCCCAGCCACGGCCCGCGCTTCTGGGCCCTCGTGGAGCGCTATCCGCGGGCGGAACGTGCCAGGGGTTTCCTCGAAGGATTCTCCATGGCCGCCAACGGCGCGCCGGAGGAGTGTTGACCCGGGTCGTCGCGGTGCTGGTCACTCCGGGCATGGCGGACGCGGCTCCACCCGGCGTGGACCCGGCCGAGTTCCTGACGGCGATGGCCGAGGACACCTACGAGATGGTCGCCGGGCTCGAACTCGTGCGGCCGGTGATCCTGTCGGCCGGCGTGCCGGGGCTTGAGAACATCGCCTGGCCGGGCACGCCCGTCCTGCGGATCGCCTCGCCCGCCGACGCCTTCGCCGCGCTGTCCGCCGGCGACGAGACCGCGGAGGAGGGCGTCGTCGTCAGCGCCGACGCCCCCGACCTGCCGCCGCTGCTGATCGGAAAGCTCTTCCGGGAGCTCGGGCGGGCCCACCTCGCGGTCTGCCCGGCCGAGGGCGGCGGCGCCGTCGCCGTGGCGGCGCGCCTGCCGGTCGCCGAGTGGGCCGCGCCCGACCTCGACGAACCCGACGCCGTCGCGGCGATGCGCCGCCGGGCGCCCGGTCCCCGCATGGTCGCCACCGGTCCCGGCTGGCACCGGCTCAGGAAGCCGCAGGACGTGGCCCGCCTCGACCCCGGGCTCGAAGGCTGGGACAACACCCGCGCTCTGCTGACCTGAGACTCATATCCGTCCGGGCAGGCGAAGCTCGGCGTAGAACGCCAGGTGGTCGCTGCCCGCGACCCTGTGGACGCCGGTGCGCACGGCCGACGCCCGCTGGTCGTACAGCACGTGGTCGATCGTGATCAACGGCGGGAACCACCGGTTCGCGGGCCAGGTGGCGGTCAGGCCGTCGCCGGTCGCGTCGGCCGCGTCCGCGTAGCCCCGCCCGAGCACCGCGCGCAGCGCGGCGTGATCGAGGCTCGCGTTGAAGTCGCCCGCCAGGACCCGTACGACGCCGGGGGACGCGGCCGGGAGCGCCGCGAGATCGGCCTCCCACTGAGCCGTGTAGGGAGCGTTCAAGGGCGCGAGCGTGTGCACGTCGACGATCTCCACGGGCGGGCCGGACGGCAGGGCGAGCCGGGCCCTCGGCATGTGGTGGCCGCCCTCGCGCACGAAGTCGGGCGCCGCGCTGAGGGGATGACGCGCGTAGATCCCGCTGCCCGAGGGCCCGGGCCCGTCCTCCAGGTGCCGGTAGGGCAGCAGGCGCGCCACGCCCGCCGCGTCCAGCGCCTCGACGGCCTCGTGAGTGAGCTCCTGGGTGGTGAGCACGTCCGGCCGGAGCCGGCGTACGAGATCCACCACGGTCGCGGCATCGCCCGCGCCGAAAAAGAGGTTGACCGTGAGGATCCGCAGCGGCGGTCCCGTGACGGTGGGGGCCGAGCCGGCCGCGCGGGGCAGGACCACGGCCGCCAGCAGGACCGATGCCGCCACCGCCACCACGATCACGGCCGTACGGCGGGCGGCCCGCGCGATCGCCACCGCCAGGAGCGATGTGGCCGCGACGTAGGGCGTGCCCGTCATCAGCGCCACGCCCACTCCGCCAAGGGGGACGGCGCCGTCGGCCCCGGCGAGCCGGGCCGCCGCCCAGACCGCGAACGGCGCCACCACGATCCACGCCGTCCGGGGGGAGACCCGGAGCCTCCGGCGCGGGGGAGAGACGATCTCGCCGCCCACGTCCAGCTTGGTCATGAGCCCGACCGTAGCCGAGCCGTCCCCGGGACCGAACGCGCCGCGCGTTCAGGCCGGAAGAGCCGGAGACCCGGGGTGCGGCGGCGACGAACCCAATCCGGCGTCGCGCGCCCGCGCCACGGCCGCCGCTCGGTCGGCGACGTGCAGGCGGTCGGGGAAGAGCAGGATGCCGAAGGTCGCCGTCAGGGGCACGCCGAGAAGGCTGAACGGAGTCTGCGCCAGGTAGATCCACGACGCGATGTCGATCCTGCCTATGTGCGCCGCGGCGTCGGCGGCGGCATTGAGCCCGGAGCCGATCGGCGCCGCCGTGCCGGAGATGAGGAAGATCCAGCCGGTCCGGCTGCGCGGCTGCGTTCGCAGTATCGCCGCGCCGACGAAAGCGACCGCCAGATAGACCACCGCGGTCGCCGAAATCAGGATGGACAGCCGGCTCAGGTGGCCGGTGGCGATCAATGCCATGCCCAGGGCGGCGAAGAGCACGGCCAGCGTCACCGTGGCCGACACGACGATTCCGGGCTTCGACGCCATCACCGTCGATTGTGCGCCGAAGACGGGTCGCCCGACAGTGTTCCTGAGTGTAGCCACACTGTTCCTGGGCGTCGCCGCACCGCTGAGCGACGCGGTGACACGACCCGCGATCAGGCCGAGGCCGGCCTGATCGCGAGTGTGCTGCGCCTCGGTGAAGGCGGCTTCATCGGAGATCATCACGCCACCGCGGGGACTCAGAGCGTGACCGTGTCGTTGTCGCTCTCACAGTCGGTCGCCCCGGATCCCGGGCGGCAGAGTCAGGGGTCCCGGTGCATGCGGGATTCGTCTCGTCGGATTCCCGGCTGTGCCGGGCCGTACGGGGCCGGGCCGTACGGCGAGGGTTCAGGCGGTACGGGGTTTCAGGCGGTACGGGGTTTCAGGCGGTACGGCACAGCGACCGGGCGCGGCGGGCCAGCCGCCGCGTCGCCTCGTCGCTCAGCTCCGGGATCTCCTCCACGGGGAACCAGCGCAGGTCGAGGGACTCGTCGCTGATCACCGCCTCGGCGCCGGGAGGCGCGACCGCGCCGTACTCGACGTCGAGATGCCAGCTGTGCGGCGGGTGGCACCACACCTTGTGCCGGTCGAGCGCGAGCGGCCCGCCCAGCAGGGTCAGCCCGGAGATGCCCGACTCCTCGGTGGCCTCGCGCAGGGCGACCTGTGCGAGCGTGGTGTCGGACGTCTCGCAGTGCCCGCCCATCGGCAGCCACATCCCGGCCTTGGGGTGCAGGGTCAGCAGCACGCGTTCGCCGTCGTGTGACAGGACGGCGGTCGTCGCCGTGAGGTGGCCGGGAGCGCACTCGCGCCACATCGCGTCCTCGTGGGCGCGCAGGTGCGTCAGGAACTCCTCGCGGAGCCGCTCCTCCTCGGGGGTGGGCGCGACCCATCCGGCCAGTACGGCTTGCGCGTCACGATGCAGGCTCACCGGCGCAGCCTACCGACAGCCGGTGACCCTTACTTGCCGGACTCCTCGCCTGTCTCGTCACCCGAGCCGGGCTCCTTGTGCTCCCCAGGCTCCTTGGGCTCCTCCAGCGCGGACAGGTCCCACTCGGCCTCGCCCTTCACGAACGACTCGGGGTTGTCCAGGTCGTCCGCGGTGGGCATGAGGTCGGGGTGACCCCAGACGGCGTCCCTGCCCTCGATCCCGCGCGCGGCCTCCAGTGCCCTCCACAGGGCGGCCGCCTCACGCAGCCGTCGCGGGCGCAGCTCCAGGCCCACCAGGGTGGCGAAGGTGCGCTCGGCCGGGCCGCCCGTGGCGCGGCGGCGCCGTACGGTCTCGGCCAGCGCCGCGGCGGACGGGAGCTTGCCCTCGGCGGCGGTGTCGACCACCGTGGCCACCCAGCCCTCGACCAGCGCGAGCGCGGTCTCCAGCCGGGTGAGCGCGGCCTTCTGCCGCTCGGTCTCCTCGGGCTTGAGCAGCTCGCCGCCGCCCAGGACCTCCTGGATCCGCTCGGGGTCGCTGAGGTCGAGCCCTTCGAGCTTCTCCTGGAGGGCGGACACGTCCACCGTGATGCCCTGGGCGTACTCCTCGACCGCGCCGAGCAGGTGCGCCCGCAGCCACGGCACGTGCTGGAAGAGCCGGTGGTGCGCCGCCTCGCGCAGCGCCAGGTAGAGGCGGATCTCGTCGGAGGGCGTCTCAAGGCCGCTGCTGAAGGCGGCCACGCCTCCGGGCAGCAGGGCGGCGGTGTCCGACAGCGGCAGGCCGATGTCGGAGGAGCCGACCACCTCGCGGGCGAGCGAGCCGAGGGCCTGGCCGATCTGCTGGCCGACCATCATGCTGCCCATCTGCCGGAGCATGCCCATGAGCGGCCCGGCCACGGCCTGCGCCTCGGGCGGCAGGCCCGCCCCGCCGAGCGTGCCGCCCATCGTCTCGACCATCTGGGCGGCGACGGGATCGCACAGCTGCTTCCAGACCGGGATCGTCTTCTCGATCCACTCCGACCGGCTCCAGGCCTGCGGGGTGGTCACGCCGCTCGGCAGCGTGGTCACCTCGTTGAGCCACAGGTCGGCCAGGTTGAGGGCCTCGACGATCTGCCGTCGCTCGCCCTCCATGACGCTCGGATCGCCCTCGGCGACCACGGCGTGCCGTGCGATGTTCTTCGCCATGTCCCAGTTGACGGGACCGGCCTCCGGTGAGGCCGACAGCATGTCGGCGAACTGCCGCATGGCCGCGGCGATCTGCTCCGGGCTGCCGAACATGGCGAACGGGTTGTCGTTGGGGTCGTTTTCGCGACCTGGCAGGTCAGTCACCGCGCCACCTCGTGCAGGATGGAGGAGTCCACATCCGCCACGTTATCCGCCGTGGGGCGGATCAGTGCAAAGTGAGGACCTCGTGCCTACCTCGAAACGCCTGCGTCCCCCCGTCGTCGCCGTCACCGGCGCCGCCTCCGGTCTCGGCCGGGCGTTCCTCGCGAAAGTGGCCTCGTCTGCGGATTTCCGCCGCGTGGTGGCCATCGACGAGCAGCGCGGCGACACCCCGGACGTCACCTGGCGGGTCCTCGACATTCGCGATCCGCTCTTGGCGAACCGGATCTCCGATGTGGACGTCCTGGTGCATCTCGGCACGGACGAGTCGCTCGACACCGACCCCGCCGAGCGCCGCCGCTACAACCTGCGGGCCGCCCAGACCGTGCTCACGGCCTGCGCCGCGGCCCGGGTGCGGCGGGTCGTGCTGGTGACGAGCGCGATGGTGTACGGCGCCGCCGCCGACAACCCGGTGCCCCTGCCCGAGGACGCCCCGGTCGCGGCCGAGCCCGACACCGGCCTGGTGGGCGACCACCTGGAGATCGAGGCCCTGGTGCGGCGGTCGCTGCGGGCGCATCCCGGCCTGGAGGTGACCGTGCTGCGGCCCGCCGCCCTGGTCGGGCCGGGCGTCGACACGGTCATCACCCGCCACTTCGAGGCGCCGCGGCTGCTCGTGGTGAAGGGCTGCCTGCCGCGCTGGCAGTTCTGCCACGTCGACGACCTGGTGTCCGCGCTGGAGGCCGCCGCCCTGGGCCGGGTCGGCGGGGTCGTGGCGGTCGGCTCCGAGGGGTGGCTGGAGATGGAGCAGGTGGAGGAGATCTCCGGCCTGAAGCGGTTCGAGCTGCCGGCGGGGCTGACGTTCGGCACCGCGCAGCGGCTGCACCGGCTCGGCATCACGCCGACGGCCGCGACCGACCTGCACTACGTGGTCTATCCCTGGGTGGTCGACGGCGTGGCGCTGCGGGAGGCGGGCTGGAAGCCGGCCTGGACCAACGAGGCCGCGCTGCGGGAGCTGCTCGAACTGTGCGAGGGCAGGCACGCGGTCGTCGGCCGCCGCCTGTCGGGCAAGGAGGCCACGATCACCGCGGCGGGTGCGACCGTCGCGGTCATCGGCACGGCCGCGATCGTCCGGGCCGCACGCCGCAAGCGCCGCACCTGACGGGCCGCAGGCACTACCCTCGGTGACGTGGACGTCATCCGATTGCTGGGCATTCGCGACACCCCGTTGTCCGTGGACGAGGTGCTGGGCGCGGTGGAGGACAACGCCGCCGGGGGCACCGCGGTCTTCGTCGGCACCGTGCGCGAGCAGGACGGCGGCAGGCCGGTGACGCTCCTGTCCTACTCGGCGCACCCGTCCGCGGAGGAGCATCTGCGCAGGGTCGCGGAGAAGGTCGCGGCGGACTTCCCGGTGACCGCCCTGGCGGCCGTCCACCGGGTGGGCGACCTGCGCCTGGGGGAGATCGCCGTCGTCGTGGCGGCCGCCTGTCCCCACCGGGGCGAGGCGTTCGAGGCCTGCCGCAGGCTGATCGACGACCTCAAGCACGAGGTGCCCATCTGGAAGCACCAGGTGTTCGCCGACGGGGACGCCGAGTGGGTCGGCGCCTGCGACTGATGCACCCGGAATGCCCGGAGCCCGGAACGCATAGAGTTCGTTCATGTCCCGACGCGCTCTGACCCTGCTGGTCGCGGGATTCCTCGCGCTCGCACTGGCCGTGATCGGCGCCATGCTGCCGGTGCCGTACGTCGTGCTGAGCCCCGGCCCCACCGAGAACACGATCGGGGACGTCAAGGGGAAACCGGTCATCACGATCTCGGGCCATGAGACCTATCCGACGCAGGGCAGGCTGAGCCTGGTCACCGTCGCCTACCAGGGCGGGCCCGACAACCGTCTCGACCTGCTCACCGCGCTGCGCGGCTGGCTCGACCCGACGGTCGCCGTGGTGCCGGAGGAGACGCTGTTCCCGAAGTCCACCTCGGCCGAGCAGGTCCAGGAGCAGAACACACAGGAGATGACCGACTCGCAGCAGTCGGCCACCGCCGCCGCGCTGAACGCCCTCAAGATCCCCATCGAGAAGGTGATCACGGTCGCCGGGACCGACAAGGGCACGCCGGCCGACGGCAAGCTCAAGCCGGGCGACGAGATCACGGCGGTGGACGGCAAGACGGTGGGCGAGCTCTCGTCCGTCGCCTCGTCCGTGCAGAGCCGCAAGCCCGGCGAGCAGGTGACGTTCACGGTCAAGCGCGCCGGAGCCTCGACGCAGGTGCAGGTCGGCACCGTGGCGGGCACGGACGGCAAGGCCAAGGTCGGCGTGCAGATGCGTTCGGGCTACCGGTTCCCGTTCAAGGTCGACATCAGCGTCGGCGAGGTCGGCGGGCCGAGCGCGGGCCTGATGTTCTCGCTGGGCATCTACGACAAGCTGACGCCGGGGGCGCTCACCGGAGGCATGTCGATCGCGGGCACCGGGACGATCGACCCGGCAGGCCAGGTCGGCCCGATCGGCGGGATCGAGCAGAAGATGGTCGGCGCGCGCCGGGCCGGGGCGACCGTCTTCCTCACGCCCGCGGGCAACTGCGCCGACGCCGTCAAGGCCGTGCCCGCGGGGCTGCGCCTGGTGCGGGTCGAGACGCTGGACGGCGCGATCAAGGCGATCGACGCCCTGCGCGATCACAAGGGCGAGGTCCCCGCCTGCCCGGCAGGCTGACCGTACGACCCGGGCGCGGGGCGGTGACCTGCTCGTCCTGTCCGCACGCGGCGTCGTGATAACGATCAGATCTGTTACCACGACCACGCCAATCGCGGTGTAGGTTTCCAAGCACGGACCGTTGCCCTCTGACAATCATGGCCCTGCCAATCTGAGACAAGGGGTTGAGCGTTGAGCTTCCGGAGCCCCGGAGCCGGACGGGCGGTGCGCTTGCCCCGACGGCCGCGCCTTCTGATACCCGTGCTGCTCGCCGTCGTGGCGATCGTCGTGTTACTGCTGGTCTTCTCGGGGATCTACACCGACTACCTCTGGTATGACTCGGTGAGTTTCTCCTCGGTGTTCTCCACGATGCTGGTCACCCAGGTGGTGCTGTTCATCGTGGGCGCCGCCCTGATGATCGCCATCGTGGGCGGCAACATGGTGCTCGCGCACCGCACCCGCCCGATGTTCGGGCCGGGGATGTTCGGGGCGCCGCAGGGCGCCGACCGCTACCGGGTCGCGCTCGACCCGCACCGGCGGCTGGTCTTCCTGGTCGGCATGGGCGTCCTCGCCCTGTTCACGGGCTCGTCCACGGCGGGGCTGTGGAAGACCTGGCTGCAGTTCGTGAACCGCACGCCCTTCAACGAGAAGGACGCGCAGTTCGGCCTCGACCTGTCGTTCTTCGTGTTCACGATGCCGTTCCTGCGGATGCTGCTGAACTTCCTGTTCACGGCCGTGATCCTGTCGATCATCGCGGCGACGATCGTGCACTACCTGTACGGCGGGTTCCGGATCTCCTCGCCCGGCGGGGTGCACGCCACCCGGGCCGCCAGGGCTCACCTGTCGGTGCTGCTCGGCGTGTTCGTCCTGCTCAAGGCCGCGGCCTACTGGCTCGACAGGTACAGCCTGGTCTTCTCCGACCGCGGCAAGACCTTCGGCGCGTCGTACACCGACGTGCACGCGGTGCTCCCGGCCAAGGGGATCCTCGCGGTCATCTCGCTCATCTGCGCGCTGATCTTCTTCGCCGGCGTCATCAGGCCGGGCGGGATGTTCCCCGGCGTGGCGTTCGGGCTGCTCGTGCTGTCGGCCGTCCTGATCGGCACGGTCTATCCCTCGCTGGTCGAGCAGTTCCAGGTCAGGCCGAACCAGCAGAGCAAGGAGCAGGCGTACATCCAGCGCAACATCGACGCGACACGAAAAGCCTACGGAGTCGATACGGCGAAGGTCACGGAGTACAGCGCCAAGACCGACACCGACGCCTCCGTGCTGCAGACCGAGGCGTCGGCCATCCCCGGCATGCGCCTGCTCGACCCGAGCCTGCTGTCGCCGACGTTCCAGCAGAAGCAGCAGATCCGCGGCTACTACCAGTTCCCCGAGCAGCTCGACATCGACAGGTATCCCGTCGACGGCAAGCCGCGCGACACGGTGGTGGCGGTCCGCGAGATCGGCCGCCCGCCGGAGGGGCAGCGCAACTGGATCAACGACCACCTCGTCTACACGCACGGCTTCGGCTTCGTCGCCGCGCCCGGCAACAAGGTGGACAGCAGCGGCCTGCCGGTGTTCAGCGAGCGCGACATCCCGCCGGTGGGCGACCTCGGCGACTACGAGCCCCGTATCTACTTCGGTGAGAACTCGCCCGACTACTCGATCGTCGGCGGGCCCAAGTCGGCAAGGCCGATCGAGCTGGACTACCCGCAGCAGGGACAGGCGGGCGCCGACCAGAACAACACCGGCCAGGTGAACAACACCTACGAGGGCAAGGGCGGCGTCTCGATCGGCAACTTCTTCCGCCGCCTGCTCTACGCGGTGAAGTACGGCGAGACCAACCTGCTGCTCAACTCGAACATCAACGACGAGTCCCGCATCCTCTACAACCGCGAGCCGGTGCAGCGCATCCAGCAGGTCGCGCCGTTCCTCACGCTCGACCGCGACCCGTACCCGGCCGTGGTGGACGGGCGCATCGTGTGGATCGTGGACGCGTACACGACGTCCGACTCCTACCCCTACTCCGAGCGCAAGAGCCTGGAGTCGCTCACCACCGACGTGCAGTCGAGCCGCCTCGGCGTGCCGCAGGTGCCCAGGGACGAGATCAACTACATCCGCAACTCGGTGAAGGCGACCGTGGACGCCTACGACGGCACGGTCACCCTGTACGCCTGGGACGAGTCCGACCCGGTGCTCAAGACGTGGGAGAAGGCCTTCGGCGGGGTCGTCAAGCCGGCCTCGCAGATCACCCCGGGGCTGCGCGCGCACCTGCGCTACCCGGCCGACCTGTTCAAGGCGCAGCGGGAGATCCTCACCTCCTACCACGTCACCGACGCCAACGCGTTCTTCAGCGGCCAGGACTTCTGGAAGGTCCCCGAGGACCCGGCGACCGGCAAGAGCAAGCAGCCGCCCTACTACGTGACGATGAAGATGCCCGGCAGCGAGACCGAGCGCTTCTCGCTGACGACCACGTTCGTGCCCAACCAGCGGCAGAACATGGCGGCGTTCATGGCGGTCGACGCGACGGCCTCCGGACCGAACCCGCCGCTGGAGATCCTCCAGTTGCCGAGCACGACCGCGATCCAGGGTCCGCCACAGGCGCAGAACCTGTTCGAGTCGAACACCACGGTGTCGACCGAGCTCAACCTGCTGCGCGGCGGCGGCACCGACGTGCTGTACGGCAACCTGCTCACGCTGCCCTTCGGCGGCGGCCTCCTGTACGTCGAACCGGTCTACATCCAGCCGCGTGCGGAGACCTCGGGCAAGTATCCGACCCTCCGCCGGGTGCTGGTGCTGTACGGCGAGAAGGTCGGCTTCGGGCCGACGCTCAGCAACGCGCTCGAGCAGGTGTTCGGCGGCACGGTGGCGACGCCGCCGGACCAGACGCCCGACCAGACGGCGAACCAGCCTCCCGGTCAGGTGACCCCGCCGGAGAGCACGTCCGCGCTGACGTCGGCGCTCGACCGGGCCCAGCAGGCGTACGACGACTCGCAGAAGGCGCTGTCGGCGAACCCGCCCGACTGGAAGGCGTACGGCGACGCCCAGGCGTCGCTGAAGAAGGCGCTGGACGACCTGGCCAAGCTCAAGACCGGGACCTCCCAGACCCCGGCCCCGAGCGCCAGTCCGAGCGCGAGCGGGAGTCCGCCGGCCGGTGCGACTCCCAGCCCGGCACCGAGCGGCTGAACTATCCCGGAGCCCCGCGTCCCCACGGGCGCGGGGCTCCGGTTTGCCTCCCGCGCGATGCCGGGATAGTGTTCGTAGAGCCGACGCGGGGTGGAGCAGCTCGGTAGCTCGCTGGGCTCATAACCCAGAGGTCGCAGGTTCAAATCCTGTCCCCGCTACCAAGTGAGACCCCCGGACCCTCAGGGTCCGGGGGTTTTCCTTTTCGCCCGACCACCGTTAGCCGGTTGAGGGGCGGAACGGAAGGGAGCACCTAGGTGTCGATCTGGACAGGCACCTGGATCTTGCTGGCGATCGGGGTGTGAATATCCGCCTGAACCTCGGTGAACAAGGAGACCAGCAGGGCATACCGCACGGGAACGCTCACACGATCACGGCGATTGTTCTGCTTCCACCAGCCGCCGACGGGATAGACGGCGATCACCCCGCAGCGGGCGAGGTCGACCGCGTGGCCGCTCCAGATGTCGGCATGCAGGGAACCGGAGTTGCGCGCCTGCCCCAGAAACCAGCGGTCGTCCGTGGCCGATGTGGTGCGGACGCCGCGCTCCTCGCCCTCGGCCGCATTGCTGAGCCGCTTGTGGAAGTCAGCAAGGCTCTCGGTCGGCCGGATGACGTCGAAGCGCAGGCCGTGCGAGGCGTACGCGTAACGACCCTGCCAACCGCGGTTGGAGGGGTTGGGCTCGATGAAGTACGACAGCGTTACCCGCATCCGCACCGGGGCGTTTTCGAGGTCCTGTAGCAGATCGGACGGCCACGGCAGGGTGTGCAGGCGCATGGCCCGCATCGAGATCGAGGACTTCGACCGCGCGAAGGGACGGAACTCGTCCTCGACGATCATCGTCACGTCGCCGGCGGCGCTCGCCAGCACACGTGCCTCGGTGGGGGCGCCCCAGCCGTAACGCTTCAACAGGGCGTACCGCTTGCTCTTCAGAGAGCCCTCCCGAGGCGTCGGGAAGTGGGCGGCCATGGCGGGAGTCCACTCGGCTGCGTGTACGAGCAGGCCGCGGACCGCCTCGGGCGTGAGACTCGGATACCGGCTGAGCACTAGGGCGCCTAACCTGGCCGCCTGGGAGGTGGCCGCGCTCGTCGCGTTCGCCGTGGTGAGCAGACTGTACGCGCCGCCCGTGGTGAGGACTTCCACGCCCTGGTGGCTGTCGAGCTCACCCCAGGAAGAGGCCAGCAGGTTGCCGCAGTTCGTGGAGCAGGGAAAGGCGCAGCTCGGAGATGTTGGCCACCAGCGCCGCGTTTTTCGGGCTGCCGCTCGGAGTGACCTCGGTGGCGAACTGGTCGAACAGGCTGATGAACTTCGATACGGCCGAGAACGGCAGCCAGATGAGTGCGCGCTCGGGCAGGTCCTCGCCCGCTGGGACGACCGAGAGGAGTTTGGCGCCGTGGGCATCGAGGCGTTCCAGAGCCAGGCTGTACTCGGCGGACCAGCCGACGACGGTCAGCACGAAACCGTCGCCGCGTACGCTCTCGTCCACAGCGACATGAGCCGAACGAGCCGAGGTCTCCGCCAGGCGGAGCTCGCCCTTGAGTTTGGTGGCATGTGCTCGGCGATCGCTGATATCCCTACGTCCACCGCTGATCGGTGCGCTTCGTCCCCTGTACGCGGCGTCGGTCCCGGTGCCCGGGACGATCAGGTGGGGAAGGCGGCGGAACGTGGGCCTATTGGGCTCACCCATGCCGGGCAGCGCGGCGCGCGTCGAGCGCCGACCTCAGTGCGAGGGTGGAGAGTGCATCATCACCAGCGAGGATCGCGTCCTTGGCGGCGATCTCCCCCGCTCGCACGAGTTCGGCGTGACTGAGGTCGCCGACATGACCCATCAGATCGTCCCAGTCCACTTCTGCCGTGTTCATCGACGTCAGCCTCCGGCGCAGCACCTCGATAGCTTGTTCTGCACTCGGCACATCATAGGTAATGACCGCGTCGAATCTACGGAATAGTGCGCCATCCAAGATCGCCGCATGATTTGTGGCCGCCACCACTAGGCTTTCCGGTCGCGCTTCGTCCAGAAATAGCAGGAAACTGTTGAGTATGCGCCGGGCTTCGCCGACATCTCCTTCAATGCGGCGTTCCGCGCCGATTGCGTCGAATTCGTCAAACAGGTAGACGGCTCGATTGCGGGCTGCGGCATCGAAGACCAGCCGCAGTTTGGAGGCGGTCTGTCCCATGAACCTGCTGATCAGTCCGTCCAAGCGGACGGTGAACAGCGGAAGGCTCAGCTCACGGGCGAGCATCGCGGCGCTCATGCTCTTGCCGGTCCCGGGCGGCCCGACGAGCAGCAGCCTGGAGATGGGGGCGAAACCGTGGCTCTCCAGGCGTTCGCGCTGCCGTTGCTCATGTAGAACACGTTCTAGCTGTGTTCGCACGGCCTCGGCGAGCGTCATGTCGGCGAGGTGGACGTCCGGATAGCCGGCCGTGACGAAAAGAATGCCCAGCCTATCTATGCCCTGTGGGCCGATCCACTTCCGTCAGGGTGCCTGTCTCGTTCGGGCCGCCTACGATCGGCGGTGGCAGCGTGAGGGAGTCGCCTGGGGAGCGGAGATCAGGCCGGGAAGTCGAACTCGCGGGCCTTGACACCGGCGATGAAGGCTTGCCACTCAGTGGGAGTAAAGAGCAGTTTCGGGCCGCCGGGGTCCTTGCTGTCGCGTACGGCCACCGTGCCGGGCAGGTTGGTCGCCACCTCGACACACTGACCACCGTTGTCACCGGAGATCGATGACTTTCGCCAGAGCGCAGCGCCCAGGTCCATGCCTGTCTCGCTTCCTCGATCATCCTGACGGATACGGGCTCAGGATAGGCCCAATCCGGGATCGAGGGACGGCACAACCTCCATCGAATTCTCTCCTGACTTGGATGAAAATTCCACCTTTTTTCCGCCTCGTTATTCCATGCTCAGCTCGGAACAGACCGCGTTATGTCATGACCCTTGATTTTTCGGGCTGTTCAACCGATCGTCCGCCCGATATTGCAGAGGCAGTCTAGATGCGGGTGGCCGGATCCGTTTCTTCGCCGTCCGGCGCCGTCGCGGCTGGGTCTTCACCTGGCGGCCCTGGTGGGCTCGGCTGTGGCGGCGCAGCGGTTGGGTCGTCGCCCGCGCCCGCAACGTCGCCGACGTCATCCTGGCGGAGGTGTCCCCGTGAGAACTGGCGGGCACAGCGCCGGGACCAGGAGCGATGCGTCGTACGGCACGTGGCGGGAGTTCCACGAAGTAAACAGGTCCGTCTCGGCGGCCCGCGAGTGGGCGCGGGGGCTGCTGGCCGGGCAGGTCGCGGCCTCGGTCCTCGATGATGTGCTGCTCCTGTTGAGCGAGGTGGTCACCAACGCGGTCGCGCACACCGACTCGGGCCGTGCCGCGGACGGGCGGGTGGTGGTCTGGATGGTGCGCACCCCCGCGGCCGTGCATGTGGAGGTGGTCGACGGCGGCTCGGTCACCAGCACACCTGTGATGCGTGTGCCTGACGCCGGCGACGACGGAGCACGAGGTTCTGTGGCTCGTGGATCTGCTCGCCGTCGCCTGGGGCGCCCATCAGGACGACGCCGGGGGATCGGTATGGTTCCGGGTGGCTGCGCACCCATGACACAGGCCCGGATGTCCGTGACGTGCTGTGGTAGGTCAGGTGAGCATGTGGCCGCTGTTCCGCTGATGCACGATGTTTCGGCGTCGGCGTGAGCGTCGAAGGGCGGGAAACGATTTGGCACCCGCTCCCGACAGGGGGTAAGATTCAAACACAACGACGCGGGGTGGAGCAGTTCGGTAGCTCGCTGGGCTCATAACCCAGAGGTCGCAGGTTCAAATCCTGTCCCCGCTACCAAGAGACGAAGGCCCGGCCTCCGGAAAACGGAGACCGGGCCTTCGGCGTTCCACGGGGTCCGGTCCGGTGCGGGAGTAACGCATGATCACGTTGGATCGCCTGGTCAACGTGCTGGGCGCGTACGGCGTGCGGCTGTGCGGGCGGCCCGAGAGGCGCTCGGCGCGGTTGCGCAGCGTGGCGATGCCGGACGCCACCGACGGCCGGGTCACCGGTGACGTGCTCGTGGCCGTGGGCGCCGGGTCGGTGACCGAGGCGGTGCGGTGGGCGGTCGCGGCGCAGGCCGCGGTGGTCCTGGTGCGAGCGGGCGCCGAGACCGCCCGCGAGGCCGCCGTGGCCGGCGAGAGCAACGACGTGGCGGTGCTGCTCGTCGATCCCGCGGTCTCCTGGAGCCACCTCGTCGGCGTGGTCTACGGGCTGGTGCTCGAAGGGCGGGAGACCGAGTCGGGGCGGGGGCCCACGGACCTGTTCGCGCTGGCCGACAGCCTGGCGGACGCCGTCGGCGGGGCCGTGACCATCGAGGATCCGCTCTCGCGGGTGCTCGCGTACTCCCGGTCGCAGCAGGCGGGCGACCCGGCCCGGCTGGAGACGATCCTGGTGCGGCAGGTCCCGGAGCGGCTGCGCGAGGCATTCCGGGAGCGCGGGGTGTTCGCCCGCCTGACCGCGACGGACGAGCCGATCTTCGTTGAGCCGGACCCGTCGCACGGCATGACCGGGCGGATGGCGGTGGCGGTGCGGGCAGGCCGCGAGCTGCTCGGGTCGGTGTGGGTGACGTGCGGCAGCCCCCTGACCGGCGCGCGGCACACCGCGCTGGCGAACGGCGCGCGCACCGTGGCGCTGCACCTGCTGCGCTCCCGGGCGAGCGCGGACCTGGAACGGCAGGTGGAGTCCGACCTGGTCGTACGGCTGCTGGAGGGCACCGCCGACGCGGCGACCGTGGTCAGCCGGCTGGGGCTGCCCACGCGGGAGATGCGGGTCGTCGCGGTGCGCACTCACACTTCCGAGGAGCCGCACGCCATGCTCCTGCTGGCCTTCGAGAAGGCCACCACCGGGTTCGGCTGGTCCAGGCCCGGGAGGAGCGCGCTGCTCGGCGACACGCTCTACACGCTCCTGCCCGGCGCGGGAGCGGAGGCGGCACGGGAGTGGGTGGCCGCGCTGGCGGCCGGGCTGCCGCCGAGGGTGCGCGTCGCGGCCGGGATCGGGGCGGCGGCCCAGGCGGCGGAGCTGCCGGCGAGCCGCCGGGAGGCGGAGGAGTGCCTGGCGCTGCACGAGAGGGACGCCTACCGCGCCGAGCCGCCTGCCTACGACGAGTCGTGGGACGACATCCTGCTCCAGCGGTTGCGCGCCGCGGCCCGGGCGGGCCGCGTCCCCGCGCGCGGGCCGGTGAGCGCGCTGCGCCGGCACGACGCCCTCCACGACACCCACTACGTGGCGACGCTGCGGGCGTGGCTGGAGGCCCAGGGCGATCTCGTGGCCGCCGCCGAACGGCTCGGCGTGCACGCCAACACCGTCCGCAACCGCCTGCGCCGGATGAGCGAGGTGACCCCGCTGCACCTGGACGACCCGCGCAAGCGCCTCGCCATGGTCATCACGCTGGCTGCCGAGGACGAGTAGCGGGCTGTCCGGAATCCACAACAGGAGCGCCTCGATTGTGCGTCCGCTACAACGGCGCGCGGCGCCGTACGGGTGATGCTGGCCGGGCAAGCAGTCGTCCTGTGTGGAGGTGGGGCATGTCCGAGCGCGTCGACGCGTGGCCGCGGTCGGTCGTCGTGGTGGGCGCGGGGATCGTGGGGCTGTCCACCGCGTGGTTCCTGCAGGAACGCGGTGTGGAGGTCACCGTGGTCGACCGCCGGGGCGTGGCGGCCGGCGCGTCCTGGGGCAACGCGGGCTGGATCGCGCCCGGCCTGGCCATCCCCCTGAACGAGCCCTCGGTGCTGCGCTACGGCCTGCGCTCGCTGCTCAACCCGGCCGCGCCGCTGCACGTCCCGGCGACCGTCGATCCGGGGCTGTGGGCGTTCCTGACCCGTTTCGCCGCCAACTGCCGTTGGTCGTCGTGGACCCGGGCCGTGCGTGCCAACCTGCCGCTCAACGAGGAGTCCATCGAGGCCTACGAGGTGCTCGCCGCCAACGGCGTGGCCGCCCCTGTGGAGGACGCGCCGATCACGGCCGGGTTCCGTACGCCCCGCCAGGCCGTCGGCCTGCTCCACGAGCTGCGCAGGATGGCCGAGGCCGGGCAGCCGGTCGACCACACCGCGCTTGACGCGCGGCGGCTGGCCGAGGCCGTGCCGCTCGCCTCGGAGGCGCTGACCGCGGGCGTGCGGATCGACGGGCAGCGCTACGTCGATCCCGGCCGCTTCGTGCACGCGCTGGGCGAGGCCGTCGTCGCCCGGGGCGCGGCCGTGGAGACCTTCGAGGTCACGGACGTGCGTGGCGACGCAGGGAAGGCCGTCGTGGCGGGCCGGGACGGCGCCGCCCTGTCCGCCGACGCGGTGGTGCTGGCCACCGGCGCGTGGCTGTCGCGGCTCGCGGGCCGGTGGGGCGTACGCGTCCCCGTGCGGGCCGGCCGCGGCTACTCGTTCACCGTGCCGGTGGACCACCCCGTCCCCGGCCCCATCTACCTGCCGGACGTGCGGGTGGCGTGCACGCCCTACCAGGGCGGGCTGCGCGTCGCGGGCACGATGGAGTTCCGCGACCCGGACGCTCCGGCCGTCGAGGCCCGGCTGCGGGCGATCATCGCCTCGGCCCGGCCCCTGCTGCGGGGCGTGCGCTGGGAGGAGCGCACCGACGTGTGGGTCGGACCCCGGCCGGTCACGCCGGACGGGCGGCCCCTGATCGGCGCGACCGGCGCCCCGGGGATCTACGTGGCCGGCGGGCACGGCATGTGGGGCATGGCCCAGGGCCCGGCCACCGGACGGCTCCTCGCCGAGCAGATCACCACCGGCAAGCAGCCCGCCGTCCTGCGGGAGTTCGACCCGCTGCGCTGATTCCGGCAAGCGTGCTGTTGTCGTGATACGACAACAAATGTCCGACTGATGGTCGCCGGTGACATTGATGCAGGACCGCCCGGTGGTGAAGGCTCCCCCGCATGCAGGCCCGCATCACACTGGAGGACGTCGCCGCGCTCGCTCGCGGCTGCGCGGTGCTCGGCACCGGCGGCGGCGGAGACGTCCGCCCGGGCGCCATCGCCGCCCGGCGCGCGATACGCGAGCACGGCGAGGTGCCGCTGATCACCCTGGACGAGCTGCCCGACGACGCCCTCGTGCTGCCGTTGTCCGGAATCGGCGCACCGACCGTCAGCAACGAGATGGTCCACGGCTCGGACGAGCCGGTGAGGATCGCCGAGGAGATCGAGCGCATCTTCGGCCGGCCGCCCGCCGCGGTCATGTCCTCGGAGATCGGCGGCGGCAACGGCGTCGCCCCGGTCGCCTGGGCGGCCAGGCTGGGGCTGCCGCTGCTCGACGCCGACGCGATGGGCCGGGCGTTCCCCGAGGTCCAGATGGTCTCGATGTACGTGGCCGGGATCCCGGCCAACCTCGTGGTCATGACCGACGTCGTCGGCAACGTCGTGACGATCCGGCCGGTCGACGGCCTGTGGTCGGAGCGGATCGCCCGTGCGGTCTGCGTGGCGGCGGGATCGAGCGCCCTGATGGCCGACTACGTGCTGACCGCGCGCGAGTGCGAGGGCGCGGTGATCGAGGGCACGGTGAGCCGGGCCATCGCCGTCGGCCGGGCGACCGAGGGCGCCGCCGACCCGCTGGCCACCCTGACCGCGGAGCTCGGCGCCGTACGGCTCATCTCCGGCAAGCTGGCCGACCTGGAGCGCAGGACCACCGGCGGGTTCGCCCGGGGCACGGCGACGATCGAGGGCACCGGCGACGACCGGGGCAGGACGCTGACGCTGGAGATCCAGAACGAGAACCTCGTCGCCGTCGAGGACGGCCGGGTCAGGGCCATGGTGCCCGACCTGATCACGGTGGTCGACAGCCAGACGGCGACGGCGATCCAGACCGAGGGGCTCCGGTACGGCCAGCGGGTGACCGTGCTGGCCTGGCCCTGCGACCCCCTGTGGCGTACGCCGAAGGGCCTGGAGACGGCGGGCCCGCGGGCGTTCGGCTACGACATGGACTACCTGCCGGTGGAGAAGATCGCATGAGCGAGCGGACCGGAGAACACCGTACGACGCTGCGGGTCGGCATCGACGTGGGCGGCACCAACACCGACGCCGTGGTGCTGGACGACGACGACCGCGTCATCGCGACCGCCAAGCGGCCCACCAGCCCCGACGTGACCGAGGGCCTGCGTGCCGCGCTCGACGCGGTGCTCGCCGAGCTGCCCGACCCCGCGATGGAACAGCGGGTGAAGCGGGTGATGCTCGGCACCACCCACGCGACCAACGCCATCCTGGAGCGGCGCGCGCTCGGCCGGGTGGCCGTGCTGCGGCTCGGCGCCCCGGCGACCACGTCCGTGCCGCCGCTCAGCGAGTGGCCCGGCGACCTGCGCGACACGGTCGCGGCCGGAACCGCGATCGTGCGCGGCGGCTACTTCGTCGACGGCCGTGAGATCGCGCCTCTCGACGTGGACGCGGTGAGGAAGTTCGTGGCCACGACGCCCGCCGACGCGATCGCCGTCGCCGGCGTCTTCAGCCCGGCGAGCGCCGACCAGGAGAACACGGTCGCCGAGATCATCCGGGCCGAGGTCGGCGACGTGCCGGTGAGCCTCAGCCACGAGATCGGCTCGCTCGGCCTGCTGGAGCGCGAGAACGCGACCGTGCTCAACGCCGCCCTGTACGGCGTGGCCCGCGATGTCACCGCCGCGCTGCGCGAGGCCCTCACGGCGCGGGGCCTGGAGGTCGAGACGTTCTTCGCGCAGAACGACGGCACGCTGATGGCCGTCGACTACGCGGCCCGCTATCCGGTGCTGACCATCGGCTCGGGGCCGGCCAACTCGCTGCGCGGCGCGGCGTACCTGTCGGGCGTGACGGACGCGATCGTCGCCGACGTCGGCGGCACCTCGACCGACCTCGGCGTGCTCGTGGGCGGCTTCCCGCGGGAGTCGGCCGCGGCGGTGGAGATCGGCGGCGTCACGACGAACTTCCGGATGCCCGACATCCTGTCCATCGCGCTCGGCGGCGGCACGATCATCGGGGAGGAGCCGCGGTCGGTGGGCTACCGCATCGGCACGGAGGCGCTCGTCTTCGGCGGCTCGACCCCGACCATGACCGACGCCGCGGTGGCGGCCGGGCGGGGCACGGTCGGCACCCGTCCCGTCCCCGAGGAGTGGCGCGAGCGGCTGGCCCAGGCCGTACGGGCGGCCGATGAGGCCGTCGCGGACGCGGTGGACCGGGTGGCGCTCGGCCGGGCCGACCGGCCGCTCGTGGCGGTCGGCGGCGGCGCGTTCCTGCTGGCCGACGAGGTGCCGGGGGCCCGCGAGGTGATCCGCCCGGCGCACGCGGAGGTGGCCAACGCGGTGGGCGCGGCCATCGCTCTCGCCAGCGGAAGGATCGAAACGATCGTTCCGGCTACTGGAGGTGGGAGCTCCAGGGCTAGATTGATCGACAACGCCAAGGAGGAGGCGGCCGCACGGGCCGTCGCCGCCGGGGCCGACCCTGCAACCGTTCAGATCGTCGAGCTCAGTGAGATCCCTCTCAGCTACCTTCCTGAGCCCGCGGTGCGCCTGCACGTCAAGGCCGCCGGCCCCCTCGCCCGGCAGGCCGGATAGGAAAGGAACTCCCTCACATGCGCTGGCACAAGCGACTTCTCGCCGCGGGGGCCGTGGCCGCCGTGACCGTCACCGCCGCGGCCTGCTCGGGCGGGCAGGTCCGCGGCGCCGCCGACTCCGCTCCGCAGTCCGGCTCCTCGGCGGGCGCGGCCGGAGGCACGGCCGACGACACGTTCACGTACGTCCCCAACCTCGATGTCGTCACAGACTGGGACCCCGCGAGCTCGTATTCCAACGAGAACATCGCGATGGAGAACATCTACGAGTCGCTGACCCGCTACAACCCGCAGACGAAGAAGGCCGAGCCCCGGCTGGCCTCCTCGTGGACCTCCTCGCCCGACGGCAAGAAGTGGACCTTCACGCTGCGTGAGGGCGCGAAGTTCCACACCGGCAAGCCGGTGGACGCCGCCGCCGCCAAGGCCTCGATCGAGCGCACGATCAAGGAGGGCCAGGGCGCCGCCTACATCTGGGGCGCGGTCAAGAAGATCGAGGCCAAGGACGCCACGACCCTCGAGTTCACGCTCAAGTACCCCGCGCCGCTCGACCTGATCGCCTCGGCCGGCTACGCGTCGTACATCTACGACACCACGGCCGCCTCCGGTGACCTGAAGAAGTGGTTCGGCGAGGGCCACGACGCGGGCTCCGGGCCGTACACGATCGACACCTGGCAGAAGGGCAAGGAGACCGAGCTCACGCTCAAGGCGTTCGACGACTACTGGGGCGGCTGGGACGGCGCCCACTACAAGAAGATCGCCTACCGGGTCACGCCCGAGCTGACCACCGCCTGGCAGCTGCTCCAGCGCGGCGAGGTGTCGTTCGTCCAGCGGCTCAACGCGCAGCTGTTCGCCCAGGCGGGCAGCACCGACACGGTGCAGACCTCGCAGACGCCGTCGTTCCAGAACCTGCTCGTGCTGTTCAACACGGCCGACGGCCCGCTCAAGGACGTGAAGCTGCGCCAGGCCCTGCAGAAGGCGATCGACTACGACGGCCTCGTGGCGGCGCTGAAGGGCGCGGGCGTGGCCGCGAGCGGACTGGTCCCCGAGGGCCTGCTCGGCAACATCCCCGGGATGACGCCCAAGCAGGACCTGGCGGGCGCCGAGGCGCTGCTCAAGGAGGCCGGCTACGGTCCCGGCGGCAAGCCGCTCGACCTCACGCTGACCTACGCCCAGGGCGACGCCGACCAGGAGCTGCTGGTCACGCTGCTCTCGTCGGCGCTCGACAAGCTGAACGTGAAGCTGTCGGCCAAGCCGCTGCAGTGGACCACGCAGTGGGACCAGGGCAAGGCGAAGGACCCGTCGAAGCGCCAGGACATCTTCGTCATGTACTGGTTCCCCGACTACGCCGACGCCTACTCGTGGTTCATCAACGTGTTCCACAGCGAGAAGGACGTGCAGTTCAACCTCTCCTACCTGAAGGACCCGGCGATCGACAAGGAGATCGACGAGCTGCCCGCGCTCACGGCGACCGACCAGGCCGCCGCCGAGAAGGCGTACACCGACCTCCAGAACAAGATCATCAATGAGCAGGCCGCGGTGGCCGTGCCGTACGTGCAGAACTACCAGCGGGCCTACTCCAAGTCGGTCCAGGGATACGTGGACAACCCGGCCTATCCCAACGTGGTGTTCGTCTACGACCTGAAGCCCGGCGCCTGATCATGCCGAGGTATCTGATCCGCCGGCTCGGCCAGGCCGTCCTGGTCGTGGCCGGCGTGATCGTCCTCACGTTCGCCATCATGCGCCTGGTGCCCGGCGACCCGGCCGTGGCGTACGCCGGGCCGAAGGCGACGGCGGCCGAGCTCGCCGATGCCCGGCGGCGGTTCGGCCTGGACGACCCGCTGCCGGTGCAGTTGTGGAAATACGTGCGCGACCTGCTGGGCGGCGACTGGGGGACCAGCCTGCACACCCGGCAGCCCGTGCGCGACGACCTCCTCCAGGCCTTCCCCGCCTCGCTGGAGCTCGTGGGCGCGGCCCTGATCATCGCGCTGGTCGTGGGGATCCCGCTGGGGATCGCCGCGGCCCGCTACAAGGGCCGGCTGCCCGACCTGTCGGTTCGGCTGTCGTCGATGCTGGCCGTGTCGGTGCCGGTGTTCTGGCTGGCGCTGGCACTGCAGACGGTCTTCGCCAGCGGGCTCGGCTGGTTCCCCGTCGCCGGGGAGTACGACGCGTCGCTCGACCGCACCAGCCCGCTGCACCTCTACACCAACATCACGGCCGTGGACGCGCTGATCACCGGCAACTGGCCGATCCTCACGAGCACGCTGGCCCACATGGTGCTGCCCGCCCTGGTGATCGCGGCCTACCCGGCCGGGGTGGTGGCCCAGATGACCAGGGCAGCACTCATCGAGGAGTCGTCGCGCGACCACGCCCGGCTGGAGCGCGCGCTCGGCTTCGGCGAGACCGCGGTGCTCACCCGGTTCGCCCTGCGGCCCGCGCTGAACCCGGTGCTGTCGCTGATCGCGCTCGTCTTCGCCTACTCGATCGTCAACGGCTTCCTCGTGGAGGCCGTGTTCAACTGGCCGGGTCTCGGACGCTATGCCGCCGACTCGATCCGCTCGCTCGACACGCCCGCCATCGCCGGGGTGACGCTGCTGGTCGCCGTGCTGTACGTCGTCGCCAACCTCGTCGTGGACCTCCTCCAGGGCGTGGTCGACCCGAGGGTGAGGGCGCGATGACCGCCCCGGCCGTGACCACGTTCCGTCGTACGCCGCTGCGGCACCTGGCGGGGGTGGACCGCCTCGCGGTGGCGGGAGGCGTGCTGCTGGGGATCATCGTGCTGGCGGCGCTGCTCGCACCGTGGATCGCCCCCTATCCGGACGACGGCGGCTCGGCCACGCATCCCCTGGAGGCGCTGCTCCCGCCGAGCGGCGCCCACTGGTTCGGCACCGACCAGGTCGGCCGCGACGTGCTCAGCCGGGTGCTGTTCGGCGCCCGCACCTCGCTGCTGATCGCCGTCGCGGTGCTGGCGATCTCCGGCGTGGTCGGCGTCGGCCTGGGCGTGGTCGCCGGGTACGCCGGCGGCTGGGCCCGCGACGCGATCATGCGGGTGACCGACGTCTTCCTCGCCTTCCCCGCGCTGCTGCTGTCGCTGGCGCTCGCCGTGGTGCTCCAGCCGAGCGTGACCACCGTGATCGTGGCGATCGCGGTCACCTGGTGGCCGTGGTACGCCCGGCTCACGGCGTCGGTCGCCGCGTCCGTGGCGACCCGGGGCTTCGTGGACTCGGCGCGCTGCCTGGGCGTGCCCGCACCGCTCATCGTGCTGCGGCACGTGCTGCCGAACTCGCTCACGCCGGTGCTGGTCCAGTTGTCGCTGGACGGCGGCGGGGTCATCCTCACCGCCGCCGCGCTGTCGTACCTCGGGCTGGGCGCCCACGAGCCGACCTCGGAGTGGGGGCTGATGGTCCAGCAGGGCCAGTCGCTGTTCACCACCGACTGGTGGGTGGTGACCTTCCCCGGCCTCGCCATCCTGGTCACCGCGTTCTCGTTCAACGTGCTCGGCGAGGGGCTGAGGGCGAGGCTGTCGCGATGAGCGAGCGTAGCGAGCGAATCAATAGGCACAGCGTCTGGCGCATGCCACTCCGAGCCGAAGGCGAGGAGGGCGCATGAGTCTGATCAGCGTGAGAGATCTCGTCGTGCGGATCGGCGACCGGGTGATCGCCTCGGTGCCCGAGCTGGACGTCGCCGCCGGGGAGTGCGTGGCGCTCGTCGGCGAGAGCGGGTCGGGCAAGACGACCACTCTGCTCAGCACGCTCGGCCTCGTCCACGGCGCGGACGTCTCCGGGCGGATCACCGTCGGCGACGTGGACGTGCTCGCGGCGAGCCCGGCCCGGCTGCGGGAGATCCGCGGGTCGCGGGCCGCCCTGGTGATGCAGAGCCCGCAGGCCGCGCTCAACCCCACCATGCGCCTGGGCACGCTCATGCGCCGCGCGCTCGCCCGCCACGGCGTCAAGGGCGCGGACGCGCGGGAGCGGGCCGAGGAGGGGGTCCGCGCGGTGCTGCTCGACCCCGAGATCCTGCGCCGCTATCCCCACCAGGTCTCCGGCGGGCAGGCACAGCGGTTCGCCATCGCGCTGGCCCTCGCGCTCGGCGCGGAGGTCCTGCTGGCCGACGAGCCGACCAGCGCGCTGGACGTCACCGTGCAGGCCGAGGTGGTCGCGGTGCTGCGCCGGCTGCGGGACGAACGCGGCCTCGCCGTGCTGCTGGTCTCCCACGACCTCGCGCTGGTCTCCACGATCGCCGACCGGGTCGTGGTGATGCGCGACGGCGCCGTCGTGGAGAGCGGGCCGGCCGCCGAGGTGTTCGCCCGGCCGAGCGACCCCTACACCCGTGAACTGATCGCCGCTGTGCCCGAACTGCCAGAAGAGACCGTGCCTGCACTGCCTGACGAAGCACTGCCTGACGAAGCCGAGGAGGGGGCATGACGCTGCTCGCCGCCGAGGGGGTCACCCTCGCCTACGGCACGACGGCGGTGGTCCACGACGTGAGCCTCGCCGTGGACGAGGGCGGAGTGGGACTCATCGGAGAGAGCGGCTCGGGCAAGACCACGCTCGCCCGCGCCCTGCTCGGCCTCATGCGCCCCCGCTCCGGCACCATCCGGTACGGCACCGGCGACCTGGCCGGGCTCGGCAGGGCGGGCCGGGCCGAGTTCCGCCGGGCCGTGCAGCCGGTCTTCCAGGACGGCAGCGAGGCGCTCGACCCCCGCATGACGGCCGGGGCGTCGATCGCCGAGGCGCTCACCACCCACCACCGCATGTCCAGGGCCGAGCGGGCCGACCGGATCGCCGCGCTCCTCACCGACGTGGGACTCGACCCCGCGATCGCCGCCCGCAGGCCGCACGAGATGTCCGGCGGCCAGCGGCAGCGGGTGGCCATCGCCCGGGCACTGGCAGTGGAGCCCCGGCTGCTGGTGCTCGACGAGCCCACGAGCGCGCTCGACGTCACCGTGCAGGCCAGAATTCTCGACCTCCTGGAGCGGCTGGCCGCCGAGCACGGGCTCGGCTACCTGCTCATCACGCACAACCTCGGCGTCGTGGGGCGGCTGTGCCGTACGTCGTCGGTCATGTTCGCCGGACGGGTCGTCGAGTCGGGCCCGACCGGGGAGCTGCTCACCCGGCCGGCCCACCCGTACACCCGGGCGCTGCGCGACGCGGTGCCGCGCATGGGCGGCGAGCCGCCGCGCGCGGCGGGGCGGACCGAGGCGGCCGCGGCGGCGACGGGGTGCCCGTTCCGGCTGCGCTGCCCCCTCGCCGTGGACCGCTGCAGTGCGGAGGCACCGCAGGCGCGTGAGGTCGAAGGGCGTAAAGTGGCATGTCATCGCGCGGAGGAGGTGCTGCACACCCCGGCCTCCTCGGCTCCGCGCGTCCCCCACGGAGGTGAGGCCCCCGATGCGCCGCGTCAGTGACCTTCTCAGGACGCCCGCGGGCCGCAGGCTGACGCTCGTCGCCGGTCCCTGGGACGCCCGGGAGGTCGGCAGCGTCGTCCTCGTCGACGAGATGCGCGAACTGACCACGGCGGCCCCCGGCGCGCTGGCGATCCTGTCGCGGCACGCCATGCGGTCGTGCGACGTGCTCGACGCGCTGCGCCTGGCCGGGCGCGGCGGCCTCGCCGGCATTGTGCTGCCCGGCCCTTCGGGCACGACGCGG
This sequence comes from Microbispora hainanensis, assembly GCF_036186745.1. Classification (NCBI taxonomy): domain Bacteria; kingdom Bacillati; phylum Actinomycetota; class Actinomycetes; order Streptosporangiales; family Streptosporangiaceae; genus Microbispora; species Microbispora hainanensis. Next base: position 867,516 of record NZ_CP108086.1, on the reverse strand, counting down.
GAGATCGTGGAGCTGGCCAGGCGGGAGCGGGTCGCGCTGCTCGCCGGCGCCTCCGACCACTCGCTGTCGGACACCGTGCTCGGTCTCAGCGCGGCCGTACGCGCCGATCCCGGGCTGCTGCTGCGCCGTACGCGTGAGGCGATCGACGGCATCGGCGCGATGGAGGGCGCGGGGGAGGAGGACATCCTGCGCGCGGCGTCCGCCTCCGTCGGCGTCTCGTACGTCGTCGCCGGCCTGGCCGACCCGGGAGCCAACGCGACGGTGATCCGCGTCGGCGGCCGGCCGGACGGCTACGTGTGCTGGGACGGCGAGGACCCCGCGGCGGCGATCGTCGCCCAGGTCGTCGCGACCACGCTCGGCCGGGTGCGGGCGGCCGCGCGGGAGGCGGAGGCGGCCCGCGAGCGCGCGCTGCTGGCCCTGCTCGGCGCCAAGGACACCCGCACCGCCGCCCGCCGCGCCCGGCACGAGGGCGTCCCGGTGGACGGCTGGCACGTCGCGGTCTTCCTGCGCGACCCCGGCGGCGACATGAGCCCGGGTGCGGCGGATCCGGTGCTCCGCGAGGTGCGCGGCACCGTCGCCGCGTGGCCCGGCGCGCTCGGCGCCGGCGGGACGGCCGAGCTGTCCGCGCCGCCGCTGGTCACCCGGTGGCAGGACGGCGTGCTCGTGCTCCTCACCGCCGACGAGCGGACGACGCTCAACCTTCCGAACTCTCAGCGGCCGCCGAATCAGTGGCCGCCGGCGCTGCGCCGGTCCGGCGTGGGGGCGGGGCTCGGCACCTGCCAGGAGGGGCCCGACGGGCTGCGCCGTACGGCCGCGCAGGCACGGGCGGCCGCCGCTCGCGCCGCGGCCGGGGAGGTCGTGCGGTTCGACCGGCTCGGGGTGCACGCGCTCCTCGCGGAGCTGAGCGGCAGCGACAGCGCGCTGGTGGCCGCCAGGGACATGCTCGCCCCGCTGGAACGCCTCGGGGCGCTCAGCGCCCACGCGGTGCCCACGCTGAAGGCATACCTGGACAGCTGGGGCTCCCGCACCAGGGCGGCCGAGCTGCTCAACCTGCACCCCAACGCGGTGGCCCACCGGATCAGGCGCATCGCCGAGGCGCTCGACGCCGATCTGTCCGACCCGCAGACCCGCTTCGCGCTCCAGCTCGCCTGCCACGTGGTGCTCGACCACGACTGTCTCGCGGTGACTGTTTCGCGGTGACTGTTTCGGGGTGACTGTTTCGAGGGGACAACAACCGTGATCTCGTCGTCGTGAGGGCACATCGACGCGGCCCCCGGCCGCATCTACGTTGCCTGGCATGACAACGGTCATCGGAGTGGACGTCGGCGGCACCTTCACCGACCTCGTCCTCCACGACGCCGCGACCGGCGAGATCAGGGTCGCGAAACAGCCCACCACGCCGTCCGCGCCGGAACGCGGGGTCCTCGCCGCGGTCGACGCGGCGGTGCCCGCGGATCTGCTCGCCCGCTGCCGTCATTTCGTGCACGGCACCACCGTGGGCCTCAACGCGCTGCTCGAACGGCGGGGCGCGACCGTCGGCCTGATCACCACGGCCGGGTTCCGCGACGTGCTGGAGATCCGCAGGGGCGACCGCGACGACCCCTACGACCTGTTCTGGACCCCGCCGCCGCCGCTCGTGCCCCGGCGGCTGCGCCTGGAGGTGGCCGAGCGGGTGGCCGCCGACGGCTCGGTCGTACGCGACCTGGAGCCGGAGGACGTGCGGCGGGCCGCCGAGACGTTCGCCGCGGAGGGCGTGGACGCCGTGGCGATCGTGCTGGTCAACTCCTACGCCAACCCCGCGCACGAGGCGCGGGCGGCCGAGCTGCTCAGGCAGGCCGGGTTCGCCGGGCCGGTCTCGCTGTCGCACGAGGTTTCGGGCGAATACCGGGAGTACGAGCGCACCTGCACCACGGTCGTGGACGCCTTCGTCCGCCACCGCATGGGACCCTACCTGCATAATCTCGACCGCGAGCTGCGCGCGAGGGGGTTCGCGGGCGAGCTGCTCGTGACCCGGTCCGGCGGCGGCGCGCTGGCGCTGGCCGAGGCCGCGGCCCGGCCGTTCGAGACGATCCTGTCCGGCCCGGTGGCCGGGGCCGCCGCCACCGCCCGCCTGGCCGCTTCCCTCGGCATCGGCACGGCCGTCGCCGCCGACGTGGGCGGCACCAGCTTCGACACCGCGCTCATCGAGGACGGGCGGCTTCCGCTGCTCTACCAGGGCGAGGTCGTCGGCCTGCCGCTGCAGAGCCCCTGGGTGGACGTGCGGTCGGTGGGCGCGGGCGGCGGCTCGATCGCGTACGCCGACGCGGGCGGCCTGCTGCGCGTCGGCCCGCGCAGCGCGGGCGCCGACCCCGGGCCCGCCTGCTACCAGCGCGGCGGGACCGAGCCCACGGTGACCGACGCCGCGCTGCACCTCGGCATGATCCCCCGCGGGCACATCTCCGGTGGCATCGAGCTGTCCGAGGACGCGGCGGCCCGCGCGCTGGCGCCGCTCTCCGGCCCGACCGGCATCGACGGCGTGGACGCGGTCGCGGTTGGCGTGATCAAAATCGCCGCCGCGCACATGGCCCAGGCCGTACGCGGTGTGACCGTGGAGCGGGGCGTGGACCCGCGCGGCGGGGCGGTCGTCGCCTTCGGCGGCGCGGGGCCGGTGTTCGGCTGCCTGCTCGCCGACGAGCTCGACGTCGACACCGTGGTCGTGCCGCCCAACGCGGGCAACTTCTCCGCCGTCGGCCTGGTGCAGGCCGACATCGTGCGGACGGCCGCCCGCACGATGGTGCGCCCGCTGGACGACGAGGCGCTGCCGCTGGTCGAGCGGGTGACGGAGACGCTGTTCGAACGGCTCGCGCAGCCCGGGGCCGTACGCGAGGTGGACCTCGACCTGCGCCACCGGGGACAGGAGCACACGCTGACGATCCCGGTGCGGCTGGGCGAGGACGACGTGGCGGCCGTGTCGGCCCGGTTCTCCGAGGCGTACCACCGGGCCTTCGGCCACACCCTGCCCGACCCGCTGGAGATCGTCACCGTGCGGGCGACCGGCCGGGTGGTCCTCGACGCGGACCGCCCGATGGTGCCGGCCCCGCCGTCCGGCGAGAGCGGTCGGGGGACGACGCGGCTGTGGTCGTTCCGCCGGGGCGCCTGGACCGAGGCCCCGGTCGTACGGCGGGAGGACCTGGACGGCGTGGCCGAGGGCCCGCTGCTGGTGGTTGAGCCGACCGCGACGACCTATGTCGACGCCGGATTCGCGGCGGAGGCGCACGAGAGCGGCTGCCTCGTGATCACACGGAAGGACCGCTGATGACCATCGTCCGCACCCGATACGCGGAGGTCCACCCCGGCCTGGGCGACGGCGCCGACCCCGTCACCACGGAGATCATCCGGCAGGGCCTCAACGCGGCCGCCGACCAGATGAAGCAGTCGCTGATCCGCACCGCGTTCTCGCCGATCATCTACGAGGCGCTCGACTTCGCCGTCGCCTTCTACGACGCCGACATGTGCATGCTGGCGCAGGCCCCGACGCTGCCGGCGTTCATGGGCACGCTCGGCTTCTGCGTGCGGGAGGCCGTCGAGGGCGTCGGCGGCCCCGCCGCGCTCAGCCCCGGCGACGTGATCCTCTACAACGACCCGTACGGCACCGGCTCCCACCCCCAGGACGCGGCGATGGTGGTGCCGATCTTCCACGACGACACGCTGGTCGCCTACTCGGCCATCAAGGCCCACTGGCTCGACATCGGCGGCAAGGACCCCTACTGCACCGACACGGTCGACGTCCACCAGGAGGGCACGATCTTCCCCGGGGTCAAGCTGTACGACGCCGGGCGGCTGGTCAGCGACGTCTACCGGATGATCCTGGCGAACAGCCGGATGCCGGAGATGGTCATCGGGGACATCAACGCGATGGTGGCCGGGGCGCGCACCGGGGCGGAGGCCCTCGGCGCGCTGGTGCGCAGGCACGGCCTCGACACCTTCCGCCGCTGCGTCGCCCGCATGTACGCCCACGGCGAGGCGCTGGTGCGCGGCTGGTTCGAGCGTCTGCCCGACGGCGTCTACGAGGCGTCCAGCGTCATCGACTCCGACGGCGTGAACGGCACACCGATCCCGTTCGGCGTACGGGTCGTCGTGGAGGGCTCGTCGGTGACCGTCGACCTGACCGACTGCCCCGACCAGGTCGGCGGGCCGGTCAACTGCCCGCTGCCGTCCACGGTGGCGGCCGTGCGGATCGCGGTGGCCTTCCTCGCCGGGGCGGGCGAGCAGCCCAACGAGGGCCACTTCCGCCCGTTGGAGCTGGTCACCCGGCTCGGCTCGCTGTTCCACCCCGTGCGGCCCGCGCCCTGCTTCATGTACGGCATCCCCTCCGACCACGCCATCGAGCTGATCATCAAGGCGCTGGCGGAAGCCGTGCCGGAATCGGTGCCCGCCGCCAGCGGCGGTGACATCAACGCCCTGGTGTGGTGGGGCAACCGCGAGGCGACCGGCGAGCCGTGGGCCGACGGCGCGCCCCACCCGGTGGGCCAGGGCGCCTCGCCGTCGGGCGACGGCGCGAGCGCGCTCATGTACATCTCGGAGTCGGCCACCCGCTTCACCCCGGCCGAGGTGTGGGAGGCGCGCAACCCCTGGCGGATCGAGCGGCTCGCCCTGGCCGAGGACTCCGGCGGCCCCGGCCGGCACCGCGGCGGCCTGGGCCTCGACCTGTCCTTCCGCATCCTGGAAGACCAGTACCTCACGTCCGGGCTGGCCAGGACCGCGCTGGAGCCCTGGGGCCTGAAGGGCGGCCTGGCGGGGCGGCCCAACCGGCTCACGGTCGAATATCCCGACGGGCGCACCGAGGACTTCTCGCTGAAGACGCGGATCTTCCTGCCCAAGGGCGCGGTCGTGCACCTGCGCACCGGCTCCGGCGGCGGGTACGGCCCGCCCGAAGAGCGCGACCCCGAGGCCGTACGCGCCGACCTGCGGGAGGGCTACATCACGCCGGAGCACGCCGCACGGCACTACCCGCACGCGCTGTGACGCGGCGGGTCACAGCGCGCGCAGGCCGCTGATCACCTCGGACAGGATGCCGGGCGTGGGGAAGCGCGCGACGTTGGCGGGTGGGCGCACCTGCACGAGCCCCTGCTCGTGGAGGTCGCCCACCAGCACGCGTACGACGCCGAGCGGCAGGTCGATCGCCGCGGCGATGTCCGCCAGCGACGCAGGGCGGGCGCACAGGCTGAGGATCATCCACTGTTCGGGACCGAGGCTCACCGGCGTCGGCCCGCCGGTCGCGGTCACGATGGCGACGAGGTCGATCTCCTGGCTGGAGGGCCGCACGCGTCCGCGGGTCAGGGCGTAGGCCGGCACGATCGGCCCGGCCTCCTCGTCCAGCCACTGGTCCTGCATGCGTTCGGTCACTTTCGGTCCTCCTCGCCGGTGTTCTCGTTCTCCTGCGACCCCCGCTGCAGCGAGGCGAGGATGATGTCCTCCGGGGTGACCTCTCCCGCGGCGAGACGGGCGAGATCGGGGTCCTTGGGGCCCACCATGAGCCCGGATGGGATCAGCACGATGGCGGTCGTTCCTCCGTAGGGCGAGGGCCGCAGGGTCACGCGGATGTCCCGGCGTGCGGCCAGGCGCGCGACGACGAACAGCCCCATGCGGTCGGTGTCCGCGATGTCGAACTCCGGCGGGTCGGCCAGCCGTTCGTTCAGCTCGTCGAGCCGCTCCTTGGTCATACCGAGCCCGCGGTCCTCGATCTCGACCGCGAAGCCCATGCCGACGAGCTCCCCGCGCACCGACACGGAGGTGTGCGGCGGCGAGAAGATCGTGGCGTTCTCGATCAGCTCGGCGATGAGGTGGATGACGTCGGCCACCGCGGCGCCGTCGAGCCCGTGGTCCTCCATCGGCAGCACGTTCACCCGGGCGTAGTCCTCCACCTCGGCCGCGGCCCCGCGTACGACGTCGTACATCGGGACGGGCTTGCGCCAGGCGCGGCCGGGGGCGTTGCCCGACAGGATGATCAGGCCCTCGGCGTGGCGGCGCATGCGGGTCGTCAGGTGGTCGAGCCGGAAGAGCTCCTCCAGCATGTCCGGGTCGGTGATGTGCCGCTGCATACCGTGCAGCTGGGTCCGCTGCCGGTGCAGCAGCGTCTGGCTGCGCCGCGCCAGGTTGAGGAAGACCTGGCTGACACCCCGCTGCAGGCGGGCCTGCCCGATCGCGGCCTCAACCGCGGTCTCCTGCACCGTCGAGAAGGCCCGGCCCACGTCCTGGATCTCGGCGGTCCCGCCCACGGTCTGCAGCGGGGGCGCCTCGGTGGCCACGTCGACGTCCTCGCCCCGCTTGAGCTTGACCATCACGCCCGGCAGCCGCTTGTTCGCGAGGTCGAGCGCGGCCTGCCGCAGGTCGGCCAGCTCGCGGGCGATCCGCCCGCCGACCCGCAGCGAGATCAGGATCGAGGCGATGACCGCGAGAAGCCCGAAGCCTCCGGCCAGCACGGCCCGCCGCAGGATCGAGTCGGCGATCGGCGCGGCGCGCTGGGCGAGCAGGGCCGCCGCCTCGGTCTGCGCCTTCTGGAACGAGTCGGCCAGGTCGTCGGAGGTCGACTGCCACACCCGCTGCGTACGCGCCGAGAGCCTGGGCGCGGCGATGATCTGCTCTTCCTGCAGCCGCAGCCGCTGGTAGAGCGGAGTGGTGATCAGGTTGACGTGGAGCTGCCGCAGGCCGGTGTCCAGCTCGGGCAGCGCCTGGTCGATGAGGAACCGGCGGTTGCCCACGAGCTGGGTGAACAGCTTGCGTTCCTCGTCGGTGAGGCCGCCCGACGGGCCGGTCGCCGCCTCCAGCGCCTGCTCCCGGGTCAGCAGCTCCTTGGCGTAGCCGAGCGAGATAACCACGCGTGACTGCTGGTAGATCGGGATGTCGTCGATCAGCGCCAGGCTGTAGTGCATGCGGTAGATCGAGTCGCTGACCAGGTTGTAGGTCTCGATGGCACGCAGCCGTTCGGAGAGCCCCTCGTCGATCTCCGCCCGGATCTCGTCGATCCGGCTGAGCCCCGACAGCATCTCGTCGACCTGCGTGCGCATGGCCGGAGTGGTGGCCGAGCGGGAGGCGCTCGACAGGGCCAGCGTGCGGACCTGCGCCCTGGTCTTGTCCGTCCGCTGGCGCTGCAGAACCATGGCGTCGCGGTCGGTCGTCCGGTGCGAGCCGAGGTAGCGGGCCGTGGTCAGGCGCTCGGCCTGAAGGTCGACGATCAGGGAGTCGGCGGGCCGGCGGAGCGTGGACCACAGCGTGTTGTAGGTGCGCAGGCTCAGGCTGTCGCCGATCGTGACGCCGGCGGTCACAGCCCACAAAGCGACCAGTGAGAAGAGTGGTACGAGCAGCAGGCCGATGAGCCGGGACCTGATCGGCCGGTCACGCCTGCGCGGACTCATGGCACCTCGCCCAGTGAGGGACAAGCCTCACATAAAACCCTTTTGTGACAGGGATAGAGACTAGCAGCGAGGTGCGCCGGATGAGGGGCTTGTGATCGGTTAGCCGGAAATATCGTGTCCAATCGTGATCTTGCAGTAGCGTCGATCATGGTAGACACGGAAAGGACCCGCACGCATGCGCCGCTTACTCGTGCTGGGAGTGATGGCCGTGCTGGCCCTGGCGGGCTGCGGCGGAGGCGAGGTCCGGGAGATCTCGGCCGCGAACCTCCCCTCGACGAAGGACTCCACCTTCGTCTATCTGTCCAATCTGGACATCGTCACCGACTGGGATCCGGCGAGCTCGTACTCCAACGAGATCATGGCGATGCAGAACATCTATGACTCGCTGACGATGTACAACCCCCGGACGCGCCGGGCCGCGCCACGCCTGGCCGAGCGCTGGCAGGCGTCGTCCGACGGCAGGGTCTGGACCTTCAGCCTGCGATCCGGCATGGTCTTCCACACCGGGCGGCCGGTGGACGCCGCCGCGGTCAAGGCGTCCGTCGAGCGCACCAAGCGGATGGGCGCAGGCGCGGCCTACGTCTGGGACTCCGTCCAGCAGATCACGGTCAAGGATCCGCTCACCGTGGAGTTCCGGCTGAAGTACGCCGCCCCGCTCGACCTGATCGCCTCCGCCGACTACGCCGCGTACATCTACGACACCCAGGCGGCGGGCACGGGCGACCTCAAGAAGTGGTTCCAGGCCGGCCGCGACGCGGGCTCGGGGCCCTACACGGTGGCGAGCTGGAAGAAGGGCCGCGAGAAGGAACTGGTGCTGCGTGCCTTCGACCGCTATTGGGGCGGCTGGGAGGGCCCGCACTACCGGAACATCGAGTTCCGCGTGATGCCCGACCTCAACCGGGCCTACCAGCTGCTGCTGCGCGGCGAGGCGAGCTTCGTGGAGCGGCTGAACCCCGATCTCTTCCGCCGGGCCCGCGGCACCGCGGGCGTCCGCACCCTGCAGGTGCCGGCGTTCCAGAACATGCTCGTGCTGTTCAACACCGCCTCGGGCCCGCTGACGGACGTACGGCTGCGCAGGGCGGTGCAGAAGGCCATCGACTACGACGGCCTGATCACCGCGCTCAAGGGGGCGGGGGCGCCGGCCTCCGGCCTGGTCCCCGAGGGCCTGCTCGGGCACCTGCCCGACTACACCCAGAAGCAGGACCTGACCACGGCCGCCCAGCTGCTGAACGAGGCGGGGTACGGCCCCGGCGGCGCGCCCCTGCGCCTGACACTGACGTACGCGCAGGGAGACGACGACGAGGAACTGCTCGTACGCAAGCTCAGGAGCGCACTGGCCGGGCTGAACGTGGAACTCGACGCCAAGGCCATGCAGTGGAACGACCAGTGGAACCTGGGCAAGTCCGCCGACCCGGCCAAGCGCCAGGACATCCTCGTCATGTACTGGTGGCCCGACTACGCCGACGCCTATTCGTGGTTCCTGAACGTCTTCCACAGCGCGGAGCCGGTGTCCTTCAACCTCACCTACCTGAAGGATCCGAACGTCGACGCGAGGATCGACCGTCTGCCGTCACTGGTGGCGAACGACCGTTCCGCGGCGGAGAGGGCGTACACCGAGCTCCAGAGGACGCTCATCGGAGAGAAGGCCGTGGTGGCGGTGCCGTGGGTGGCCAACTATCAGCGGGCCTACCTGGGCAACGTTCAGGGGTACACCGACAACCCGGCCTACCCCAACGTCGTCTTCGTGCACGAGCTCATCCCGGGCGGCTGAGCCGCTCAGCCCCGCAGGCTGCGGCTGACTCCGCCGCACACGGCGCCGCGGGCGGCGCGGGACCGGCGGGGCGCCGCCGGCTCGTCGAGGTGGGCGAGCATGGCCTGCGCGGCGACGGCGTCCGACAGGATCCGCTGCGCCTGCTCGCCGTCGGGAAGCTGCCCGTGCTCGGCCAGCTCGTGCTGGAGGAAGGTGAGCGCGGCGGGGTGCCCGGCGGCGTCCGCGGCCACGGTGGCGCGGGCGGCGGTCAGCAGAGCGAGGTAGTGCGAGCGCAGGATCGCCTCACGGGTGCGCAACTGCTCCAGGTCGTCGAGCAGGGAGTGCGCGAGCTCGAGCAACTCGCTCGGCCGCGGCGGCTCGGCGGTGATGTGGGCGCGGATGTCGTCGAACTCCGACCGCATGATGATGGCCACCTCCAGCGACGGAAGTCCGGGCGGCCGGGTTGGCGCCGTACGGGGACTTCCGCATCGTCTTCGTAGCGCGCAGCGATTGCGAGCGGCTTGACGTTCGGTTGCGTGGGAAGGCGGCGGTCACATCGAGCCGCCGCGGGACGCGGGGAAGACGGCCGTGCGCGGCTGTCGTTCCTCACGTGGTTCCTCCCCGATCGTCCGTGCCGTCCCGGCTGATCGCCGCGGCGCTAAGTAGATGCCTGAGAGACGGATCTGGTTGTCCCCGCACGCTCGCCCGTTTTGCCGCGTATGGTGACCCGGGCGCGCCCCCGGCCCCGACCTGCGAGAACGTACGGGGGCCAAGCCGGCGCGGCCGGGAATAGCCCCCGCAGCGGGGGCGTTGTTCTCGAACCGGGTCATGGCGGTGCCGGATCCTGGTAATCTTGTGGTGTCGGCGCGGTTCGGCGCACTCCTCTTCGATCACTTCGGTGGTTGTCTTGCGTGTGCGCGGGTTGTCGCCGGCGCTCTCCTCTGCTTTTTGATCTTTCGGATCTGGTGGTTTTGCGCCGGGCTGGGAGTTCGGGTAAGTTAGAGGGGTTGCCCCGGAAACGGGGGGTCGGAATTCCTGTCGGTCGGCGGGTTTCGGGTCAAATGAAGTCCCGGTGGGGCGGATTTGACACGAAAGAGCCGGTCGGGAAGAATTAAGACCAGCAAGACAAAAGAAAAACAAACGGTGAAACGCCCCGGAGCGTGGGACCTTTCAGGGTTTCGGGTGATGGTGGTCGCGTCCGTTTCTTGAGAACTCAACAGTGTGCTAAAAGCCAGTGCATGAATCATGCATGACCCCGTCATAGCAACACGCGTTGTGTGTTGGTGACGGATTCCTTTGACGGCATCTTTCCTTAGCCGGGGGGTGCCGGCCAGAGTGATCTCTTTTCAAGCATTGTTTGGAGAGTTTGATCCTGGCTCAGGACGAACGCTGGCGGCGTGCTTAACACATGCAAGTCGAGCGGAAAGGCCCTTCGGGGTACTCGAGCGGCGAACGGGTGAGTAACACGTGAGTAACCTGCCCCTGACTCTGGGATAAGCCTGGGAAACCGGGTCTAATACCGGATACGACACTCCTCCGCATGGTGTGGGTGTGGAAAGTTTTTTCGGTTGGGGATGGGCTCGCGGCCTATCAGCTTGTTGGTGGGGTGATGGCCTACCAAGGCGACGACGGGTAGCCGGCCTGAGAGGGCGACCGGCCACACTGGGACTGAGACACGGCCCAGACTCCTACGGGAGGCAGCAGTGGGGAATATTGCGCAATGGGCGGAAGCCTGACGCAGCGACGCCGCGTGGGGGATGACGGCCTTCGGGTTGTAAACCTCTTTCAGCAGGGACGAAGTTGACGTGTACCTGTAGAAGAAGCGCCGGCTAACTACGTGCCAGCAGCCGCGGTAATACGTAGGGCGCGAGCGTTGTCCGGAATTATTGGGCGTAAAGAGCTCGTAGGTGGCTTGTTGCGTCTGCCGTGAAAGCCCGTGGCTTAACTACGGGTCTGCGGTGGATACGGGCAGGCTAGAGGCTGGTAGGGGCAAGCGGAATTCCTGGTGTAGCGGTGAAATGCGCAGATATCAGGAGGAACACCGGTGGCGAAGGCGGCTTGCTGGGCCAGTTCTGACGCTGAGGAGCGAAAGCGTGGGGAGCGAACAGGATTAGATACCCTGGTAGTCCACGCTGTAAACGTTGGGCGCTAGGTGTGGGGGTCTTCCACGATTCCTGTGCCGTAGCTAACGCATTAAGCGCCCCGCCTGGGGAGTACGGCCGCAAGGCTAAAACTCAAAGGAATTGACGGGGGCCCGCACAAGCGGCGGAGCATGTTGCTTAATTCGACGCAACGCGAAGAACCTTACCAAGGTTTGACATACACCGGAAACACTCAGAGATGGGTGCCTCCTTTGGACTGGTGTACAGGTGGTGCATGGCTGTCGTCAGCTCGTGTCGTGAGATGTTGGGTTAAGTCCCGCAACGAGCGCAACCCTTGTTCCATGTTGCCAGCACGCCCTTTGGGGTGGTGGGGACTCATGGGAGACTGCCGGGGTCAACTCGGAGGAAGGTGGGGATGACGTCAAGTCATCATGCCCCTTATGTCTTGGGCTGCAAACATGCTACAATGGTCGGTACAGAGGGTTGCGATACCGTGAGGTGGAGCGAATCCCTAAAAGCCGGTCTCAGTTCGGATTGGGGTCTGCAACTCGACCCCATGAAGTCGGAGTCGCTAGTAATCGCAGATCAGCAACGCTGCGGTGAATACGTTCCCGGGCCTTGTACACACCGCCCGTCACGTCACGAAAGTCGGCAACACCCGAAGCCCGTGGCCCAACCACTTGTGGGGGGAGCGGTCGAAGGTGGGGCTGGCGATTGGGACGAAGTCGTAACAAGGTAGCCGTACCGGAAGGTGCGGCTGGATCACCTCCTTTCTAAGGAGCACTCGGCCGGCCTGGTTGGTGCTGCCACACGTTGGTGTGGTGGTCTCGGGTCTGGTCCATGCCGGGTTCAGGGGCGAATGTTCCCTGCCTGGTGCGCTCATTAGTGGAGCACTGGTTATTCAGCCGGTCGTGGTTGCCGGGTCTGCTAGTACCGCCGTGAGTGATCACGGAGTGGGAGCGTGGGCTTTGGGGGTTGTGACTGGTTGGGCACACTGTTGGGTCCTGAGGAAACGGGCCCGTTCGCCTGGCCGCTGCTGGTTGTGGTGGTCGTGGTGGGGTTGGTTTTCTTCAGGGCTGGTCTCCTGCCATACCGGCCGGGGTCCTTGCTTGTGGGTTCGCCTGTTGTGGGTGGGCTTGCGGTGGGGGTTCGGGTGTTTGGTGGTGGGGTGGGCTGGTTGTCTGGTTGTTGTTTGTGAATTGCATAGTGGACGCGAGCATCTTTGTGGCCAAGTTAGTTAGGGCACACGGTGGATGCCTTGGCATCAGGAGCCGATGAAGGACGTGGGAGGCTGCGTTAAGCCTCGGGGAGTCGCCAACCAGACGTTGATCCGGGGATGTCCGAATGGGGAAACCTAGCACCAGTCATGTGGTGTTGCCGCCGTCTGAATGTATAGGGCGGTTGGTGGTAACGCGGGGAAGTGAAACATCTCAGTACCCGTAGGAGAAGAAAACAATAGTGATTCCGTGAGTAGTGGTGAGCGAAAGCGGAGGAGGCTAAACCGTGCGCGTGTGATAGCCGGCGGGCGTTGCGTGTGCGGGGTTGTGGGACCTTCCGGAGGAGACCGCCGTCTCTTCAGGCAGTGAGAAATCGGTGGGGTAGTCGAACGCTCTGGGAAGGGCGGCCGTAGACCGTGATAGCCGGGTAGGCGAAATCTTGCCGACTGCTGGGGGTGTTCCCGAGTAGCACGGGGCTCGAGGAATCCTGTGTGAATCTGCCAGGACCACCTGGTAAGCCTAAATACTTCCTGGTGACCGATAGTGGACGAGTACCGTGAGGGAAAGGTGAAAAGCGCCCCGGTGAGGGGTTGTGAAATAGTACCTGAAACCGTGTGCCTACAAGCCGTAGGAGCGTAGTCGCCTTCGGGTGGCTGTGATGTGACTGCGTGCCTTTTGAAGAATGAGCCTGCGAGTTATGGTGTGTGGCGAGGTTAACCCGTGTGGGGGAGCCGTAGCGAAAGCGAGTCTGAATAGGGCGTTTGAGTCGCATGCTGTAGACCCGAAGCGGGGTGATCTACGCATGGGCAGGTTGAAGCGTGGGTAAGACTGCGTGGAGGACCGAACCCACCAGGGTTGAAAACCTGGGGGATGACCTGTGTGTAGGGGTGAAAGGCCAATCAAACTCCGTGATAGCTGGTTCTCCCCGAAATGCATTTAGGTGCAGCGTTGCGTGTGCTTGCCGGAGGTAGGGCTCTGGATGGCTGATGGGCCCGACAAGGTTACTGACGTCAGCCAAACTTCGAATGCCGGTAAGTTGAGCGTGGCAGTGAGACTGCGGGGGATAAGCTCCGTGGTCGAGAGGGAAACAGCCCAGATCACCGACTAAGGCCCCTAAGCGTGTGCTAAGTGGGAAAGGATGTGGAGTCGCAGTGACAACCAGGAGGTTGGCTTAGAAGCAGCCATCCTTGAAAGAGTGCGTAATAGCTCACTGGTCAAGTGATTCTGCGCCGACAATGTAGCGGGGCTCAAGTACACCGCCGAAGTCGTGGCACCGCTGGCACTTGTGCTGGTGGTGGGTAGGGGAGCGTCGTGCGAGCCGGTGAAGCTGCCGAGTGATCGTGTGGTGGAGGTCGTGCGAGTGAGAATGCAGGCATGAGTAGCGAGTCAGAAGTGAGAATCTTCTGCGCCGGATGACCAAGGGTTCCTGGGGCAGGTTCGTCCGCCCAGGGTAAGTCGGGACCTAAGGCGAGGCCGACAGGCGTAGTCGATGGATAACGGGTTGATATTCCCGTACCCGCTGTGATGCGCCCATATCGAATCCAGTGATACTAAGGGTCCTTAGCCCGGTTGGCTCTTCGGAGTCGGCGTCAGGGTGAACGCCTGGCCTGATCTGGTAGTAGGTAAGCGATGGGGTGACGCAGGAAGGTAGCCCAGCCCGGGCGGTGGTTGTCCCGGGGTAAGCATGTAGGGCGTGCTGTAGGCAAATCCGCAGCACACAAGCCTGAGGTGTGATGCCGAGCCGATTGTGGCGAAGTGGGTGATCCTATGCTGCCGAGAAAAGCCTCTAGTGAGTGTCGCGGCGGCCCGTACCCTAAACCGACTCAGGTGGTCAGGTAGAGAATACCAAGGCGGTCGGGTGAACTGTGGTTAAGGAACTCGGCAAATTGCCCCCGTAACTTCGGGAGAAGGGGGACCTCTGCTGGTGTAGGACTTTGCGTTCGAAGCTGGTGGGGGTCGCAGTGGCCAGGGGGAAGCGACTGTTTACTAAAAACACAGGTCCGTGCGAAGTCGTAAGACGATGTATACGGACTGACGCCTGCCCGGTGCCGGAACGTTAAGGGGACCGCTTAGCGCCTTTCGGGGTGCGAAGGTGAGAACTTAAGCGCCGGTAAACGGCGGTGGTAACTATAACCATCCTAAGGTAGCGAAATTCCTTGTCGGGTAAGTTCCGACCTGCACGAATGGCGTAACGACTTCCCCGCTGTCTCAACCACAGGCCCGGTGAAATTGCAGTACGAGTAAAGATGCTCGTTTCGCGCAGCAGGACGGAAAGACCCCGGGACCTTCACTACAGCTTGACATTGGCGTTTGGAGCGTCTTGTGTAGGATAGGTGGGAGACTGGGAAGCGGTGACGCTAGTCATCGTGGAGTCATTGGTGAAATACCACTCTGGTCGTTTTGGACGTCTAACCCGCGCCCGTGGATCCGGGTGGGGGACAGTGTCTGGTGGGTAGTTTAACTGGGGCGGTTGCCTCCTAAAGGGTAACGGAGGCGCCCAAAGGTTCCCTCAGCCTGGTTGGCAATCAGGTGTCGAGTGTAAGTGCACAAGGGAGCTTGACTGTGAGACTGACGGGTCGAGCAGGAGCGAAAGCTGGGACTAGTGATCCGGCATCGGCGTGTGGAAGCGGTGTCGCTCAACGGCTAAAAGGTACCCCGGGGATAACAGGCTGATCTTCCCCAAGAGTCCATATCGACGGGATGGTTTGGCACCTCGATGTCGGCTCGTCGCATCCTGGGGCTGGAGTAGGTCCCAAGGGTTGGGCTGTTCGCCCATTAAAGCGGTACGCGAGCTGGGTTTAGAACGTCGCGAGACAGTTCGGTCCCTATCCGCTGCGCGCGCAGGAGACTTGCGAGGGGCTGTCCCTAGTACGAGAGGACCGGGACGGACGAACCTCTGGTGTGCCAGTTGTTCCGCCAGGAGCACGGCTGGTTGGCTACGTTCGGTAGGGATAACCGCTGAAAGCATCTAAGCGGGAAGCTCGCCTCAAGATGAGGTCTCCCACCACCGTGTGTGGGTAAGGCCCCCTAGAGATGATGGGGTTGATAGGCCGGAAGTGGAAGCGCAGTAATGTGTGGAGCTGACCGGTACTAATAGGCCGAGGACTTGACCATAGATGTTCGCGTTCACTATGTGATCTCAGAGACAGCAACCACTAGGTTGTGTGTTTCGTGGGGTTACGGCGGTCATAGCGGCAGGGAAACACCCGGTTACATTCCGAACCCGGAAGTTAAGCCTGTCAGCGCCGATGGTACTGCACCGGGGACGGTGTGGGAGAGTAGGACACCGCCGGACAATCTTTGATATGTGGTTGGGCCATCCCTTGTGGGGTGGCCCTTCCGCATTTTCGGGCACCTTTCTTTTTCGCGGGTTTGTTTCCGGGGTTGTTCCTGGGGTGTGTTCCCCGGCGGGTTGCTGGGTGTTGGTTTCCGCTGCCTGTTCCTGCGTGTGGGCGGTGGGTGTGGGTGTGGTGGGTGGTGTGGTGGCCCCGGCCGGGTATGGCCGGGGCTTTCGCATTTCGCATGTCCAGGGTGTGTTGGCCGGCCGGGGCGCGAGCGGGAGTGGGGGAGGAGCGGAGCGGGCGGGAGTGAGGACCGCAGCGAAGGCCCAGCGGAGCGGGCTTCGCGAGGACCGGAGCTTCCGGCCGGCGCAGTGACGTCCCAAGTGACCGGTCCGGCACCCGTCCCAAGTCCACGTGGCGTCCCAAGTCCACGTGGCGTCCCAAGTCCATGTGGCCTCCCAAGTCCACGTGGCGTCCGAAGTCCACGTGGCCTCCCAAGCCCACGTGACGTCCGAAGTCCACGCGGCGTCCGATATCCACGTGATCTCTCGATTCCTCCCGTTCGCACCCCAACCGCCCTCGACCCAACGGCATCTCGGTTAGGGTCCCGGAGGTGACCGAGCACATCATCCGGCTGCTGAACCGCCATCTGTCCGGCTACGAGGTCAGAACCGTCGAACGACTGGGCGAGGGACAGGACAACGCGGTGTACGAGGTCAATGGTGAGCTGGTCATACGACAGAGCAAGGCCGAGGCTCCCGATGAACGCCGTGAGGCGGTCGAGCGGGAAGCGGCGTTGCTCATGGTCGTGAGCGACCTGTCGCCGCTGCCGGTGCCGCGGCCGATGTTCGTGGACGAGGAGGCAGGCGTATTCGCGTATCGCAAGTTGCCCGGCCGTCCGCTGAACTTTCACCCGGTCAAAGAGCCCGCGTGTCTTGCGGCTCCGCTGGGCGACTTCCTGAGCCGGCTCCACACGGCACCGGTGGAGCGGATGGAGGCGTTCGTGCCGCGGGACATCTATCCGCTGAGCGAGCTCCGGGAGGAGGCCGAAGGGCACTACCGGGACATCGTCGCCCAGGTGCCGCCGACCGCCCGGCGGCAGATCGAGAAGTTCCTCGCCGCCGAGTCGCCCCCGGACCCGGACCAGGAGACCTTGACGTTCTGCCACAACGACCTGGGCAGCGAGCACCTGCTGGTGGACGTGGAGGCGAGCGCCCTGACGGGCGTCATCGACTGGACGGACGCGGCCATCGCCGATCCCGCGTACGACCTGGCGCTGGTCTTCCGGGACCTCGGACCCGAGATCTACGAGCGGACGCTGGCGCACTACGAGGGCAGCCACGACGACACGGGCCACGAGCGGGCCGTCTTCTACGCCCGGTGCGCGCTGCTGGAGGACATCGCGTACGGCCTGCGCACGGGCATCAGACCGTATGCGGACGCCGGTCTGGCCCACCTCGGCCATACCTTCGCCTGAGGGCTCCTGACACCGCGCGATCGCACGGGATCGACCCGGTGACGTCGACGATCACCCCCGGGATACTGGTCGCTGATGGATGAGGTCAACGATGCGGTCAAAGTGGTCGTCGCCCATTCCGAGCGCGCGACGCTGCGCGTCGGTGACGTGTTCCTGAAGGTGGACGCCGATCGGGCGCGCATCGACGCCGAGGTCGAGGCGATGGCCCTGGTGCCGGTCCCGACCCCGGAGGTCCTGTGGCACAAGCCGCCGGTGCTCGCGCTCGCCGCGGTCCCGGGGACGGCGCTCGGCCGCCTCGGTGAGCCGTCGACCGCGTCCCCGGCGGCGTGGGCCGCGGCGGGCGCCGCCGTACGGAGGTTGCATGACGCGCCGTTGCCGCCCAGGGTCGGCCGGGCGGGCCGGGGCTCCGACGAGCTGGCGGCCGATCTCGACGTCGAGTGCGGGTGGCTCGTGATGAACGGCGTCCTGCCCGCCGACCTGGTCGCCCGCAACCGCGAGGTCGCCGAGGCCGCCTTCCGGCCGTGGACACCGGTTTTCACGCACGGCGACCTACAGGTGGATCACGTGTTCGTCGACGGCGACGGGATCGCGGGCATCATCGACTGGTCCGAGGCGGGCCAGGGTGATGCCCTGTACGACCTGGCCACCTTGACGCTCGGACACGAGGAGCATCTCGGCGAGGTCGTCGCCGGCTACGGCACTGACGTCGACCTGGACGTGATCCGCGCGTGGTGGTCGCTGCGAAGCCTGTCGAATATTCGCTGGCTGGTCGAGCACGGCTTCGACCCGTTCGCGCCGGGCTGTGAGGTCGACGCGCTGAGATCCCGGATGTGAGCGCCGACCGGACGGCTTTTGGCACGGCCCGGCGGACCCCTTTCCCGGCAGCCACCCCTCCCCCGCGATCGTCCCTTCCCGGCGGCCGCCTGCCCCGGTGAGGTCAGCCGCTGACCAGCCGGTATCCGACTCCTCGGACGGTCTGGATCATCGTGTCGTCCACGTCGCCCAGCCGCGCGCGCAGGCGTTTGACGTGGACGGCGATGGTGTTGGTGGAGGTCCCGTCGGACGAGTGCCAGACGTGGCGCATGATCTGCTCGCGGGTGACCGTCCTGTCGGCGTTGCGCATCAGATAGTGCAGCAGCTCGAACTCGCGCAGTGGCAAGTGCACGACGCGGCCGCCGACCTTCACCTGATAGGCCGTCACGTCGAGCTCCACGTCGCCGATCGTCAGCACGGTGCGGTGGCCGTCCTGCCGGCGGAAGGCCGCCTGGACGAGCGGGAGCAGCTCGGGCACGCGGTATGGCCGGGCCACGCAGGCCGTCGCGCCCGCCTCCAGGGCCTGCAGTGCCTGCTCGGCGTCGCTCCCGAAGTCGATGCCGAGCAGGACGGGCACGGCGCGCATGAGCCGTACGGCTCGGACGAACTCGACGGGGCCGACGATGGGAAGGGAGGCGGAGACCAGCACGGCGTCGGGCCGGAGCGCACCGGCCTGCAACAGCGCCTGGGCGCCGTCCGGCACGCCGGTGACGTCGACGCCCTCGGCCTGCATCGCCGCCGAGAGCTGCCGCACCAGACCCGCGTCCGGATCGGCCACCAGGAGCATGGGCGCCGTCCGAGTGTCCCCCTCCACTGCGGGTGCCGTCACCCAGGTCCCTCCAATGCTGTCAGCCTGAAGCGGTCGTCAGCCGAAGCGGCCCGTGATGTAGTCCTCGGTCGCCTTCTCGGCCGGGTTGGTGAAGATCTTCGAGGTCTCGTCCATCTCGACGAGCTTGCCGGGCTGCCCCTGCGCGGCCAGATTGAAGAACGCGGTCTTGTCGCTGACGCGGGCGGCCTGCTGCATGTTGTGCGTCACGATCACGATCGTGTAGTCCTGCTTGAGCTGGGAGATCAGGTCCTCGATCGCCAGCGTCGAGATGGGGTCGAGCGCGGAGCACGGCTCGTCCATGAGCAGCACCTGCGGGCGTACGGCGATCGCGCGGGCGATGCACAGCCGCTGCTGCTGGCCGCCGGACAGGCCCGCGCCCGGCTTGTTCAGCCGGTCCTTGACCTCGTTCCAGAGGTTGGCGCCCTTGAGCGACTCCTCGACGATGCCCTCCAGCTCGGACCGCGAATAGCGGCCGTTGAGCCGCAGGCCCGCCGCCACGTTGTCGAAGATGGACATCGTGGGGAAGGGGTTCGGCCGCTGGAACACCATGCCGATGGTGCGGCGGACCGACACCGGGTCGACGTCCGCGCCGTACAGGTCCTGCTCCTCCAGGCGCACCTTGCCCTCGACCCGGGCGCCGGGGATGACCTCGTGCATCCGGTTGAGGGTCCGCAGGAACGTCGACTTGCCGCAGCCGGAGGGGCCGATGAAGGCCGTCACCGACCGCGGCTCGATCGTCATCGAGATGCCTTCGATCGCCTTGTGCGAGCCGTAGTACGCGTCGAGTCCCGCGACTTCGATCTGCTTGGCCATTCCTTACCTCCTCCTCGCGGGCGAACGCCACCAGGTGATGAGGCGTGCGACCAGGTTGAGCAGCATGACGATCAGGATCAGCGTGAGCGCGCCGGTCCAGGCCCGGTTGATCGCGGTGTCCGTCGGACGGCCGGCCTGATCGAAGACGTACAGCGGAAGCCCCATCTGGGGACCGTCGAACGGGTCGACGTTGATGGAGTCGGTGATGAACACGGTCAGCAGCAGCGGCGCGGTCTCGCCGGCGACGCGGGCCACGGCCAGCATGACGCCGGTCACGATCCCGGTGAAGGCCGTGGGCAGCACGACCTTGACGATGGTGCGCCACTTGGGCACGCCCAGCGCGTACGACGCCTCGCGCAGCTCCCGGGGGACCAGGCGGAGCATCTCCTCGGCCGACCTGACCACGACCGGCATCATCAGGATCGACAGGGCGAGCGCGCCGGCGAAGCCGGAGAACGGCATGCCGAGCACGAGGATCCAGAAGGCCAGGACGAAGAGTCCGGAAACGACGGAAGGGACGCCGGTCATGACGTCCACGAAGAAGCTGATCGTGCGCGAGAGCCGTCCGCCTTCGCCGTACTCGACGAGGTAGACGGCGGTGAGCAGGCCGATCGGGACCGCGATGAGCGAGGCCAGCAGGACCTGTTCGAGGGTGCCGACGATGGCGTGGTAGGCGCCGCCGCCCGCGTCGCGCGCCCCGATGTTGCGCATGGAGTGGGTGAGGAACTCCAGGTCGAAGCGGCCGATGCCGTTCTTGACGACGAGCCACAGCACCGACAGCAGCGGGATGACCGCGAGCGCGAACGCCAGGTAGACGAGCACCTGGACGAGGCGGTCCTTGGCCCGCCGGGCCGCGGAGATGGGCTGGATTCCGGTCTGTACGGTTGTCACGCTGCGGCCCTCGCGTACTCCTTGCGGCGGGCGATGACGAATCGGGCGGCCATGTTCACCAGCAGGGTGATGAGGAACAGGACGAGACCCGAGGCGATCAGCGCGCCGCGACCCACTTCGGTCGCCTCGCCGAAGCCGTTGGCGATGTTGGCGGCGATGCTGTTGCCGGTCGGGCCGAGGATCTGGAACGAGATCTTGAACGTGGCGGGGAAGATGAGCGCGACCGCGATCGTCTCGCCCATCGCGCGGCCGAGGCCGAGCATGGCGGCGCTGATGACGCCGGGCCGGCCGAACGGCAGGACCGACATCCTGATCATCTCCCAGCGCGTCGCGCCGAGCGCGAGCGCCGCCTCTTCCTGCATCTTGGGGGCCTGCAGGAAGACCTCGCGGGAGATCGCGGCGATGATCGGCAGGATCATGATCGCGAGTACGAGCGACGCCGTGAGCATGCTCTTGCCGACCGCGGTGTCACCGCCGAAGAGCGGGAACCAGCCGAGGTAGTCGTTGAGGAACTTCGACGGGCCGAGCATGAACGGCACGAGGAAGGTGACGCCCCACAGGCCGTACACCACGCTGGGGACCGCCGCGAGGAGGTCCACCACGTAGCCCAGGACGGAGGCGAGCCGCCGCGGCGCGTAGTGCGAGATGAACAACGCGACGCCCACCGCCACCGGGGTGGCGATGAGCAGCGCGAGCAGCGAGCTCAGCACGGTGCCGAAGGCGAGCGCTCCGATGCCGAAGACGGGCTGGGTGGCGTTCGGCTGCCAGGTCAGCTCGGTGAGGAAGTGGGACGTGTTCGCCTGAAGGGCGGGGACGGCCTTGACGACCAGGAACACCCCGATCGCGGCCATGATCGCCAGAAGGACGATCCCGGCCCCGGTCGAGGCGAAGCGGAACGGACCGTCACCGCGGCTGCGCCGGAAGGCGGACCGGCGCATGGCCGGCCCGCTCTTCCTGCTTCTGGTTGATGTCGCCATCTGTTAGGAGATCGCCTCGACAGCGGTGCGGACCTTCGTGAGCAGGCTCGACGGCAGCGGGGCGTAGCCGAGGCCGGTCAGCGCCTGCTGGCCCTCGTCGCTGGAGGTGTAGGTGAGGAACGACTTGACCAGCGTCGCGTCCTCGGCCGACAGGCCCTTCTCGCAGGTGATCTCGTACGTCACGAGGACGATCGGGTAGGCGCCCGCGGCCTTGGTGGCGTAGTCGATCTTGAGTTTGAGGTCGTTGCCGGTGCCCGCGATCTCGGCGGCCTCGACGGTCTTGCCCGCGCTCTCCGGCGTGAGCTCGACGTACTCGCCGGCGCCGTTGGCGACCTTGGCCTTCTGCAGCTGCGAGTTCTCGGCGAAGGACAGCTCGACGTAGCTGATCGCGCCCTCGGTGCTCTTGATGCTGGACGCGATGCCGTCCGAGCCCTTGGCGCCCTGGCCCTGCGCCTCGGCCGGCCACGCCTTGGCCGGCTCGTACGGCCAGCCGGCGTCGGCGGTGGCCTTCAGGAACTTGGTGAAGTTGTCGCTGGTGCCGGACTCGTCCGAGCGGTGGAACGCCTGGATCGGGGTCGAGGGCAGCTGGGCGTCGGGGTTGTCGGCCTTGATGGCCGGGTCGTCCCACTTGGTGATCTTGCTGTTGAAGATGCCGGCGATGGTCTTCGGCGAGAGCTGGAGACCGTCCACGCCCGGCAGGTTGTAAACGACGGCCACCGGGCCGGTCACCATCGGCAGGTTGATCGCCTTGCCGGTCTTGCAGCGGGCGTCGGCCTGGGCGGGCTCGCCCTTCTCGTCGTTCAGGGCCGAGTCGGAGCCGGCGAAGGCCACCGTGCCCTGGATGAACGCCTGGACACCGGCGCCGGAGCCGCTCGGGTTGTAGTTGATGCTGACGCCGGGGTTCGACGACTGGAAGTTCTTCTTCCACTCCGCGATGGCGTTCGCCTGGGCCGAGGAACCGGCGGCGTTGATGGTGCCCTTCAGCGTGTCGTCGCCCTGCGCGGCGGCGGCGCTGGAGGTGCCCCCCGCGGTGCTCGTGTTGTCATCGGTCCCGCATGCGGCGAGCGAGAGCACGCCGACGATAGTGGCGGCGGCGAGCCGGCCTGCATACTTCACGGTCTTCCTCCCCATGTCTTCTCAACACGAGGGACGGTAGGGAGCCAAGGTGACTTAAACCCCTGGTAAAGGTGAACGGGCAGTGAACGCCCCCGGTCGCTCTTGTGCGGCCTCGGAAGAGATAACGAGCAGGTCACGGGCGTTATGGGAGAGGATGGAGTTCATGAAGCGTGTATGTCTGGTCTGCATGGGGAACATCTGCCGATCGCCGATGGCCGAGGTCGTGCTGCGCCGTACGCTGGCCGAACGCGGGCTCGACGCGGAGGTGGACAGCGCCGGCACCGGCGGCTGGCACGCCGGGGAGCCCATGGACGAGCGGGCTCTGGCCACGCTGGCCGACCACGGCTATGACGGCTCGTCCCACCGGGCCCGCCAGTTCGACCGGGCGTGGTTCGCCGAGCGTGACCTGATCCTCGTGATGGACCACGACAACCTGCGTGCCCTGCGGCGGATCGCCCCGCCGGATGCCGACATCCGGCTGCTGCGGTCGTTCGACCCGGCCGCCCCCGAGGGCGCCGAGGTGCCCGACCCCTACTACGGCGGACGCGAGGGCTTCGTCGAGGTGCTGCGGATGGTCGAGGCCGCCTGCGAGGGGGTGGCGAAGCACCTTGAGGATCACTAGGGATCTCGGCGGCGGCCACGCCTGGACGCTGCACGAGGGCGTGCTCGACGACGGCCGCAGGGTGTTCGTCAAAAGAAGCCCGGACGCGTCCGCCGTTCTCGGCAGCGAGGCGGCGGGGCTGCACTGGCTGGCCGAGCCGGGAGCGGTCGTCGTCCCCGAGGTGATCGCCGCGGACGGCGGCACGCTGGTGCTGGAGTGGATCGACACCGCTCCCGCGACGGCCGGGGCCGCCGAACGATTCGGGCGTGAGCTGGCCGCCCTGCACGCCGCCGGGGCGGACGGCTTCGGCGCCCCCTGGCCCGGCTACATCGCCGAGCTGCCGATGGGCAACGAGCCCGCGCCCGACTGGCCGTCGTTCTACGTCTCGCGCCGCGTGCTCCCGTTCGTACGGCTCGCGCGCGACCGGGGCGCGCTGTCGGCCGCGGACGTGGAGCTGGTCGAGGAGGCGTGCGAGCGAGTGGCGGAGATCGCCGGGCCGGCCGAGCCGCCGAGCCGGATCCACGGCGACCTGTGGAGCGGAAACCTGCTGTGGTCGGCGGACGGGGTCGTGCTGGTCGACCCGGCCGCCCATGGTGGCCACCGGGAGACCGACCTCGCGATGCTGGCGTTGTTCGGGGCGCCGCACCTAAACACGATCCTCGCCGCCTATCGCGAGGCGGCGCCGCTATCGGACGGGTGGCGTGAGCGGGTGCCCCTGCATCAGCTCCACCCGCTCGCCGTCCACGTCTGCCTGTTCGGAGAGGCGTACCGCGGCAGCCTCCTCACCGCCGCGGGTGACGTCCTCGCGCTGTGACAGCCATAGGGGATTTTTTCAGCCGAAGGCGGGATTTATCCATGCGGACCGGAAAAAGTTGGAGCCGGAGACGCCGCTGCTCTTGACGACCGTCATCTTGAGGCGGATTCGCGGCACTCCCGAGACCCGGGCGGTGATGCTCGCCGCGTTCGTATACGTCGCCACCTGTTGGGCGAGCAGGTTGTCGGAAAGGTCGACGACGGAGAACCGTACCCTCGCGGACGTGTTGGGCGACGCCCGGTCGATTCCTGCTTTCGCGGTGAACGTGGTCGCGTTCTGCGGCACCACGTAATCGATATATCCGGTCACGGCGCCTGATTTTTCGACGCGGCACGTTATGGCGTTGAACTGCTCGTCCGAGCCCGCGAGGGCGACCGAGCGGTCGAGCCAGTCGTTGGTGAACCCTCCGGGCGGGCCGCAGCCCTCGACGTCGACGGCGTCCGGCCGGGCCAGGGACGTCGCGGCGTTCGCTCCTGTGGCGACGTCCGTGGCGTTCACCTGCGAGGAAGGGGGCGGCGGGCTGACAGTGACCGTGGCGGTGACCGTCGCCGTGGCCGTGTGGGTCACCGCGATCCTGTCGCCGACGACGTCCCGCACTGTGTCGGGGGAGGTGATGACGGCGACCGCCACCGCCGACCCGGCGGTGATGAGCGTGCCGGCGAAGGTCAGGATGCCGCTGATCCACGCTATTTTCCGGGCGTTCGTCCGCTCCTTGTCGCCCTGGTCGTCCTGCGCTTTTCTGGGCTTGGCTGGTGCGCTCATCGTCGGTGTTCCGGCTCTATCCATTCGTGGGCTGGGAAAGGCCGCTTACGCGTCCGGTATTTCGACGCCATCCACGAGAAGCCGGTTGGCCGTACGGGTGTCACAAGAGGAACACGAATTCGCGCCGAGCCGGCCGGAATTCACCACCGTTTACATTGAAATATCCTGTTATAAAGGCATTTTTTTTGGGCAGTCCCGCCGGAACTGACATGGCGACGGCGGAACTGCCCAAAGAGGTGCGAAAGGATCCGGCAGGCCGGGAAACGGCTCAGCGGGGGGACAGGCGCTTGAGGACCTCGCCGTGGAGCAGGCCGTTGGTGCAGACGAGGTTGCCGCCGTCGAGGGGCGGGGAGCCGTCGAGCGAGGTGCAGGAGCCGCCGGCCTCCTCGACGATGATCGTGAGAGCGGCCATGTCCCAGGGGGACAGCTCGGGCTCGGCGGAGATGTCCACCGAGCCCTCGGCGACCATCATGTGCGACCAGAAGTCGCCGTAGCCACGTGTGCGCCAGCACTCCCTCGTGAGGTCGAGGAACGGGTCGAGCCGCCCGGCCTTCTCCCATTCCTCCAGGTCGGAGAAGGAGAAGGAGGCGTCGTCGAGGCGGCCGACCGAGGACACCTCGCAGCGGGTGGCCTTGCTCAGGCTCCGTCCGGTCCACGCGCCGCTCTCCTTGGCGGCCCACCAGCGGCGGCCGAGCGCCGGGGCCGAGACCACGCCCACGACGACCTTGCCATGCTCCATCAGCGCGATCAGCGTGGCCCACACGGGCACTCCGCGTACGTAGTTCTTCGTGCCGTCGATCGGATCGATGATCCAGGAGCGCATGCCATATCCGGTCATCCCGAACTCCTCGCCCACGACGGCGTCGCGGGGCCTGGCACGGCGCAGCGTGCCGCGGATCGCCTCTTCCACGGCCCGGTCGGCGTCGCTGACCGGGGTGAGGTCGGGCTTGGTGTCGACCTTGAGGTCCACGGCCTTGAAACGGCGCATCGTGATGTCGTCGGCGGCGTCCGCCAGCAGATGCGCGAGGTGCAGGTCGTCGCGGTACTCCGTCACAGGGCCAACGTATCGTGCCGCGACCTGCTGACATCAGAGGAAGAATCACTCCGAACCGTACCAACGAGTAACATCCCGGCCATGGACATCGGCGCCTTCATGCTCGACAGCGTTCCGTTCGCGCGGCTGCTCGGCATCACGTTCGACTCGATCGGCTCCGGCACGGCGGTCGCCCGCCTGGCCGACCGGGGAGACCTGCACAACCACGTGGGCGGCCCGCACGCAGGCGCCCTGTTCACGCTGGCCGAGTCCGCCTCGGGCGCGGCCATGCTGTCGGTCTTCGGCGACCAGCTCTCCCGGGCCGTGCCGCTGGCGACCGAGGCGAGGATCGGCTATCGCAAGCTCGCGATGGGCGAGGTCACCGCCGCCGCCACCCTCCGGGCCGAGCGGGAGGCGGTCGTCGCCCGGCTGGACGCGGGGGAGCGGCCCGAGTTCGAGGTGGCCGTCGAGATCCGCAACGCCGACGACGTCGTCGTGGCGGAGACGACCGTCTCCTGGACCCTGCGCCCCAACCGCACGGCCTGATCCCTCACTCGGCCAGCAGGTCGTCCGGCGCGGACCGGGCGATCCCGGCGAGCGTGCCCAGGGCGCGTGCCAGCGTCTCGGCCGGGGGCGAGGCCAGGCCGAGCCGTACGGCGTTGGGGGTGCGGTTGTCGCCGACGGCGAAGGCCGCCGCCGGTGTGACGGCGATGCCGTGCCGGGCGGCGGCGGCCACGAACGTGTCGGCCCGCCACGGCGGCGGAAGCTCCCACCAGCAGAAGTAGGACCGCGGATCCCCCCGGACGGCGAACTCGCCCAGGTGGCGCATCGCGATCTCCTGGCGGGCCTCGGCGTCCCGCCGTTTGCCCCGGCTCAGCGATTCCAGGATGCCGTCACCGGCGAGCCGCACCGCCGCCTCCAGCGCGAACCGCGGCGGCGCGGAGCCTCCCGAATGCAGCGCCGCGGTCATGGCGGGCATGACGGTCTCGGGCACGACGGCGAATCCGATGGTCAGCCCGGGCGCGAGTCGTTTGGAGAGGCTGTCGACGAGGATCGTGCGCTCGGGCGCGACTGCGGCCAGCGGGAGCGGCTCGTCCCGGAGGAACGACCAGATGCCGTCCTCGATCGCGGGCACGTCCAGCCGCGCGAGCACGCCCGCGAGCTCGGCGCGGCGCCCGACCGGCATGGTGAACGACAAGGGGTTGTGCAGCGTGGGCTGGAGGTAGACCGCGCGGAGCGGGGCCTTGCGGGCGGCGGCCTCCACCGCCTCGGGCACCAGGCCCGCCTCGTCGACCGGCAGGGGCGCGAGGGTGACCCCGAGCCGGGCGGCGATCGTCTTCACGACCGGGTAGGTGAGCTCCTCGACGCCCAGCCGCGCACCCGGCGGGACCAGCGCGGCGATGACGGCCGCGATCGCCTGGCGGCCGTTGCCGGCGAAGAGCACCCGCGCCGGGTCGGGTCGCCAGCCGGCCCGGGCGAGCAGGCCGGCGACGGCCTCGCGGGCGTGGGGAGTGCCCGCCGCGCCCACCGGCCGCATGGACTCCTCCAGCACGTCGGGGCGCAGGAGTGGCCTGATGCCGTCAGCGAGCAGGCGGGCCTGCTCGGGGATGACGGAATGGTTGAGTTCGAGGTCGATCCTGGTGCCGCTCGGCTCGGCCAGGGCGGTGCCGGGCCGCCGGGCGGAGGCGCGTACGAAGGTGCCGCGGCCGATCTCGCCGACCGTGAGGCCGCGGCGGGTCAGCTCCGCGTAGACGCGTGCCGCCGTGGAGCCGGCGATGCCGCGCCGCCGGGCGTAGTCCCGCTGCGGAGGCAGCCGGTCTCCCGGCCTGAGCCGTCCGGCCGCGATGTCCGCGGCGATCTCGTCGGCCAGCGCACGATAGTCCTCCACCACCGCGTAGTCCTCCACCACCGCCCCCTCTCCTTGCCACGGGATCCAAACACAATATTGCTCCGAGAGCAATATTGAATATTGCACTGACTATTCGGCATGAATTAGCCTGATGAGGCCGTCCGGACCGGCACGAAGAGGAGCTGAGAGGACCTGAAAGGAAAGGGCGGCGTCGTGGTCGAATCGCACGCGGTGCTGGGCGTCGTGTCCGTGGCGCTCGGAATGGTGCTTTCTCCGGGCCCGAACATGATGTATCTCGTGTCGCGGAGCATCAGCCAGGGGCGCCGCGCCGGGGTGATTTCACTGAGCGGAGTGGTCGCGGGATTCCTCGTCTATCTGACGGCGACGAATCTCGGCCTGGCCGCGCTGTTCGTCGCGGCCCCGCAGCTTCTCACGGCGATACGGCTGGCCGGAGCGGCCTACCTGATGTGGCTGGCGTGGAAGACGATCAGGCCCGGCGGCGCCTCGGTGTTCACCGTGCGCGACGTGCCGCACGACCCGCCGCCGCGGCTTTTCGCCATGGGACTGATGACGAACCTGCTCAATCCGAAGATCGCCATTCTGTACATCTCCGTGATTCCGCAGTTCGTCGATATCCGGGCGGGGAACGTGCTGGCTCAGGGCGTCGTTCTCGGCCTTTTCCAGATCGCGGTGGCCGCGACGGTGAACCTTTCGATCGTGCTGGCCGCCGGAAGCGTCGCGGGATTCCTGGGGCACCGGCCTGCGTGGCTGCGCGCCCAGCGGATCGCCATGGGCAGCATGCTCGGAGCACTCGCCGTGATGCTCGCCTTCAGCGCTTAGTCGTCGCTAGTCGTCGTCGGCGGAGCCCTCGCGGCTGGCGAGCAGCCGCCGCAGGGACTCCAGGCGTGCGGGATCCGCGTGCCCCTCCGCGACGTAGCGGTCGAGAGCGCAGTCGTCGTCGCCGAGGTGGGTGCAGCCCTTGGGGCATTCGGTCGTGGCGTCCACCAGGTCGGGGAAGGCGGCGAGCACGGTCTCCACCGAGATGTGGGCGAGCCCGAAGCTGCGCACCCCGGGGGTGTCGATGATCCAGCCGCCTCCCGGCAGCTCCAGGGCGACCGCCGAGGTGGAGGTGTGCCTGCCGCGGCCGGTCACGGCGTTCACGTGGGACACGGCCCGGCGGGCGTGCGGCACCAGCTCGTTGACCAGGGTCGACTTGCCGACCCCGGAGTGGCCGACCAGCACGCTGATCCGGTCGGCGAGCGCCTCGGCCAGGTCGTCGACCGGGCCGCCCTTGCGCACGACCACGTACGGCACGCCGAGGGGCTCGTACATCGCGACGAGGTCGTCGGCGGGGGCCAGATCGGCCTTGGTGAGACAGAGCAGCGGCTCGATGTCGGCGTCGTAGGCCGCGACGAGCATCCGGTCGATCATCCGGGGGCGCGGCGGGGGATCGGCGAGCGCGGTGACGATGACCAGCTGGTCGGCGTTGGCGACGATGGGGCGCTCGATGTCGTCCACGTCGTCGGCGCTGCGGCGCAGCATCGAGGTGCGCTCCTCCACGCGGACGATGCGCGCCAGCGTGTCGGGCTGCCCGGTCACGTCGCCCACCAGCGCCACGCGGTCGCCCACCACGATGCCCTTGCGGCCGAGTTCACGTGCCTTCATGGCCACGACGAGGGTGCGCTCGCCCCGCCGCTTCTTCGGCGTCGTGGCGCGGGGGACGCCCTCGCCGACCAGGCAGGTGTAACGCCCGCGGTCGACGGCCACCACGAAGCCCTCGACGGCCTCGCTGTGGGCAGGCCGGATCCGGGTCCGCGGCCGTGAGCCCTTGCCCGGCCGGACCCTGACGTCGTCCTCGTCGTATTGCCGCTTTCTCAGTGCCCGCGCCCCGATCGCCCGGCAGGCATCGGCCCGCGGTTCATTGCCGTCTCCTCGCCCGGTGCGCCGCCCAGCATCGTGGCCCACATGCGGGGGAACTCGGGCAGTGTCTTGGCCGTCGTCGCGATGTCCTCGACCTCGACGCCCGGCACGACCAGGCCGATGACCGCGCCCGCCGTGGCCATGCGGTGGTCGGCGTAGGAGTGGAAGACGCCGCCGCTCAGCGGCCGGGGGTGGATCTCCAGGCCGTCGTCGGTCTCCCGGGCGTCGCCGCCCAGCCGGTTGATCTCCGTGGCGAGGGCGGTGATCCGGTCGGTCTCGTGCCCCCGGATGTGCGCCACACCGCGGATGCGGGACGGGCCGTCGGCCAGCGCGGCGAGCGCGGCGATCGTGGGGGTGAGCTCGCTGACGTCGTGCAGGTCGGCGTCGATGCCGTGCACCCCGCCCTCGCCGGTGACCCGCAGGCCCTCCGGCACCCGCTCGACCCGTGCGCCCATCTCGGCGAGCAGCCCGCGAAGCGCGTCGCCGCCCTGCGTCGTCTCCTCCGGCCAGTCGGGCACGATGACCGAGCCGCCGGTGACCAGGGCCGCCGCGAGGAAGGGAGCGGCGTTCGACAGGTCGGGCTCGACCGTGACGTCCCTGGCCCGGATCGGGCCGGGCTGCACCCGCCACACGTCGCGCTCGGAGTCGTCCACCTCGACCCCGGCCTGACGCAGCATCTGCACGGTCATCTCGATGTGCGGCATCGACGGGACGGGCGGGCCGTCGTGCCGCACCGTCACGCCCTTCTCGAAGCGCGCGGCGGCCAGCAGCAGGCCGCTGACCATCTGCGAGGAGGACGACGCGTCGAGGGTGACCTCGCCGCCGGGGATCGGCCCGCGGATCGTGAACGGCAGCGCGTCGTTGTCCACCGACGCGCCGAGCGCGCGCAGCGCGCCCAGGATCGGGCCCATCGGCCGCTTGCGCGCGTGCTCGTCGCCGTCGAAGAAGACCGGCCCGTCGGCCAGCGCGGCGACCGGGGGCACGAACCGCATCACGGTCCCGGCCAGCCCGACGTCCACCGATGCCCCGCCGCGTACGGGATGTGGGGTCACCGACCAGTCCACGCTGTCGGCGCTCTCGTTGGACGGCGTCATCTCGGCGCCGAGCGAGCGCAGCGCGGCCGCCATCAGGTCGGCGTCGCGGCTGCGCAGCGCGAGCCGTACGGTGCCGGGGGCGTCGGCCAGCGCGGCGAGCAGCAGCGCCCGGTTTGTCACCGACTTCGAGCCGGGCAGGCGGACCGTCGCACGGACCGGCTCGGCGGCCACCGGAGCGGGCCAGAGCGGCGCGGCGGCGTTCTGGTGGACGGCGTGCGGCTCGGCGCCGCCGGACGCGGACTGCGGAGAGGCCATGCCGCAAGCTTAGTCGCGCACGCTCCTCCGCACTGTCGCGAGAGCGCGGGCGGCCCGCCCGAGTGGCAGTCTTGGGAGCATGTGCGGGAGGTACGCGTCTGCGCGCAAGAAGCAGGAGTTGCTGGAGGAGTTCCAGGTCGAGCTGGACGGGGTGCCCGACCAGGTGCCCGGCGGCGAGCTGCGGCCCGACTACAACGTCGCGCCCACGAAGAACGTGTACGCGGTCATGAGCCGGGTGCCGAAGGACGACGGCGGCAAGCGCCCGGGCGACGAGCCGGTCAGGCAGCTCCGGGTGGTCCGGTGGGGGCTCGTGCCGAGCTGGGCCAAGGACCCGTCCGTGGGCGCGCGGATGATCAACGCCAGGGTGGAGACCGTGGCGGAGAAGCCGTCCTACCGCAGGGCGCTGAAGTCGCGGCGCTGCCTGATCCCGGCGGACGGCTACTACGAGTGGATGCCGCTGGAAGGGAAGAAGAAGCAGCCGTTCTTCATCCACCCCGCCGACGGCGGCGTGCTCGCGATGGCGGGCCTGTACGAGTTCTGGAAGGACCCCACCCGGCCGGACGACGACCCGCTGAAGTGGCTGTGCACCTGCACGGTGATCACCACCACGGCGACGGACAAGCTGGGCCGCATCCACGACCGGATGCCGATGATGGTCGAGCGCGACCGCTGGACGGAGTGGCTCGACCCGCGCGTGACCGACCCCACCGGCCTGCTCGTCCCGGCCGGCCCGGACCGGCTGGAGGCGTACGCCGTCTCCGACGCCGTGAACAGCGTCCGCCACAACGGTCCCGAGCTGATCGAGCCCCTCGAAGGCGACGACGTCCCGCGCCTGTTCTGACGTACGACCCCTACCCGCGCCGGCGGACGGTGGGCAGGTCAGGGGTGTAAGCGGCGCGCGAAGTGGGCATCCGTTCGAGAAAGCGGCCGCACGGAAGGTGATCGGCCGCGGACCTTCCAGGAGACCGGGGGCTCCTGGACGGGTGACTCCCCCACTCCCGGAGGTGCGGATTCGTGGACGTCGCGACCGCGCGTATGCGCCTGGAAAGCATGCTCGCCGAGCTCGACCGGTCGATCAGCGTGCTGCGTGGGGATCCGGCCGCCGGACACGACAGATCGCTCGCCGACGCGGGAGCCGACCTCACCGACGCCGACCGGACCCGGGCCATGCTCGACGCCGCCTCCCGGCAGCGTACGGCCGTGCTGGCCGCGCTGCGCAGGCTGGACGACGGCGGCTACGGCCGCTGCGTCGACTGCGGCACGCTCGTGCCCGAGGGCAGGCTGGAGGCCCGCCCCGAGGCGGCCCGCTGCGTGCAGTGCCAGTCGCGGGCCGAGCGCCGCCGGTGACCGGCCGGCGCCTGCCCGAACACGGCCAGGACAACGCCCGGACGCTCTCCCGGACACCCGCCCGGGCGGGCGTCCGGGCGGGCGTTCACAGGGGCTTGCGGGCGCTGGCCACCAGGTGGATGCCGACGGTGTCGTCGCCGTCGGCCTGGGTCTCCAGCTCGGTGCGGACCAGCCAGGACAGCGACTTGCTCTCGCCGCTCAGCACGTGGTCGACGGTGGAGGGGGACAGCACGGTGCGCGGGCGCACCCACTCCACCTCCAGGCCGGCGCCGGTGATCAGCTCGCGGATCTGCTGGCTGGTGAAGCATCGGGTGATGCTGCCGTCGGGCCAGGGGATGAGCATGACCTCGCCCGTCTGGCACAGGTGCGCCCAGTAGTTCTGCTCGGCCAGGATCGCCATGCCGAGGACCAGTGAGTCGACGCACAGCAGCGCGCGCCCGCCGGGCCGCAGCACCCGGGCCACGTCCTCGATGACGGACTCGGCCATGATCTCGACCGACAGCGCGCGCTCCTCGGCGATCACGCCGTCCACGCTGCCGTCGGGCAGGAAGCCCAGGTTGTCGGCGCGCACCTTCTGTATTCGCTCGGAGGCGTCACGCAACCACGGTTCCGCCGGCCTGCGGAAGTCCATGACCTCGATCACCCGGTGTCCGCCGCGCGCGGCCTGGGCCGGCCACCGCCCCCGTCCGCCGGACAGATCCAGCAGCAGAGACGGACGGCCGGGCAACCACTGGCGCAGCTGTTCGGCGACCACCGCATGATAAAAGGTCCAGTACGGTCCGAGCGTGCCCGAGCCGTTGAGTTCGTTGGCCGGTATAGGCAGCACGAGCGACTCCTGGACTCTGGCTGCCCCGCGCATGGGCGTGCGGCAGCGAAACTCGGTTTCCGGGCTACCAAGCCGGTGCTTACTTTTTTCCCCGCACCGGGTCGTTCGTCACCTCAATCTGCACCGGGAACAGACTCTACGCCCGCCCTGTTGCAGTTGTGCATGAAGACGTTGGTGCTGCCAGAAGGCCTCGACGGGCTCGACGTTGCCGGGCCGGTATCCTCGGCTGGGTACGGTGTCCTGAAGGGGGTGGGTCCGGTCTCCAAGACAGCCGAGGAGACTCTGGAGCAGCGCAGTGAGCGGTTCGAGCGCGACGTCATGCCGTTTCTCGATCAGCTCTACTCGGCCGCGCTCCGGATGACCCGAAACGCAGCGGATGCGGAGGATCTTCTCCAGGAGACCTTCGCCAAGGCGTTCGCCTCCTTCCACCAGTTCCAGGAGGGGACGAACCTCAAGGCCTGGCTCTACCGCATCCTCACCAACACGTTCATCAACAGCTACCGGAAGAAGCAGCGGGAGCCCAAGCAGGCGGGCACCGAGGAGATCGAGGACTGGCAGCTCGCGCGGGCGGAGTCGCACACGTCGAGCGGGCTGAAGTCGGCCGAGATCGAGGCGCTGGAGCACCTTCCCGACAGTGACGTGAAGGACGCTCTCGCCGCGCTCCCCGAGGAGTTCCGCATCGCCGTCTATTTGGCGGACGTCGAGGGCTTCCCGTACAAGGAGATCGCCGACATCATGGGCACGCCCATCGGGACCGTGATGTCGCGCCTTCACCGTGGCCGCCGGCAGCTGCGCAACCAGCTTGAGGACTACGCGCGCGAGCGCGGCCTCGTGCGGTCGGACTCCCGCGGCGCGGGTCTCGGCGGGACGCTTGGCGAGGAGGAGCGATGAGCTGCGGGAAACACCACGACACCCCGTGTAGCGAGGTGCTCGACCGGGTGTACACCTACCTGGACGGTGAGCTGGACAGCGACCGCATCGCCAAGATCAGGCAGCATCTCGACGAGTGCTCTCCCTGCCTGGAGGAGTACGGGCTCGAGGAGGCCGTCAAGCGGCTCGTCGCCAAGCACTGCGGGTGCGACCCCGTCCCGCACGACCTGCGCAGCAAGGTGCTCACCCGGATCGAGCAGGTACGCGCCCAGATGGCGGAGTAGTCCAGGACCGGTCCGGGGCTCGTCCGCCGATTGTGGGAGGCTGAGGCCGCGCGTCTTCGCGCCGTGCCCTGCCGCCGCCGGGCGTGCCTCCACCGTGGGGGCGTGACCGGGCCGTGCCGGGGCAATGCTCGTTAGGATCTTCCGTTACAGCCGGGGGAAGGACGGGGACATGCGGGCACTGGTCACGGGCGGGGCGGGGTTCATCGGTTCCACCCTCGTCGATCGGCTGTTGGCGGACGGCCACGAGGTCGCGGTGGTGGACGACCTGTCGTCCGGCAACGTGCGCAACCCCGACGCCCCCCTGCACGTCATGGACGTGCGCGACCCCGCGCTCGCCGAGCTCGCGGAGCGCTGGCGGCCGGAGGTCGTCTGTCACCTCGCCGCGCAGATCAGCGTGCGCAGGAGCGTGGCCGACCCGGTGACCGACGCCAGGGTCAACATCGAGGGCACGGTGAACGTCCTGGAGGCCGCCCGCCGCGCCGGCGCTCGCAAGATCGTCTACGCCTCCTCCGTCGCCGTCTACGGCAGGCCGGCCGTGATCCCGGTGCCCGGCGACGCCCACACCGATCCCCGCTCGCCGTACGCCGCCTCCAAGCTCGGCGGTGAGCTGTACCTCGCCACCTATCGGGCGCTGTACGGGCTCGAATACACCACGCTCGTGCTGTCGAACGTCTACGGGCCGCGCCAGTCGCCCGAGGGCGAGGCCGGGGTGGTCGCCATCTTCACCGACGCCCTGCTCGCGGGAAAGCCGACGGTCGTGTTCGGCGACGGCTCCCAGACGCGCGACTACGTCTTCGTGGAGGACGTGGTGGACGGCTTCGCCCGCGCCTGCGGGCCCCGGGGCGACGGGCGCCGGGTCAACCTCGGCACCGGCGTCCAGACCACCGACCGCGAGTTGCACCGCCTGATCGCCGCGGCGGCCGGTGCGCCCGACGAGCCGGGCTTCGAGCCGCCTCGCCTGGGCGACCTGCCCGCGATGGCCGTCGATCCCGCTCCGGCGTACGAGGCCCTCGGCTGGCGTCCCCGGCACGACCTGCCCACGGGCCTCAAGGCCACCGTCGAATGGGCCCGCCAGGCGCTCGTCTGACCGGCTTCGGCCACCACCGGCGGTGAACCGGCCGGGCATGACGGGACGTCTGATCCGTATGCGTGTGCGTTCGATCTTCATGGCCGCCGCCCTGTGCGCGGGAGCCGTACTGGCCGGGTGCGCTCCGGAGCCGAAGGCGGTGCCCGACGCGTGCCCGCAGCGCTGGGGCGGGGAGGGCATCGGCGCCTGGGTGCCGGACGCCGTGGACGTGGACGGCGCGGACGAGTCGCTGGTGCCCGGCGCGCCGGTTCGCGCGCTGATCTGCGCCTATCCCGGCGTCAACACCGACCCGGGCGGCGAACGGCTCGGCGGGTCGCGGACGCTGACGGACCAGGCGGCGGTGATGGCCCGCGACCTCGCGTACCTGCCGGTGACCACCGGCAGGGCCGATGGTGTGTGCACGCAGATGGGCGGGCCGATGACGAACTACCTGGTCCGGTTCGCGTACGCCGACGGCTCGGCGCTGTGGGTGGGCAGCGCCGAGGAGGCGAACTCCTGCGTCACGACGACGAACGGCACGGTCCGGACCCGCTCGTACGTCGGGAAGGCCCTGACCACCGCCTACCGGGAGGGCACGTGGCGGATGCGGCGTCCATAGGCTGATGGCCCGGTTGACCCCCTGAAACGGCACCGACATACCGGTGCAATTGCACGCGGTGTGATGGCTTGGTTACGGTTTGGCTGCGATGGTCGCGACATCCCGGAGTGGCGGTCGGCCCTTCTGTAGCCTGAGTGCGACATCGACGTGGAGGCGGCGCAATGCTTGGGAAGACCGTCGTCAGGCTGATAGTGGCGCTGGCGCTGCTCACTCCGGTGGTGGCTCTGGCCGGTCTCGCGGCCGGCACCCCGGGGATCTCCTGGACGTAGTCACTGCCCGTGGGCCGGTCCGGCAGGACCGGCCCACGGGTCCGAACCGCAGTCAAGGTGGCCGCCATGCGGGAACTGCCGTGGCCCGCCAGGGTCTACTTCGTCGCACTCGTCGGAACCGCGGGTCTGGTGATCACGCGCGGTCTCCTCTCGCATCACGGGCTCGTGGCGGAGGACTGGTCGGCGCTTCTCGTTCTGGCGCTGCTCTTCCTGCTCTGCGAGTCGGTGCCGACGCTGCTCAACGTGCCGAACGTCGCGATGTCGGTGAGCTTCTCCGCCGCGCTGGCCGCCGTGGTGCTGGTCGGCCCGGTGGGCGCGGCGCTGGTGGGGCTGGCCGCCGTCGTGAGCGTGCGCCCCGGCCTGCCGATGGTGAAACGGCTGTTCAACGGCGCGCAGTACGCCCTGTGCGGGTACGCCGCCGGGTGGGCTTACGAGAGCGCGGGGGGACGGGCCGCGCTGCCCGAGCCTTCCGACTTCCCGGGCATCCTCGTGCCGTACGCCGCGGCGGCGATGGTCTTCGTGGCCGTCAACTTCGCACTGACCGCGGTCATTTTGCGGCTGGCGTCGGGGGTGCACAGAGACCAGGTGTCGTTCCGCGCGACGGTGCAGTTCCTTGGCTCCTACGTCGGCTTCGCCACCTTCGGCCTGCTGATCGCGGCCCTGTGGTCGACGGTGCAGTCGATCTCGGCCGTGCTCGTGCTGCTGCCGCTGTTCGTGGCCCGGTGGGCGCTGGGGCACTACCACGCCGAGCAGCGGGCATACGACGCGACCATCGCGGCGCTGTGCCAGGCGGTGGAGACCAAGGACTACTACACGCGCGGGCACTGCACGCGGGTCTCCGCGGCGTCGTCCATGATCGCCGAGGAGATCGGGATGGGCACCGAGCGGCTGCGCGCGATCCGATACGCGGGCATGCTCCACGACGTGGGCAAACTCGGCGTGCCGACCAAGGTGCTGCAGAAGGACGGCCGCCTGACCGAGGAGGAGTACGCCGCGATCCAGCTTCACCCGATGCGCGGGCTGGAGATCGTGCGGGGCATCGACTTCCTCGACGAGGCGTTCGCCGGGATCATGCACCACCATGAACGACATGACGGCAAGGGCTATCCGATGGGCCTGGCCGGCTCGGAGATCCCCGAGTTCGCCCGGATCATCGCGGTGGCCGACGCGTTCGACTCCATGACCTCCGACCGCTCCTATCGCAAGGCCAAGTCGATCGAGTTCGCGGTGGCGGAGCTGCGCAAGAACGCCGGGACCCAGTTCGACCCCGACATGGTGTGCGCGTTCGTCAAGGCGCTCGACCGGCACGGCTGGGACCTGGCGCAGCCGGTGCCCGCACCCATGGACGACACCGCCGTGGAGACCACCGTGAAGGACCACGACGACCCGACGACGCCCATCCAGGTGGTGTCGGAGCGGTGAGAGAGCGTCGGCTGACGGCCAGGCCGGTGGGGCTCGACTCCGGCCAGCTCCTGCTCATCTGCGCCGCCGGGATGCTGACCGTGGCCGGGATCGCCCACACCGCCGCGGTGGGCCTGACCGACGCGCGGGTCGCCATCGGCTTCGGCGCGCTCATCGCGGCCGGAGAGCTGGCCCGGCTCACGATGCCGGGCAACCGCGAGGTCGCCCCGATCTCCACCGCCGCCTCCCTCGGATACGCCCTGCTGCTCGACGTCGGCGGCCGGCCGGCGAACCACTCGGCCCTGCAGGTCGTGGCGGTGATGGCGGTCGGCATGATCGCGGGCGGGCTGCCGCATCTGGCGGTCGGCAGGCCGCCGCGTCTCGACGCGATGGCCCGGCGGCTGCTCGCCGGGTCGTTGCTCGCCTTCGCCTACCGGCCGCTCAGCGGCCCGCTGGGGGAGCTCGCGCGGGACACCGACCGGCACGGCAACTGGTGGCCTGCGCTCGGCGTGATGGCCGTGCTCGTCACGGTCATGCTCGCGGCCGACGTGGTGATCGCGGCCATGCTCCGTGCCGACCAGGTCAGGACCGCGTTCGGCGTGGCCGTACGGGACGAGATCAGGATGGGCGCGCCGCTCGGCGCCGCCGTCGCGGCCTCGGGCATCCTGCTCGCGCTCGCCTCGCACAGCATGGACATGACCGCGCTGCCCGCGTTCGCCGCGCCGCTCCTCGTCACGCAGGTGGCGTTCCGCAAGTACGCCGGCATCCGGGCGACCTACCTGCAGACCGTGCGCGCGCTGAGCCGGGTCACCGAGGTCGGCGGCTATGTCGAGCCGGGCCACTCGCGCCGCGTCAGCCAGCTTTCCGTGGCCATCGGCCGGGAGCTGGGCATGGCCGAGCCGCAGTTGCTGGAGCTGGAATACGCCGCGCTCATGCACGACATCGGCCAGTTGTCGCTGCGCGACCCCATCCCCGGAGGCGCGACCGTGCTGGCCGACCCCGCGCAGGCGCGGCAGATCGCCGAGCTGGGCGCCGAGGTGATCAGGAAGACCGGCGTCCTCCACAGCGTCGCGGAGATCGTCAGGCGGCAGTGCGAGACCCTCGGCGAGTCGCCGCCCATCGCCAGCCGCATCATCAAGGCCGCCAACGCGTACGACGACCTCGTGGGCGGATCGACCGACAGGGACCGCGCGGCGGCGGCGCTGGAGCGGCTGCGCCTCGACGGGGGAACGGCCTACGACCCCGGCGTGGTGGAGGCGATGGCGCGCGTCGTCGACCGGCTCGTGCTCGTCACACGCTTGTAGCAGACGTAGCATCGGAACGTCTCCAACGGCACGCCGGGCCCGTCGTTGTTGTGGCGACCCTACAGATTCGGCCCCCGCGTTCAGTCGGAAGGGGCGGGGGGACGGAGCGGGGGATCACCCTAGAGTTGGGTGCGTGTTCGACTCAGTTCTCGTCGCCAATCGTGGTGAAATCGCCCGCCGGATCATCCGTACGGTGCGGGGTATGGGGCTGCGCGCCATCGCGGTCCACTCCGAGGCGGACGCCGACCTGCCGTTCGTGCGTGAGGCCGACGACGCCGTGCTGCTCGGCCCCGCGAACCCGGCCCAGAGCTACCTCGACGTCGACAAGGTCCTCCAGGCCGCCCGTACGACGGGAGCGCAGGCGATTCACCCCGGATACGGGTTCCTCGCGGAGAACGCCGCGTTCGCCCGTGCGGTGATCGACGCCGGTCTCGCCTGGATCGGCCCGGACCCGAAGGCCATCGAGCGGATGGGCGACAAGATCAACGCCCGCAACCTGATGGAGTCCGCGGGCGTGCCGGTCGCCGCCGGCACCAGGGAGCCGGTCTCCGACCTCGCGCAGGCCGAGCGGGCCGCCGAGGAGATCGGGTTCCCCGTGATGGTGAAGGCGGCCGGCGGGGGCGGCGGGATCGGCATGGGCGTGGCGCGCGACGCCGAGTCGCTGGCCAAGGCGTTCGAGCAGGCCACCCGGGCGGCGGCCCGTTTCGGCGGTGAGCCGGCCATCCTGCTCGAGCGCTACATCGAGCGGGCCAGGCACGTCGAGGTGCAGATCCTCGGTCTCGCCGACGGCACCGTGGTCGCCCTGGGCGAGCGTGACTGCTCCGTCCAGCGGCGTCACCAGAAGGTCGTGGAGGAGAGCCCGTCCCCCGGCGTGTCCCCCGAGCTGCGCGAGCGGATGCTCGCGGCGGCCGTACGGGCGGGAGAGGCCGTGGCCTACCGCGGCGCGGGCACGGTGGAGTGCCTGGTGGACGCGGACGCCCAGGACTTCGTCTTCCTGGAGATGAACACCCGGCTCCAGGTGGAGCACCCCGTCACCGAACTGGTCACCGGTCTCGACCTCGTGGAGCACCAGATCCGGATCGCGGCCGGCGAGACCTACTCCCTGGAACCTCGCGTTAACGGCCACGCGATAGAGTTCCGCGTCTACGCCGAGGACCCCCGCAGGTTCCTGCCGGGTCCTGGCAAGATCGGCGTTTGGGAGGAGCCGGCAGGTGAGGGAGTGCGCATCGACTCGGGATACGCGGCGGGCAACACCGTCACGCCGTTCTACGATCCGCTGATGGCCAAGCTCTGTGTCGTCGGCGCCACCCGCGAGGAGGCGCTGGAGCGGGGCCGGGAGGCCGTCGCCGCGTTCCGTGTCGAGGGCCCGAAGAACAACCTGCCGTTCTGCGCCGAGTTGCTCGACCATCCCGAGTTCGTGAGCGGGAACTATGACACCGGGCTGGTCTCCCGGATGAGAAAAGCCTGATCTGCTGAATTACGTTGAGGGGAGTGCCCGGGTGGCCGAGGTGCGCGCCGAGATGGTGGCGAACGTCTGGAAGATCCTCGTGAGCGAGGGTGGGGTCGTCGAAGAGGGCGACACCCTGGTGATTCTGGAGTCGATGAAGATGGAGATCCCCGTCGTCGCCGAGGACGCCGGGACCGTCTCGAAGCTCCACGTGAAGGAGGGTGACGTCGTCCAGGAGGGAGACCTCATCGCCGTCATCGAGTAGCGCGGGCCGGCCGGACCGCCGGTGCCGGGAGTCCGGAGACGGGACGTTCGGAGACGGGCGCTCAGAGACGGGTGCTCGGAGGCGGGTGCTCGGAGGCGGGTGCTCGGAGGCGGGACGTTCAGAGGCGGGAGAGGAACCGTTCCCGGTCGACGACGACCCGCTCGATCGTGCCCGTGGCGACCAGGGCGCCGGTCTTGTCGACGGCCCTGACGGCGAAGACGAGGCGCCTGCCGTCCACCTCCGTGAGCTCGACGCTGATCTCGACGTGCATCCCGACCGGGCTGGGCAGCCGATGCTCGATCAGCACCCTGGTCCCCACCGTGGTC
Organism: Microbispora hainanensis; assembly: GCF_036186745.1. Lineage (NCBI taxonomy): Bacteria > Bacillati > Actinomycetota > Actinomycetes > Streptosporangiales > Streptosporangiaceae > Microbispora > Microbispora hainanensis. The sequence continues at coordinate 826,504 of NZ_CP108086.1, read as the reverse complement.
TGCCCCGGCTCCAGGTGATGCTGGACGGCCTTGACCGTGGCTCCCTCGGCGAACGACAGCAGCCGCGGCGTGCCCAGCACCGGCACGTCGCCGCTGCCGACCCGGATCGCCGTGTCCGAGCGCTCCACCATGATGAGGACCTCGGCGCGCAGGCCTGGAGCAACACTCATGCGGGTCAGCCTATTGGGTGGTCGTTCCCCGGTGCCCGCGGAGGCCGCAGGCAACTAATCGGGACCGCGGAGCGTCTTAGAAGGCGGCGGGGACTCCATGTGCTTTCCGGACGTCGGAGGCGGTAGCGGTTAAGGTGGTGCACTGTGGACCTCTACTGCGATCACTGCGGCCGTCCGGCAGGCAACGGTGATCACGCGGCCTGTCTGGCCGCCAGGGTGATGGAGCCACCGCGTTACTGCCCGCACTGCCGCCGCCGCATGGTCGTCCAGGTCACGCCCAGGAACTGGACGGCACGGTGCTCGGTGCACGGTAGTACGGGCGGGTAACAGGTAGGCTCGACCTTCGATCCCCCGAGCCTGGATCCCTTACGCGTACAGGGTTCCGTGAAGTTGTCGTTATCAACCCGCGACACGAACCTGCTTTGTTGGACACCTTCGGGGGTCGATTGACTTAGGGGGTACGGGGCGCAAATGGTGGCCCAAGGCATGACCCTGGCTGGGCGTTACCGGTTGGACGCCCGGCTCGGCGCCGGGGGCATGGGCGAGGTATGGCGTGGTGAGGACACCGTCCTCGCGCGCACCGTCGCCGTCAAGGTGCTTCTCCCCGGTCGTCTCGACGACCCCGGATTCGCCGTCCGCTTCCAGGGCGAGGCCCGCGCGATGGCGACCATCAACCACCCCGGTGTCGTCGACGTCTACGACTACGGGGTCACCGAGGTCCCCGGCGACGGCTCCACCGCGTACCTCGTCATGCGGTTCGTCGACGGCGAGCCGCTCGACCGACTGCTGATGCGCCTCGGCCGCATCGGCGCCGAGCCCGCGATGGAGCTCATCGCGCAGGCCGCCTCCGCCCTCCAGGCCGTGCACGAGCGGGGGATCGTGCACCGTGACATCAAACCGGGCAACCTGCTGGTGCGGTCCGACGGCACGCTGGTGCTGACCGACTTCGGCATCGCCCGCGCCGACCAGGGCAGCCGCCTCACCGACGCCGGAATGGTGCTCGGCACCGCGGCCTACTGCGCGCCCGAGCAGGCCGAGGGCGCCCCGGTCACACCCGCCGTGGACATCTACGCGCTGGGCGTGGTGGCGTACGAGTGCCTGGCCGGGCAGCGTCCCTTCGACGGCGAATCGCCTGTGGCGATCGCGCTCAAGCACATCCGCGAGGAGCCGCCGCCGCTGCCGCCGGACGTGCCGCCCGCCGTCCGGGCCATCGTCGAACGGGCCATGTCGAAGGATCCGGCGCGCCGCTGGCCGTCCGCCGCCGCGATGAGCCAGGCCGCCCGGCAGTCGGTGCTGCCTCCGGGCGCCGCGCTCCCGGACGCCGCGCCCGGCTATGGCCCGCAGGGTCTCGCCGGAGGGGGATACGGCCCGCAGAGCGTCACGGGGGCCCCGGCCTCCACGGGCATGGGGGCCGTGCCTCCGCCCACGGGCGCGGCCACCCAGGCACATCCCTACCAGGGCGGGCCGGAGGCCGTGCCGGCCGCCGGCGCCACCTATCGCGTCACCCGGGAGTCGTGGAACGACGCCCCGGCCGTGCCGCCGACGACCGTCTCCTCTCCGCAGCAGCAGGGTTCCCGTACGGCGCGGCGCGCGGCGCAGCGGTCCAAGGGCGGCAAGGGGCTGCCCGTCGCGGCCGGGGTGGCCGCGTTCGCCGTCGTCGGCGGTCTGGCCGTCCTCGGCATCAACATGGCCTCGGCCGGGTCGGGCGTCACCGAGTCGCCCGCGCCGTCCCTGACGGTGGCCACCACCGACCCGTCCCCGACTCCGTCACGGACCCGCGGCACGCGGCCCTCCGCGAGGCCGTCCCGCGAGGTGCCGGTGACGCAGCCGAGCCCGTCCCCCAGGACGAGGAGGCCGAGCCCCACGCCGAGCCCGACTCCCAGCCCGACGCCGAGCCCCACCGCCTCCCCGACGCCCTCGCCGAGCCCGACGACGGGTCTGGTCAAGGTGCCCGATCTCAAGGGCCTGGCCGAGAGCTCCGCGCTGGCGCGGCTCAACATGCTGGGCCTCAGCCCGAAGCCCGCCTATGACGGCGAGGGGGACTGCAAGGGAACGGTCGTCAGCCAGAAGCCGGCCGCGAACACGATGGTCAAGGAGGGCACGGCGGTCACGTTCACCGTGAAGAAGGACTGCCCGTCTCCCTCGCCCAGCCCGTCGCCCACCGCGGCCGGGAGCCGCTCTCCCGCGGCGTCCTGAGACAGGCCGGACGGGAGCCCCGCGCGACGGACGTACGCGGGGCTCCGCCGGTGGTCACACCCTGCTCGTCACACTCTGCTCGTCACGCACCGGTCGTCACGCACCGGTCGTCACGCACCGGTCGTCACACCCTGCTCGTCACACCCCGGTCGTGTTGCGCGGGTAGGCGATCTCCGGGTCGGTGGCGATGTTCACCAGATAGGGCACACCGGAGTCGAAGGCGCGGCGCAGCGCCGGGCCGATCTCGTCCGGCGACGTGACGAGCTCCCCGCCGCCGCCGAGCGCGGTGACGACCTGGTCGTAACGGCACTGCGGCTGGAGCTCGGCCGCCACGTCGTAGCCGTACAGCATCTGCATGGGGTGCTTCTCCAGGCCCCACATGCCGTTGTTGCCGCAGATCATGACGACCGGCAGGCGATGGCGGACCAGTGTGTCGACGTCCATCAGCGAAAAGCCCGCCGCGCCGTCGCCGAGAAGCAGCACGACCTGCGACGACGGCCGCGCGAGACGCGCCGCGATGGAATAGCCGAGCCCGGTGCCGAGACAGCCGTACGGGCCGGGGTCGAGCCAGTTGCCGGGCCTGCGCGGCTCGACGTACTTGCCGGCGTAGGAGACGAAGTCGCCGCCGTCGCCGATGACGACCGCGTCGTCGGCGAGCACCTTGTTCAGCTCGCCATAGATGCGCATCGGGTGGATCGGGTCGGCGTCCGACTCCAGCAGGGGGGCGTCCCCGGCGATCGCCGCCGCCGTGGCCTCGCTCAGCCTGCTCACCCACGGCTCGTACGCCTTGGGGTTCACCCCGGCGGCCCCGCAGGCGGCCGACAGGCCCCAGAAGATGACCGACAGGTCGCCGGCGGCCGAGCCGGACAGGCCGGTGTGCGTCGCGAGCTGGGAGGGCGCGTCGGCGATGTGGACGACCCTGGCGAGCGGCGCGCCCTCCTTGCCGCCGAACCAGCCGTACGCGAGCCGGAAGTCGAGCGGGGTGCCGACCACGATGACGAGGTCGGCCTGGCCGAAGGCGACGCCCCGGGCGCGGGTGACCAGCAGCTCGTGCCCCGAGGGCAGGATGCCCCGGCCCTGGCCGTTCGGGACGACGGGCAGCCGCCACTCCTCGGCGAAGTCGCGCGCGGCCTCCTCGGCGCGGTCCATCCAGACGTCCGAGCCGAGCACGAGCACCGGGCGCTCGGCCTCGGCGAGCAGCCGCGCGATGCCGGCGAGTGCCTCGGAGTCGGGCTCAAGGGGCGACGGGGTCAGCGTCTCCGAGACGTACTCGGGCGACGGGGAGAACAGGTCGTCCATGTAGACGTCCAGGAACACCGGGCCGCGGTGCGGGGCCAGGGCGGTCCTGAAGGCCATCTCGACGTCCTGCCCGATGGAGTCCGCACCCGACGCGGTGAAGGCGAGCTTGGTGATGGGCTCGAACAGCGGCGGGTGGTCCATCTCCTGCAGCGCCCCGGAGCCCCAGCGGGAGCGCGGGGCGCGTCCGCCGAGCACGACGACCGGGGAGCCGTTGAAGTGGGCGGTGGCGACCCCCGAGACGCCGTTGGTGACGCCGGGGCCGGCCGTGAGCACCGCGAAGCCGGGCTTGCGGGTCAGCCGGGCCGTCGCCTCGGCCGCGAACACCGCGCTCTGCTCGTGGCGCACGTCCAGGATGCGCATGTCCTGATGGACGGCCCCGTCGTACAGGGGGAAGACGTGCCCACCGGACAGCGTGAACATCGTGTCCACGCCGTAGGCCTGGGAGACGGCGACGGCGATGTCGCCTGCGTGTTTGGGGGACTCCATACGGTGAAACCTACCAGTCGGTCACTTTGGGGTGTTCCAGAAGTGATGCCCGGTGTCGCCGCGGCTACTCCGCCATCGCAGGCTGGGATTCCAGCCGATCACCACCGGCGGCGTCAGAGGGTCTGGGACAGCGCCTTGATGGGCATCCTGAGGTCGGCGAGCAGCTCCAGATCGCGCTCGGGCGCGCGGCCCAGAGTGGTCAGGTAGTTGCCGACGATGATGGCGTTGACGCCGCCCAGCATGCCGTCCCTCGTGCCGAGGTCGCCCAGGGTCAGCTCGCGGCCCCCGGCGTAGCGCAGGATCGTACGCGGCAGGGCGAGGCGGAACGTGCCGATCGTCTTCAGCGCCTCGGTGCCCGAGAGAAGGGGCAGGCCGGCGAACGGCGTGCCCGGCCGGGGGTTGAGGAAGTTGAGCGGCACCTCGTCGGGCGCCAGCTCGCCCAGCTGTGCGGCGAACTCGGCCCGCTGCTCCAGCGTCTCGCCCATGCCGACGATGCCGCCGCAGCACAGCTCCATGCCCGCCTCACGGACCATGAGGCAGGTGTCCCAGCGCTCCTCCCAGGTGTGCGTGGTGACCACGCGCGGGAAGTGCGACCGGGCGGTCTCCAGGTTGTGGTTGTAGCGGTGGACCCCCATCTCGGCCAGTTCGTTCACCTGTGTCTGCGTGAGCATGCCGAGGGAGCAGGCGACGTTGATGTCGACCGCCTCGCGGATCGCCTTGACGCCCTCGCGCACCTGGTCCATCAGCCGCCGGTCGGGCCCGCGTACGGCCGCGACGATGCAGAACTCCGTCGCCCCGGTCGCCGCCGTCTCGACGGCCGCCCGGACGAGCGAGGGGATGTCGAGCCAGGCCGCGCGCACCGGGGAGGAGAACTGGCCGGACTGCGAGCAGAAGTGGCAGTCCTCCGGGCAGCCGCCGGTCTTGAGCGAGACGATGCCCTCCACCTCGACCTCGGGGCCGCACCACTTCATCCGCACCTCGTGCGCCAGCGCGAGCAGGTCGGGCAGGCGCTCGTCCGGCAGCGTCAGGCACTCGAGCGCCTGGGCCGCGTCGAGACCCCTGCCCTCGTCCAGAACTCGAACCCGGGCGGTCTCCAGGATGTCGGTCGTCACGCGGCGCTCCCGTCGGTCCTCGGCGGCACTCCTGTCACAGGGGCAGCTTAAAGGTCGAGCGGAATCCGGCAGGGTCGAACATGCCGCCGAAGGTGGGCGCCAGCCCGGCGCGGGCGGCGCGGGCGAACGCCTCCCGGCCGAGCGCGCCCGCGCCCTCCGGAAGCGCGCCCGACAGCGGCCGGGCGGCGAGCATCTCCAGGTCGGAGACGTTCGACCGCTCGGCGAGCCCCGGATCGGCCGGCCACGACCCGATCACCACGCCCGCCAGGTCGAGGCCCCGGCCCGCCATGGCTTCGAGCGTCAGCGCCGTGTGGTTGAGCGTGCCCAGGGCGGCGCGCGCCACCACGAGGACGGGGGCGCGCAGCCGCCGCGCCAGATCCGCGAGCGTGCCGCCCTCCTCGTCGTAGCGGACCAGCAGGCCCCCGGCGCCCTCGACGAGCACCAGCCGGTGCGACTCGGCCAGCTCCTCGATCCGCGCCGCCGCCGGCGTGAGCGACAGCGGCGGCATGCCGGAGACGCGGGCCGCGGCGGCGGGAGACAGCGGATCGGGGTAGCGCGCCATCTCGAAGGTCGTCGTCACCCCTGACATGCGGATCACCTCGTCGAGGTCTCCCGGCTCCGTGGCCGTCACCCCGGTCTGCGCCGGCTTCACCACCGCGACCGTCGCGCCCCGCTCAAGGGCCAGGACGGCCAGCGCGGCCGTCACCACCGTCTTCCCCACCCCGGTGTCCGTCCCGGTCACCACGAGAACACTCATGCCCGCGAGGGTAGAGCCTGCCCGCCCGCGAGGCGGGAGGCATGATCAGGGACGGCGGAGGCGGGTGACGAACTTGTAGCGGTCGCCGCGGTAGAGCGACTGGGCGTACTCGACGGGGTTGCCGTCGGCGTCGAAGGCGTGCCGGGTCAGCAGCAGCATGGGCAGGCCGACGTCCACGCCCAGCACCTGGGCGTCGTACGGCGTGGCGAGCACGGTCTCTATGACCTCCTCGGCGTCGGTCAGCCGCACGTTGTAGGCGTTGTGCAGCGTCTCGTACAGCGAGGAGTGCACCTCCAGTTCGCGCCGCAGGCGGGGGAACCTGCGTGCGGACAGGTGCGTGGTGTCGATGGACATCGGCTCGCCGTTCGCCAGGCGCAGGCGGTGGATCCGCAGGACCCGGCTGCCGGGGTTGATGGCCAGCCGCCGCCCGAGCGCCTCGTCGGCCGTGATGTAGCTGATGTCGAGGATCTTGGTGTCCGGCTCCAGGCCGACCGTGCGCAGGTCGCCGGTGTAGGAGGTGAGCTGCAGGACCTGGGCGACCTTGGGCTGGGCGACGAACGTGCCCTTGCCCTGGATGCGCAGCAGCCTCCCCTCGACCACGAGCTCCGACAGCGCCTGCCGGACCGTCGTCCGGGATGTCTCGAAGCGCACCGCGAGGGCGCGCTCGGGCGGGAGCGCGCTGCCCGCGGGCAGGCTCTTGGTGAGCTCCAGAAGACTGCGCTTCACGTCGTAGTACTTCGGAACCCGGGGAGAGTCCTCGCTGTGCTCCGTCACCTGTCCATCCTCAACTCGGCCACATCGCCCAACTCAGGCAACATCGTCAAATCGGCCACAGCGGTGAGCGCACCCCGGACCACCGCGAGATCATCGGACCCCAAATCGGCCCTCGCGGTCAACCGCAAACAGGACCGGCCCCGAGGCACCGATGGTGGGCGGAAGCATCCCACGCGGACCCCGAGTTCCGCACACAGGGCCGCCGCCGACAGGGCGAGCCTGGGCGAGCCGAGCACGACCGGCACGACGGCGGCCGCCGGATCGGTCGTCTCCAGTCCGAGCTCGCGGGCCAGCGCGGCCAGTTCCCCGGCTCTCATCCGAGCCCGTTCGGGCAGGTCAGCGGTGCTTTCCAGGATGTCGAGAGCGGCCAGGGCGGCACCGGCGCAGGCCGGTGCGAGGCCGGTGTCGAAGATGAACGACCGGCCGGTGTCCACGAGCGTGCCGATCACCTCGGGTGCGCCCAGGACGGCGCCGCCCTGGGATCCCAGGGACTTCGACAACGTGACGGTTCTCACAATGTCCGCGCGGCCGGCGAGGCCCGCCGCGTGCACGGCGCCCCTGCCGTGGTCGCCCACCACGCCGAGCGCGTGGGCCTCGTCCACCACCAGCAGCGCGCCGTGCCGTACGGCGGCCTCGTGCAGGGCGCGCAGCGGCGCGAGGTCGCCGTCGACGGAGAAGACGGCGTCGGTGACGACCAGGGCGTGTTCTTCGGCACGCTCGGCCAGGGCCTTGTCCACCGCCTCCGCGTCCCCGTGCGGCGTCACCACGACCCGCGACCGCGACAGCCGGCAGGCGTCCACGATCGAGGCGTGGTTGCCGGCGTCCGAGACGATCAGGCCGCCCTGCCCGAGGGCGGCGACCGCGGCGAGGTTGGCGAGGTAGCCCGAGGAGAACACCAGGGCCCCGGCCGCGCCGGTGAACGCGGCGAGCCGGTCCTCCAGCTCGGCGTGGAGCCGGGTGGAGCCGGTGACCAGACGTGAGCCGGTCGAGCCCACTCCCCACTCCCTGGTGGCCCGTACGGCCGCCTCGACGAGCCGCTCGTCCCGCGAGAGCCCCAGATAGTCGTTGGAAGCCAGGTCGAGCAGGCCGTCGTGGCCGGGCGTGCGGGGGCGGAGAACGCGGCGCAGGCCCGCCGCCTCCCGCTCGGCGGCGGCCGCGCGCAGTCTGTCCAACGGCCCTGTCATGAGGTGCATCTTGCCAGGTGGCGATGGTCGATTCGCTTTCGACCCGGGCGGCGGCGCATCATGCAGTCGTGCCGACTCTCAGCGACCTGGTGTCGCGCCACACCGCACTCGATCCCGCCGGCGTCGACTGGATCCACTCGCTGGTCTCGGACTGGCAGTTGCTGGCCGATCTGTCGTTCGCCGACCTCATCCTGTGGGTGCCCGACCAGGGCGGCACGAGGTGGGTGGCGGTGGCCCAGATGCGGCCCACGACGGGCCCCACGGTCTATCACGACGACGTCGTGGGCATGTCCATCGCGGTCGGGGATCGGCCGCTGATCGACGTGGCCTGGTCCGAGAACCGCATCTGCAGGGAGGGCGACCCCGACTGGTCCAGCGGCGTGCCGGTGCGCGAGGAGACGATCCCGGTGCGGCGCGACAAGGACGGCCCGATCATCGGGGTCATCCAGCGCTCGACCAACCTGTCGTCGGCGCGCACGCCGTCCCGCCTGGAGCTGACCTATCTGCAGAGCGCGTCCGACCTGGCGCAGATGGTGGCCGAGGGCAGGTTCCCCTTCGCGGAGGAGGAGCCGATCCTGGTCAGGTCGCCCCGGGTGGGCGACGGCCTGCTCCGCCTCGACAAGGCCGGGCGGGTCACCTACGCCTCGCCCAACGCGCTGTCGGCCTACCGCAGGCTCGGCCTGCACGCCGATCTCGTGGGGGCCGACCTGGGCAAGACGACCGCCGCCCTGTGCTACTCCGACGAGCCGATCAACGAGGACCTGATGCTCGTCGCCAGCGGGCGGGCACCCCGGGAGACCGAGGTGGAGAACGGCGGCACGGTCGTGCAGCTACGGGCGATCCCGCTGATCGTCGGCGGGGGCCGCATCGGCGCGCTGGTGCTGATCCGCGACGTGACCGAGCTGCGGCGGCGCGAGCGGGAGCTGCTCACCAAGGACGCGACGATCCGCGAGATCCACCACCGGGTCAAGAACAACCTGCAGACCGTGGCCGCGCTGCTGCGGCTCCAGGCGCGCCGGCTCAACAACCCGGAGGGCCAGGAGGCGCTGAACGAGGCCGTACGGCGGGTCGGCTCGATCGCGATCGTGCACGAGATCCTCGCCCAGATGCCGGAGGAGATGGTCGAGTTCGACGACATCGCCGACCGGGTCATCGCGATGACGGCGGAGGTGGCGCTCGCGCAGGTGGCCATCAAGCGGGTCGGCAGCTTCGGCGTGCTGCCCGCCGCGGTCGCGACCCCCATCGCGATGGTGCTGACCGAGCTGCTGCAGAACGCGGTCGAGCACGGGTTCGCCCACTCCTCCGGGAACGTCCAGGTCGTCGTCTCCCGGGACGCCGACCGGCTGGAGTTCACGGTGGCCGACGACGGCAAGGGCCTGCCCGAGGACTTCGACCTGGAGGCCACGGGGAGCCTCGGTCTTCAGATCGTCCGTACGCTGGTCGTCGGCGAGCTGTCGGGCCGCCTGGGTGTGGCCAGGAGAGACGGCGGGGGCACCGAGGTCAGGCTCAGCATCCCGGTGCAGCCGGGCTCATCCCCCTGCTGATATCCGGTCCTCCTGCTGATATCCGGGGGGCTATCGCGTACGCGGGCGGCTCCACGGGGGGTCCCGCTGCACGGCACCCGTGTGAGGGATGCCATAGTGGACGCGATGCGTTGGTGGACAGAAGGCCCTGTGGGCGGGAGGCTACGCGGCAGTCCCGGCCGGGCTCCGAGGCCCCGCGATCCGGTGAATGCCCCGACTGGCATTCACCGAAGGCGTTCGCGTGCGGCGGGGGAGTCAGACTGCGGCGCGGGCGCGGGCGCGAGCCGTCCGGCGCTTGAGGGCGCGACGCTCATCCTCGCTGAGCCCGCCCCAGACTCCGGCGTCCTGACCCGACTCGAGGGCCCACTTGAGACAGGACTCGGCGACCGTGCATCGCCGGCATACCTGCTTGGCCTCTTCGATCTGCATGAGCGCCGGACCAGTGTTCCCGATCGGGAAGAACAGCTCGGGGTCCACGTCACGGCAGGCAGCGCGGTGGCGCCAGTCCATGCGTTCCACTCCTTCGTAAGGCGGAGCCTCGGTGGCTCCTCTGGCCGTCAACTTTGTGAACTCTTTCACTAGCTGATGCGAACGTTTACCCGGATCCAGGGTGGGGGCCGGGCTTGTCCGCGTGATCGTCGGGGCACCTTCCGGAGGCTGTGGTCTCCGTAAAGGTCCTACGTTCCGACGTCGTAGTTCAGCTTTTCAGCCGTTCCAACACCACACAAGAGGTTTGGGACAAGGTTTTGCCCGTCGTGGCTGTCGGATGCGTCACACTATGACTACATGTAACAAGCTAGACGAGGACTTGTAATGCGTCAGGGATAGCGCGGAAGATCACCCACTCGTGTTCTCCCAGGTAGTCGCCGTCGAGCTGGAAGGCGACCGGGCGGGAGGCGTGGAGCGTGAACTCGGCCTCGTCATGAAGCTGAACGAGGTGTTTACCGCGCGGCAATCCCCGGTGCTCGCCGATGATCTGCCGGACGAGCGAGAGCATGGTCGGCAGGCTCATCCTCCGGAGCCCGAGCATGTCGAGCCCCGTCTCGAAACCGGCCCACGGCGTCGGGTTGATCGGACGTGTGCCGGCGTACGTCCACGGCGACGTGTTGGACACGATCGCCATGAAGATCCCGTTCTCCGCCGGCCGGCCGGGACGCGTCAGCCGGATCGCCGGCTGCCGCCGGTCGGTCACGAAGAAGTGGCGGACCGTCGTGTTCACGTAGAGAGCGGGCAGCGCGCGACGCCCCGCGCTCCGCAGGCCCTCCACGGCTCGGACGACCTCCGCGTCGTATCCCAGCCCAGCACAAAATGTGAAATATCTAGACCTCTGCTGGTCAGGTGGCGCTCCTGCCCCCGGATCCGGGCCTGAAACCTCGTCGTGCCAGATCGCCTGTCCCAGACCGATGGTCCGGCGGCGTCCCTCGCGTAGCGCCTCCAGGGCGGCGCCGGTCGCCTCGACCGGGTTGTTGGGCAGCCCGAGCGCGCGGGCGAAGACGTTGGCGCTGCCCCCGGGGATCACGATGAGCGCGGGCCGCTCGTTCGCGCCGCCGTCGGGGCGGGCGTCCAGCAGGCCGTTGACCGTCTCGTTGATCGTGCCGTCGCCGCCGAGGACCGCCACCGCGTCGAAGCCCTTGGCGTGCGCGGTGGCCGCGAGCGCGGTCGCGTGGCCGCGGTAGGCGGTCTCCTCGACCGACAGGTCGACGGCGGCGCCGAGCGCCCGGATCAGCACGTCGCGCGTGCGCCGGTGCGTCGAGGTCGCCTTGGGATTGACGAGGAGGAGTGCCCGCATGCCTGAAGGTTAACGAACGGTTTACCGCTCGTGCGGGGTGACGCCTCCCCGGTGCCTCACCCACGGAGGCGCGGGTGCCTGCGGGTAGGGTTGTGCGGTGTGATCAGCAGTTCCGCCGGCCGCCCCGTGACCCTGACCGTGGCCGCCGTCGTCCTGGCCGCGGAGGGCCTGCTCGCCCTGGCTTTGGGGGGTTATGTCGGCATTGAGACCGTGATCGGCAAACCCACCGACCTGGTCACCAGCATCGCGGTGGCCGGATTCGGCGTGCTCGGCGGCGCCCTGCTGCTCTGGGTGGCCTGGGGCGTGTGGCAGGTGCTGCGCTGGAGCCGGGGCCCGGCCGTGGTGACGCAGATATTCGCGCTTCCGGTGGCGATCAGCCTCATCCAGTCGGCGCAGTACGGGTTCGGCGTTCCGCTCATCACCGCGGCGGTGGTCGCCCTGGTCGCGCTGCTCGCGCCGGCCTCCACCCACGCCCTCATGGGCGAGGACGGCGCACGCTGAACAGGCTCCGAGCGGGCGGCGATCCACCACTGACCGGGCGCCGCCGGGGGGAGCGCGGCGTCGCGGTCGTCCGTCTCTGATCTTTGCGGGCCGGGCGGTCAGTCCTCGGCGGTGAGGCCCTCGCGGAGCTGGGCCAGGGTCCGGGCGAGCAGCCGGGACACGTGCATCTGCGAGATCCCCAGCTCGGTCGCGATCTGCGACTGCGTCATGTTGCCGAAGAAACGCAGCAGCAGGATCCGCTTCTCGCGCGGCGGCAGGCGCTCCAGCAGCGGCTTGAGCGACTCCCGATATTCCACGCCCTCCAGCGACTCGTCCACGATGCCGAGCGAGTCGGACACGGCGGGCGCGTCGTCGTCGCCGGAGTCGGGCGCGTCGAGCGACACGGTGGAGTAGGCGTTGGCCGACTCCAGGCCCTCCAGGACCTCTTCCTCGCTCATGCCCAGGTGGACGGCGAGCTCGGCGACCGTGGGCGCCCGGCTCTCCCGCTGCGAGAGCTCGCTTATCGCCTTGGTGAGCGACAGCTTCAGCTCCTGCAGCCGGCGCGGCACGCGGACCGCCCAGCCCTTGTCGCGGAAGTGCCGCTTGATCTCGCCGACGATGGTCGGGGTGGCGTACGTGGAGAACTCCACGCCGCGTGCGAGGTCGAAGCGGTCGATCGACTTGATCAGCCCGATCGTGGCGACCTGCGTGAGGTCGTCGAGCCACTCGCCCCGGTTGCGAAAGCGACGGGCCAGGTATTCCACCAGTGGCAGGTGGAGCTCGACCAGCTCGTCGCGGATGCGCTGGCGCCTCGGGTCGTCCGGCGGGAGCTCCGACAGCTCGGCGAAGAGTGTGCGCGCGCGTACGCGGTCCGGCACCGCCGAGTCGCCGGAGGTCATCGCACTCGTCCTTTCCGTCATCACGACGGCCTCGCCGTGCTCCGGCGCTTACGCAGCACGATCGCCAGGTGGTCGGCGTGATCGGAGATGGCGTCCACGTCGTCCGCCAGCGCCGTCAGCACCATCCAGGCGAAGTCCTCCCGGTTGGGCGAGCTGACGCCGAGCGTGTTGACCTCGACGCGGACCGTCATCTCCTGGCCCGTGAGCTCGAACTCCGCGAGGAGATCCGTTCCGGGCACAGCATGCCGCAGCAACATGGCGCACGCCTCGTCGACGGCGATGCGCAGATCCTCGATCTGATCGAGGGTGAAGTCCAGCCGCGCGGCGAGCCCGGCGGTTGCCGTGCGCAGCACGGACAGGTAGGCGCTCACGGCGGGCAGCCGGACACTCACAGCATCGCGAATCCCGGTCAGATCCACCGCAGGCGTCTCGGTTTCCTCGGTCACGTTCCTCCTCGCCCCTTCAGCCGGCTGAGTGCCGCTGACTGCAACCTACCGCCACTCGCGCGGTGCTGCCCCGGCTGGACGCGCTGATTGTGGCGATCCTTGGAGGTAACTGCACGTAAATTCCGTACTACCGAATATGGAGTTTGTATGGGCCTTGAGATGATCTGGCCCCGCGCGGCCGTGGAGACCGTGCGGGGCCGAGATTCCGCGGCTCAGGCGGCCTTGGTCTCCCAGAAGATCTTGGCGATCTCGTCGATCTTCGCGAGGAGGTCGTCGGCCAGCGAGGGGTCGACGGTGCCCTTGGCCCCGGCGGCGCCGGCGAGCTTCGTCGCGTCCCAGAAGAGCTGGTGAAGCTGGGGGTACTGCTCCAGGTGCGGGGGCTTGAAGTAGTCGGTCCACAGCACCCACAGGTGATGCTTGACCAGCTCGGCCCGCTGTTCCTTGATGATCAGCGCGCGGGTCCTGAAGACCGGGTCGTCGTTCTCGGCGTACTTCTTAATGATCGCCTTCACCGACTCGGCCTCGATGCGGGCCTGCGCCGGGTCGTAGACCCCGCACGGCAGGTCGCAATGGGCGGATGCCTCGTGCCTGGGTCGCAGCAGTCGTGCGAGCATCGGAATCCTTCCTTAGGAATGCTGGTGACAGCACTGTTCCAGGACCGACCTTACTCGTCTCGAAATGACTGTGCGGAGGGGGATGTGCTCACAGCGGTGTGTGTCTCCGGCGACTCGATGCTGCCCGTGTTGCGCCCGGGAGACTGGCTGCTGGTACGGCTGGGCGCCCCCGTACGCCCGGGTGACGTCGTGGTCGCCAGGCGGCCGCACGGGCTGATCGTCAAGCGGGCCTTCCGGCACACCGGGGACGGCTGGTGGCTGGAGAGCGACAACCAGTCGGCCCCCGGGCGCCGCGACAGCTGGGACTTCGGCGCGGTGCCCGAGGAGGACGTCGTCGGCAGGGTCGTGCTGCGTTACTGGCCGAGGCCCGCGCTGCGCTTCCCGGCGCCGCCCGCCTCCTGATCTCGCCTCCTGACCTTGCCTCCGGACCTGTCAGGCGCCCCGCTTGCGCGCCCGGTAGGCGGCCACGTTGGCCCGGCTGGCGCACCGCTCGGAGCAGTAGCGGCGCGACCGGTTCGAGGAGGTGTCGAGGTAGGCGTTGCGGCACGGCGTCGCCTGGCAGATGCCGAGGCGATCCACGCCGAGCCGGGTCACCACGCTGGCCAGGCCCATGACCGACCCGACCGCGAGGGCGTCGGCGACCCGGCCGCCCTCGGTCAGGTGCAGGTGCCAGGGCTGCCCGTCGTGCCCGGAGATCTGCGGATGCACCGGATGGCGGACCAGCAGCCCGTTGAGCCGCTCGACCACGTCCGCGTCGTCGCCCTCGGCGGCGGAGGCGAAGACCCCCGCGAGCTCGTCGCGCAGCTCGCACAGCGCGTCGATGTCACGGCGAGTAAGGCGGGCGGCCGCCTCCGTGCGGCCCGTCTCCTCCAGCAGGGCACGAAGGGAGAAGGGGTTTTTGAGCTCGTCGCCCATGTTGACCAGTTGAACGGCCAGCTCGGCGTAAGACGTCAAGTCCACTGGGGCGCCCAAATGAGTAAGAGATCACTGGCAAAGCCGAGTATTACACGCCCGATGGCCTGGGGGAACACCTCGGCGTACAACGTTATGCGACCCGATCCGGCAGAGGCGGTTGTCACTTCGTGTGGCACAATCAGGGAACGGGTGACCCCCGTACCCCCCTCAAGAGACGACCGTCAACGACGACGGCCCCCGGCGGCTACCGAAGCCAGGGCTCTCGTTCTCTTGACGGCGCGCTACCGAAGGAACTCGTCCTTTCGACACTGGGGTCGCTGTGACCGTTACACCTGTTTCCTTGGAATCTCTCGACCTGGATCCCGCTTTCGCGCTACACCGTGGCGGCAAGCTGGAGGTCCGCTCCACTGTTCCGGTTCGCGACGCCGACGACCTGTCGCTCGCGTACACGCCGGGGGTCGCCCGCGTCTGCACCGCCATCGCCGACAACCCGGACCTGGTCAACGACTACACCTGGGTCTCCAACGTCGTGGCCGTGGTCTCCGACGGCACCGCCGTCCTGGGGCTCGGGGACATCGGTCCGGCCGCGGCCATGCCCGTGATGGAGGGCAAGGCCCTGCTCTTCAAGGAGTTCGCCGGCGTCGACGCCGTGCCGATCTGCATCGACTGCACCGACCCGGACGCGATCGTCGAGACCGTGGTCAGGCTCGCGCCGTCGTTCGGCGGCATCAACCTGGAGGACATCAGCGCCCCCCGCTGCTTCGAGGTCGAGGAGCGCCTGCGGGAGCTTCTCGACATCCCCGTCTTCCACGACGACCAGCACGGGACCGCGATCGTGGTCCTCGCCGCGCTGCGCAACGCCGCCCGCCTCACCGGGCGGTCCCTCGGCGAGCTGCGCGCGGTGGTGGCCGGCGCCGGCGCCTCCGGCGTCGCCGTGTCGCGGATGCTGCTGAACGCCGGGATCGGCGACATCGCGGTCTCCGACTCCAAGGGCGTCATCCACGCCGGCCGCGAGGACCTGAACCCGGTCAAGCGGGCGCTGGCCCGCGACACCAACAAGGCGGGCCTGTCCGGGTCGACCGAGCAGGCGCTCGCCGGGGCCGACGTCTTCGTCGGGCTGTCCGGATCGACGGTCTCGGAGCAGGCCATCGCCGGGATGTCGCAGGACTCGATCGTGTTCGCGTTGTCCAACCCCACCCCCGAGGTGGATCCCGCGGTGGCGGCGCGGCACGCCCGCGTGGTCGCCACGGGCCGGTCCGACTATCCCAACCAGATCAACAACGTGCTGGCCTTCCCCGGGGTCTTCCGCGGCGCGCTCGACGTCCGCGCCACGACGATCACGGAGAACATGAAGGTGGCGGCGGCCGACGCGCTGGCGGCCGTGGTCGGGGACGACCTCTCCGAGAGCTACGTCATCCCCTCGCCGTTCGACGCCCGGGTCGCGCCCGCGGTGATCGCCGCGGTGGCGCAGCAGGCCCGCGAGGACGGCGTCGCCCGCAAGTAGCCGCCCTTGAGGCAGGCGGCCGCATGGGCACGGAACGTGGCCGCCGCCGTAGACACGACCGTAGACACGGACCCCGGGGGCCGCGCACCGCGTGACGGACGCGGGGCGCGGCCCTTCGTCGTGCTCTGGCATCGTGCCCTGTCGTCGGCCTCGTCAGCGCCCCTTGCCAGGGCGCCGAACATTTGGGAATCCCTTTAGGTCCTCACGGTTAGTGCTATAAAGAAAGCTCTCCGTAACCAACTCGGTTATTGCCTGTCCCGGTTGGAGAGCGATGCGACGTGACCCCAACCGCCTCCTCCAGCAGCACCTCACCGAAGCCGGACTGTCCCGCAAGGGCCTGGCCCGGCGGCTCAACGGCCTCGGCTCGGCCCGGGGATTGCTGGGAATGCGGTACGACCACGGCTCCGTGCTGCGCTGGATCGGCGGACGCCGCCCGCGCGAACCGGTGCCCGGCCTGCTGGCCGAGATCTTCTCGCTGCGGCTGGGGCGGCAGGTGTCCAGGGAGGACATCGGCATGCCGCGCGGAACGGTGCCCGCCGATCTTGGACAAAAGTTCCCCCATTCGTGGGAGGAGGGTGTGGCAAGCGTGACAGCACTGTGGAGGGCCGACGTCGAGCGGCGCAGGTTCCTGCTCGACTCCACCTTCGCCCTGGGAGCGGGCTCGGCGGGCATGTTCCGCTGGCTGGCGGCGCCCGACGGGGAGCGGCTTTCCGCGAACGGGCCGCGCCGGGTCGGGCCCTCTGACGTGGCCGCGATCCGTGAGGTCACCCGGTCGTTCAGCGAGCTGGACAACCGGTTCGGCGGCGGCAGCATCCGCGGCCCGGTCGTGCGCTACCTGCACACCGCCGTGACGCCGCTGCTGCGCGACGGCGCGTACGGCGAGGCCACCGGGCGCTCGCTCGCGACGGCGGCGGCGGAGCTGACCCGGCTGGCCGGATGGATGGCCTACGACCTGGAGCAGCACGGGCTGGCCCAGCGCTACCTGATCCAGGCGCTCGGCCTGGCGCGCGGCGCGGGCGACCACGCCCTGTGCGGCGAGATCCTGGCCGGGATGAGCCACCAGGCCGTCTACATCGGGCATTCCCGGCACGCGCTGGAGCTGGCGGGGGCGGCCGTCGCGGCGGCCCGGCGCTCTGGGGTCGGCACGCTGCTGGCCGAGGCCCGGGTGCTGGAGGCGCACGCCCTGGCCCTGCTCGGGGAGCACAAGGCGTGCGGCGGCGCGCTGCACGAGGCGGAGGTCGCCTTCGACCGGCGCAGACCCCAGGACGAGCCCGGCTGGATCGGCTACTTCGACGAGGCCTACCTCGCCGCGAAGTCGGCGCACTGCCTGCGCGACCTCGGCGACGGGACGCGGGCCGTACAGCAGGCCCGGCGCTCGCTGCTGATGGACGGGCGCTACGTGCGCGGCAAGATGTTCAACCTCTCGCTGCTCGCCACCTCGCTCATCCAGGAGGGCGAGCTGGAGGAGGCGTGCCAGGCGGCGTCGTCGGCCCTCGACCTGGCCGAGGGCATCCAGTCGGCGCGGACCCGGACGTACGTGGCGGACATGTGCCGCCGGTTCGCGCCGTACGCCGCGGAGCCGCGCGTGGCGGAGGTGCTGGAGCGCGGCCGGGGCCGCGCGAAGGACACGGCTGATGCGGGGAGGCAGGGCGCGGCCCGGCAGGGCACGGGCAGGCAGAGCGTGAGCAGGGAGGCGGTCGGCGTCTGATCCGACGCCGCCGCCAGCCCCCGCTCTCAGCCGGTGCTCCTCAGCCGGCGCGCCGCGCCGCGCTGTAGACCTGGAACAGCTCCCCGTCGAAGTACGGCGACAGGCCGGTCCCCGGGCCGGAGAGGCCGATCGTCAGGCCGTTCAGATATCCGAGGCCGCGTACGCCGTGGTAGGCGGCCAGCCACGGCGACCCCGAGGCGGCGGTGAAGGCCGAGCGCACGGCGATCAGCTCGTTCGCCCTCCTGGACAGGTCCTGGGCCAGGAAGGGCCTGCCGTACGCGCGGGTGAGCCGGGTGCTCCCGGTCGCGTGGCCCTCGGCGGTCTGCGTCGGGTAGCCGAAGATGGCGAGCGGCCGGTCGACCGGCAGGTTGTAGGCGAGGCCCTGCCCGCCGACCTTGTCGCCGAGACGCCCCGCGGGCAGCAGCCTGACGCCGGTGTAGCCGGTGGCGGTGCGATATTTCGGCCCGGCGGAGAACGCGGCGTACTGCGCCGCGTCCCGCAGCGTGACGCGCTTGGGCAGCAGTCCGGCGTGGACGCTGACGAACGCGTAGTCGCGGTCGAGGTCGCCATATCGAGTGAAGTCGCTGTGGGCGAAGACCCGGGCGCCGACGTAGACGCCCCACGGCGTGCCGCCGCCGGCGTACCCCGGAATGAAGATCCAGTAGCGGTAGGGCGCCGGGGTGGAGTCCTCCGCGCCCTGCGCCGTGCCCGCTGCCGTGCCCGCTGCCGTGCCCGCTGCCGTGCCTTCTGACGTGCTCCCTGCCGCGGGCCTCGGGGCGTACACGCAGTGTCCGGCCGTCGCCACGAGATTGCGGTGATCGGACTGCACGGAGGTGCCCGCGCACCAGTGGGGGCGGCCGTCCGAGCCGACGAAGAAGACCTTGCCCGTCGTCCTCGGCAGGTTGACGTTCCTCGACGGACCGGAGGCCCGCTTGACCCCGGCGGAGGCCGGCACCACGCCCCGCACGCCGCCGGGGGTGCTGCCCTCGGCCTTGACGGGAGTGGCCTGGATCCCGGCCGGTGCGGAAAAGGGAGTGGCCGCCGTGAGCGGGCGTCCGCCGTCGCCGAGCCAGTAGGCGATCACGTCCGCCGCCTTCTCACCGGAGACGAGGGGTGTCGTCACCGTGATCTCGTAGGCGTGAGCGGGCACCGCCGTCCCGCTGACGAGCAACGCGGCCGTCGCCGCCGCACCCCACAGCGGGGGGAGGATGCGCTTCAACCGGATCTCCTTGCTGTGGAACGTCTCCCTCGCCCGTGGCGCCCTCGGGAGTGCGGTGTGAAGGGGCTGCGAAGGAAGATACAGCGACGGGGATCAAGTCGGGAAAACAACGCGGGTGGAGAGCTGTTCTCCCGGAACGCAGAAGTGCCCCACCGCGGTGCGGCGGGGCACTTCCGGGGGGTGCTCAGGCCTGTGCCGTGAGACCCGGAGCCTGCGTGGGCTGCGCGGCCTGCGTGGGCTGCGCGGCCTCCTGGGCGAAGGTGATGACGATGTCGCGGCCGTTGGCGTAGCTGACCACCGGCCGCTGGAGCGTCTCACCCACCCTGCGGGCGACCGTCTGCCACAGGTCCACCATTTCCGGGGTGTCCGCGGTGATCCGGAACCGTCCCTGGGTGGTGAGGTGGTGGGTGACGAGCTGCGAGAAGGTGATCTCGCCGCGCGCCCTTTCCTCCGCGTTCAGGGGGGTGCGCCGGAAGGCGGGCCGCGTGCTGGAAGGGTGGGTCATCCTGATCTCCTCGTGATCGCCGTCCACCCAGCATGTCACTCGCGGACCGGCACCGGGGTGTTCGCGACTCAGGCGATCGAGCCGGACCAGTTGCTGGCGGCGGCCTTGTAGACGCCGTAGGTCTCGCCGTCGAAGTAGGGGGAGACGCTGGTGTCGATCCGCCGGTTGCCGTCGGTGTCCGAGACGCCGCTGGTGACGCCGTTGAGGTAGCCGAGCCGCTTGGAGCTGCTGTACCTCAGCAGCCACGACGAGCCCAGGGAGCCCTCGCCGGTGAAGGACGACTTGACGCCCACGAGCTCCTCGCCCTTGACCGAGGGGGCCTTGGCGGCGAAGGTCTTGCCGTACGACCACTTGAGGGTCTGGCCGGTGAAGGCGTGGTTGCCGTCCGGGTGCGACCCGCTCGGGTAGCCGAACACGTAGACCGAGCTGCCGACCTTCTGGTTGTAGGCCAGGCCCTGCGCGCCGACGTTGCTCTCGAGCCGGCCGGCGTCGGTGAACTTGACGACGTAGTACTTGCCGCCCTTGCTCTTGCGGAGGAAGCGGTCGTGGCCGGCGTAGGTCTTCCTGTCGACCTGCTTCCAGCTCCACTCGGCGACGTTGCGCAGGTCGCCGCCGCGCCCCGCCTTGATGCCGTTGTAGACGGTCACGAAGGCGTAGTCGCGGTCGCCGTCCTCGTAGACGTCGTAGTCGTAGTGGGTGTAGGCCGTCTTGCCGACGTAGATGCCCCACGGCGCCTTGCCCTGGTAGTAGCCGGGGATGAACACCCAGCGGTCCATGGTGGCCCGGTTGGTCTTGGTGTCGTAGACGCAGTGCCCGGCCGTGGCGACCAGGTTGCCGTACTTCGAGTGGACGGAGGTCGCGCTGCACCAGTGCGGCCTGCCGTCGCCGCCGCGGAAGAAGACCTTGCCGGTGGTGCGCGGCAGGTTCACGTTCTTCAGCGAGCCGCCGGACGACCCGCCGCCGATGGGGGAGACGATGCCGGGCTTGCTGTCGGCGGACGGGCCGCCGCTCGAGATGTGCTTGGCGCTGACCTGGCTCTCATACCCGTACGGGGTGGCGTGGAGCAGGTTGGAGGCCTTCTGGTTGAGCCAGTAGGCGATGACGTTCTTCGCGGCGAGGCCGCTTCCGGCCAGGGTGTCGTGGGCCGTGTCGCCGGCGGCCTGAGCCGGCGCCGCCATCGAGGCCCCGACGAGGCCGGCGACGGCCACGCCCCCGATGGGCAGGATCAGGCGCTTGACTCGCGTGTTCATGAATCTCCAGGTGCTGTCGGGGCAGGTCACATGCGTCCCACACGTCAGTAAAGGGACAGTAAAGACAGTACCCCGCGCCTTATCCGTGTTTCGGGAGCTTTTCGGACCGATGTGCGCGTGATCTTTTCGTGACATTCGACAGCGCTTGTCAGGAACGTGCGATCAGTGCAGGTCTCCTCGGCTTCCGTCCGTGTCAAGCCGAGCACGCGGCGCAGTCGAAGGGAGTGTCCTTGTGTGACGCAGATCACATGGTGACGCGCCTGGAGGGGGTCAGCCCGTGCCCTGCTTGCTCGCCTGGGTGTACACCCGCTGGGTGAGCTGGTTGAAGTAGGGCGTGGAGACGGCGTCGAGGCGTCCGCCGCCGTTGAGGTTCCAGGTCAGGCTGGTGATCCCGGCGAGGTAGCCGGTCCGCGTGGTGGCGTTGTAGCCGATCACCCACGGGCCGCCGCTCGCGCCGGCCGTGAACGGGCAGCCCGCCAGCCGCACCCCGTGCTCAAGCTGCCAGGTCGGGGCGCTGACGAACTTCTTCTCGGTGATGCCGTCGCAGGACTTCACCGTCTGCCCGGTGTACGGGCGGGTGCCGTCGGGATTGGCGCCCGCCGGGTAGCCGAAGACGTACGTCTGCCGTCCGAGCGGCTTGCCGGAGGCGAACCGGAACGCCCCGACCTTGTCCTCCAGCCGGCCCACGTCGACCGAGCGATACTTGAGCCTGCCGCCCTCCACGTACGGCTGCCAGGAGAAGCCCCGGTGCACGGTCACGAAGGCGTAGTCGCGGTCGAAGTCGCCCTGGCCGGCGAAGTCCTCGTGCATGTAGAGCGTGTGGCCGACGAAGATGCCCGAAGGGGCGACGCCGTCGTGGTACCCGGGGATGAAGACCCAGTTCTGCACCGGCTTGTCCTGCGACAGCGCGTACGCGCAGTGCCCGGCCGTGGCGACGAGGTTGCGATGGGCGGAGTGCACCGCGGAGGCGGAGCACCAGAACTCCTTGTCGCCGACCTTGAAGAACACCTTGCCCACCATCGGCGGGGAGGCCACGGGCGGGGGCGCCGCGCCCCGTGGGGTCCTCGTGTGCGTCTTCGCGTCCCCCGGGCCCATCTCCACGGCGGAGGTCGTGCTCCTGGTCGAGGGGGACGGCTTGGTGCTGGGCACGTAGCTGCTGGCCTGCTTGAGCCGCTCGGGGCTCCAATAGGCCGCCACCCGCTGCTTGTCCGCCTGGCTGGGAGCGAGCGGGAAGGCGCTGACCCCGTTCTTGTTGACGCCGGCGTTCCTGTTGACACCGGCGCTCTCGTCGACGCCGGTCACCGCGGAGACCGGGGTCGTGGCCACGCGGGACGCGGCGGTCGCGGGAACGGCGGGCCCCTGGCTCCAGAAAACGGCGACCGCACTCGCGGCGGCGACGACGCCACCGATGGCGAGTGTGAGGTTCCTGGTCACCGTGAGCCTCTCGGGGCGGAGATATGGTCAGTAAGGGGTGATTTTTCCAGATCCATACGGTTGTGGCACAGCTTCTTGTCCACCTCGTTATGAATCGAGCGGAACCGATGTGGTCTGTGGTACGCCACGTTTCCGCTGAGGTCCGGAGTGGACGCTTGCCCTGGAGCTCTCCCGTGAACACGCTGGTCAGCAGCGGAAACGGGGGGATCGCATGAAACCGCTGCTTGTCCTACTGGCCGGTGCGGCGCTGGCCGCCGGCCCCGCTGCGCAGGCCTCTGCCGAGGCCGCCGCGCAGGTTCCTGCTCGGCCGGGTGTCTCCGGCGACGGGGCGACATCGCTCCCGGAGTGGGCGGACACCCTGCCCGCTCCACCGCCGCCCGAAGTCGCCCTGCGGGCGTCCCGGCCGTCGGCCGCCCGGGTGCGGGCGGTGATCCTGACCGTCGCCGAGGGCGAACAGGCGGAGCCGCCGGCGCGGTCGGTGTTCCTGAACTGCTCTCCGGTGGGCGGCTCGCACCCTTCCGCGGAGGAGGCGTGCGCGTGGCTGAACAGGGCGGGCGTCGACCCGAGCGCGTTGCGGGTGAACGCGGCCGCGCCCTGCACGATGATCTACGCACCTGTCACGGTCACCGCCAGCGGCATATGGGACGGGAAGTACTTCCAGTTCCGGCGCACCTTCGGCAACGACTGTGAGCTGAAGTCGGCCGCCGGGGCGCTGTTCGACTTCTGACGATCCCAGTCGACCGCACGCGGCGTACGGGGAACGTAAAAGGTGGGCCGGGGAACCGTGACACGAGAGGGCCCGGCGGGACGTCCCGCCGGGCCCCCTGTCCGACCTTGCCCTGATATGTCAGACGTGAGCCATCACCGGGTCCACCGGTTGGCGGCCGCCTTCTCGGGTGTCCGAGCCGCGGCCTTGACGGTCACGTCGCCCGGAGTGGCCTGTGCCGCCGCGACGGCCGGGGTGATCGTCGCGGTCGCGACGAGCCGTACGAGGGTGTCCGGGCGGGAGGCGGCGGCCGGAGTAATGTTCTGGCATGTTCGCCGTCACCGCCACACAGTTCGATCCGGACGACCCGATCAAGGGCCTGACGCTCGGGGAGCACCCCGAGCCCGTCGTGCCGGAGGGATGGACGACCGTCACGGTCCGGGCCGCCGCGCTCAATCACCACGATCTGTGGACCCTCAAGGGCGTGGGGATCAGCCAGGAGCGGCTGCCGATCGTGCTCGGCTGCGACGCGGCGGGGGTGGACGAGGACGGCAACGAGGTCATCGTCCACTCCGTGATCGGCACGCCGGTCGACGGGGACGAGACCCTCGACCCGGCGCGTTCGCTGCTGTCGGAGAAGTACGACGGGACGTTCGCGGAGAAGGTCGCGGTGCCCCGCCGCAACCTGGTGCCCAAGCCCGCGTCGATCTCCTTCGAGGAGGCCGCCTGCCTGCCCACGGCCTGGCTCACGGCCTTTCGCATGATCTTCGACAAGGCTGAGCTGGAGCCCGGCTCGACCATCCTGGTCCAGGGCGCAGGCGGCGGTGTGGCGACCGCGCTGATCGCGCTCGGCCGGGCCGGCGGCTTCCGCGTCTGGGCGACGAGCCGCTCGCAGGACAAGCGGGAACGGGCCCTCGCGCTCGGCGCCGACCGGGTCTTCGAGACCGGCGCGCGGCTGCCCGAGCGGGTGGACGCCGTCATGGAGACGGTCGGCGAGGCCACCTGGAAGCACTCGCTCAGCTCCCTGCGCCCGGGCGGCCGGATCGTCACCTGCGGCGCGACGAGCGGCATGGTCGCCGCGACGCAGCTCGCGCAGGTCTACTTCCTGCAGAAGTCGATCATCGGATCCACGATGGGGACGCGCGAGCAGCTCGCGCGGCTCGCGGTGTTCCTGGAGCAGACGGGTGTCCGGCCGGTGATCGACCGGGTGCTGCCACTGGCCCGGGCGGAGGAGGGCTTCACGGCCATGCACCGCGGCGAGGTCTTCGGCAAGGTGGTCTTCACGCTCTGACGCGCGTGGCCGGGGCGCGGAGGGCGCGTCCCGGCCCGGAAGGCTTCGGCCGGGTACGCGTCGCTCAGGGGTGCAGTGCCCGGCGGATGCGCTCGGCGGCCTCGTCGAGGGCGGCCCGGCACTCGGCGAGGGCCTGTTCGCCGGGCACGCCCCCGCCGGAGGAGCGGTGGACGTCGGCGACGAAGTCGGCCAGCATCCGGCTGAGCGCGGCGTCGTGGTCGCCCTGGCGGCCGCCGCCGAATCCCCAGGACTCCTCCCAGATCCGCCGCCACTCCTGCTGCCAGCGCTCGCTCTCCTCCTTCCACTGGCGCTTGTGGCGACGCCACTCCTCCTTGGCGTGGTCGCGCTGCCGCCGCCACTCCTCCTTCTGCTCACGCCGCAGGTCGCGGTTGTCGTGGCCGATGTCCCTGGCCATCTGGGTGAGCTCCTCGCGCAGGGACCGCACGGTCTGCCGCACGTCCTCCTTCACCTCGCGCGCGATGTCCTGGACCGAGGCGGTGATCTCCTGCTCCAGGTCGGCCAGCTCGTCCATCCGGTCGTTGATCTCGGCCCGCCCCTTGTCGGTGAGGGTGAAGACCTTCTTGCCGTCCACGACCTCGTGGGTGACCAGGCCCTCGTCCTCCAGCCTGGCCAGCCGGGGATAGATCGTGCCGGGGGAGGGGGAGTAGACGCCGAGGAAACGGTCCTGCAGCAGCCGGATGATCTCGTAACCGTGCCGCGGGCTCTCCTCCAGCAGCTTCAGCAGGTACAGCCGCAGCCGGCCGTGCCCGAACACGGGACTCATGACGTCTCCTCGCTCTCGGCCCCGAGCGGCAGCCGCCCGGTGCGGTGCCGCCTCGTTCGCTCGCTCACGCTCTCTCCTCTTCTCGCCTGCCGGCGGGCTGGCCGCTGAGCAGGGTGACGGCGCCGGACACCGTGATGGCCGAGAGGGACGCCATACCGCCGCCCAGCCGGCCGCTGAGCGAACGGGTGCCCGGGGCCGAGGCGACGTGCAACTCGGGGAAGGCCGACTCGATCCTGCCGGAGGTCGAGCGGACGGACACGTCGGCGTCCACGTCGTGCGGGAGCCGTACGACGATCGAGCCCGACATGCTGTTCGCGGTGACGTGACCGGTGGGCTCCAGTTCGAGGTCGGCGGTGACGCGGCCCGACACGGTGTTCGCGCGCAGCCGCCGCGGCCGGCCCGCGGCGACGGTGAGGTCGCCGGAGACGCTGGAGAAGGACAGGTCGCCGGTCAGGCCCCGGCTCTCCACCGAGCCCGAGACCGTCTCGGCGTGCACCTCGCCGCTGACGCCGTCGAGGACGATGTCGCCCGACACGGACTTCACCCCGGTGTTCCCCTCCATGCCCGTCACGACGGCGGAGGCGGAGACGACCCCGGCCCGCACGGGGCACGTCCTCGGCACGGTCAGCGTCAGCGTCGTGCTGCGCGGGCCCGGGCGTAACAACCCGAGGACGCCGTCCCACGTCAGGTCCTTGTACGCGACGGTCAGGCGGCCGTCATCGTCGTGCGTCACCACCAGGGGCGCGCCGTCCACCTCCGTCACGTCGAGGGCCGGCGGGCCGTCACTGGCCAGCACCGCCAGCCGACCGGCCATGATGCGCACGTTGAGCGCGGTGACCGCGCCGAACGTGAGCCGTCCGGGAGAGTCGATCGTCCATTGGGGCATCGCTCAGGCCCTTCCACGCGAAGTCCTGCGTCCGCACGGGTCGGCTTCCGCGCAGACGAACCATCCACAAACACGATATATCGCGTTTGTGCAAAGTCAAGATGTATCGCGTTTCCGTGGCCAGCCGGTCTTGGTGGCCTCCTGTCAGTCGTCCTCGTCCAGGCGTGCGAGCCAGGTGGCCAGGCGCTCCACGGGCACCTCGAACTCGGGGTTGAGGTCCACGAACTCGCGCAGCCGCTCCGCGAGCCAGCCGACGCTGACCTCCTCCTCGCCGCGACGCTCGACGAGCTCCTCGATCCCCCTGTCGGTGAAGTACATGCCTCGCTCCAGTGAGCTCCAGTGAATGGTCTGATCATGGAGAGAGGTCCCCCACGGGCGTGGGGGACCTCCTCAGTGGTACGGGATCCTCGCTCAGCCGAAGATCTCGTCCAGGATGCCGTGCAGTTCCTCGTCGTGCTTGGCGTGCGAGCCGACGGCCGGCGAGGAGTTCGGCGTACGCGAGACCCGGCGGAAGGTGCGGCCCCCGAGCAGGTCGGGCTTCTCCACGATCTTCAGGCTGAGGTAGGGCCACGGACCCATGTTGACGGGCTCGTCCTGCGCCCAGAGCAGCTCCGCGTCCGCGCTGTAGCGGGCCAGCTCGGCCTTGAGCGGGTTCTCCGGGAACGGGTAGAGGCGCTCCAGGCGGACCAGCGCCACGTCGTTCCTGCCCGACTTCTCGCGCCGCGCGAGCAGGTCGTAGTAGATCCTGCCCGAGCAGACCACGATCTTGCGGACCGCCGACGGGTCCACCGTCGAGTCGCCGATGACCGGTCGGAAGGCGCCGGAGGTGAACTCCGAGGTGGCCGAGGCCGCCGCCTTGAGCCGCAGCAGCGACTTGGGCGTGAACACGATCAGGGGCTTACGCCGCTCCGACAGCACCTGCCAGCGCAGCAGGTGGAAGTAGTTCGCCGGGGTGCTCGGCTGCGCCACCGTCATGTTGTCCTGCGCGCACAGCTGCAGGTAGCGCTCGATGCGGGCGGAGGAGTGGTCCGGGCCCTGACCCTCGTAGCCGTGCGGCAGCAGCAGCACGACCGAGGAGCGCTGACCCCACTTCTGCTCACCCGACGAGATGAACTCGTCGATGATCGACTGGGCGCCGTTGGCGAAGTCGCCGAACTGCGCCTCCCAGGCGACCAGGGCGTCCGGGCGGACCACGCTGTAGCCGTACTCGAAGCCCATCGCGGCGAACTCGCTGAGCAGCGAGTCGTACACGTAGAACTTCGTGGTGCCGTGGTTGAACGTCTTGAGCGGGGTGTGCTCCTCGCCGGTGACGCGGTCGACCAGCACGGCGTGACGCTGGCCGAAGGTGCCGCGGCGGGAGTCCTGACCGACCAGGCGGACCGGGTGGTCGTCGATGAGCAGCGAGCCGAACGCGAGCAGCTCACCGGTCGCCCAGTCGATCGCGTCCTCGGCGACCATCGTGCCGCGGCGCTGGATGACCGGGGCGAGACGCGGGTGGACGGTGAAGCCCTCGGGCAGGTTGAGCTGGGTGTCGATGACCCGCTTGACGACCTCCTCCGAGATCGCCGTCTTGGTGTCCTCGTGCGACCACGGGATCAGCTCGTCGGGCTCGGGGACCCGGACGGCACCGGGCGCCGGTGGATGCTTGACGGCCTCGCGGGTCTCGGTGAAGGCCCGCTCAAGCTGCTCCTGGTAGTCGCGCAGGGCCTGCTCGGCCTCCTCGACCGTGATGTCCCCGCGGCCGATGAGGGCCTCGGTGTACAGCTTGCGGGTCGAGCGCTTGGCGTCGATGAGGTCGTACATCAGCGGCTGCGTGAACGCCGGGTTGTCGCCCTCGTTGTGACCACGCCGCCGGTAGCAGACCATGTCGATGACGACGTCCTTGCGGAACGTCTGGCGGTACTCGTACGCGAGCCGGCCGACCCGCACGACCGCCTCGGGGTCGTCGCCGTTCACGTGGAAGATCGGCGCCTGGATCATGCGCGCGACGTCGGTGGCGTACACGCTCGACCGCGAGGACGCGGGGGAGGTGGTGAAGCCGACCTGGTTGTTGACCACGATGTGGACGGTGCCGCCGGTGCGGTAGCCGCGCAGCTGGGACAGGTGCAGGGTCTCGGCGACCACGCCCTGGCCGGCGAACGCCGCGTCGCCGTGGACGAGCACGGGCAGGACGGTGAAGCCCTCCTCGCCGCGCTCCAGCAGGTCCTGCTTGGCCCGGACCACGCCTTCGAGGACGGGGTCGACCGCCTCCAGGTGCGAGGGGTTCGCCACCACGGACGTGCTGATCGTGTTGCCCTCGGGCGTCGTGAAGTCGCCGCTCGCGCCGAGGTGGTACTTCACGTCGCCGGAGCCGTGCGCGCTGCGGGGGTCGATGTTGCCCTCGAACTCGCCGAAGATCTGGGCGTACGACTTGCCCACGATGTTGGCGAGCACGTTGAGCCGGCCGCGGTGGGCCATGCCGATGACGACCTCGTCAAGGTGCTCGGCCGCCGCGTAGCTGATCACCGAGTCGAGCAGCGGGATCAGCGACTCGCCGCCCTCGAGCGAGAACCGCTTCTGGCCGACGTACTTGGTCTGCAGGAAGGTCTCGAACGCCTCGGCGGTGTTGAGCCTGCGCAGGATGTTGAGCTGCTCCTCGCGGCTGGGCTTGGAATGCGGCCGCTCCACCCGCGCCTGGATCCAGGCCCGCTCCTCGGGGTTCTGGATGTGCATGTACTCGATGCCGATCGTGCGGCAGTACGAGTCGCGCAGCACGCCGAGGATGTCGCGCAGCTTCATCAGCGGCTTGCCGCCGAAGCCGCCCGTCGGGAACTCGCGCTCCAGGTCCCACAGCGTCAGGCCGTGCGACTGGATGTCGAGGTCCGGGTGCTTGCGCTGGCGATACTCCAGCGGGTCGGTGTCGGCCATGAGGTGGCCGCGGACCCGGTAGGCGTGGATGAGCTCCAGCACGCGCGCGGACTTGGCGACGTCGTCGTCGTGGGTGGCCGAGATGTCCTGGACCCAGCGCACCGGCTCGTAGGGGATGCGCAGCGACTGGAAGATCTCGTCGTAGAAGCCGTCGGCGCCGAGCAGGAGCTGGTGGATGCGGCGCAGGAAGTCGCCCGACTGGGCGCCCTGGATGATCCGGTGGTCGTAGGTGGACGTGAGCGTCATCACCTTGCTGATCGCGAGGCGGGACAGCGTCTCCGCCGAGGCGCCCTGGTATTCGGCGGGGTATTCCATCGCGCCGACGCCGATGATCGTGCCCTGGCCGGGCATCAGGCGCGGCACCGAGTGGACCGTGCCGATGGTGCCGGGGTTGGTCAGGGAGATCGTCGTGCCCTGGAAGTCCTCCACACCGAGCTTGCCCGCGCGGGCCTTGCGCACGATCTCCTCGTACGCCACCCAGAACTGGCGGAAGTCCATGGTCTCGGCCTGCTTGATCGAGGGCACCAGGAGCTGACGGGTGCCGTCGCTCTTCTGGACGTCGATCGCGAGGCCGAGCCCGACGTGCTCGGGCTTGACGAGGACCGGCTTGCCGTCCACCTCGGCGTACGAGTAGTTCATCTCAGGCATCGACTTGAGCGCCTGGACGATCGCGTAGCCGATGACGTGGGTGAAGGAGATCTTGCCGCCACGGCCGCGGGACAGGTGGTTGTTGATGACGATGCGGTTGTCGATCAGGAGCTTGGCGGGGACCGCGCGGACGCTCGTGGCCGTGGGGACGACCAGCGACGCCTCCATGTTGGCGGCGGTGCGCGCGGCGGCGCCGCGCAGCTTCTCCTCGACCGCGCCGGCGGGGGCCGGCTGCTTGGCGGGGGCCTGCTCCTTTGCGGGGGCCTTGGCCGCCGGCTTCGCCTGCGGCTTGGGCTGCGGAGGCGCCGTCTGCGGAGCCGGGCTCACCGGAGCGGGAGCCTCGGGCGCTGCCGTCGCCGTCGCGCCGTTCGCGACGGCGGCGGACTTGGACGGAGCGGGCTTGGCCGTCCCGTTGTAGTCAGCGAAGAAGTGCCACCAGGCCTGATCAACAGACTCTGGATCTTCGAGATACTTCTGGTACAACTCGTCGACAAGCCACTCATTTTGTCCAAAGCTTGCCAGCGGGTTTGACCGCGACGACTCAGACGACACGGCGGAAATCGCCCTCTTCCGCAGATCGGCGTTGATGTTTGGTGAACCTGTCCAAGGCTACTCGCCTCACACACCGACGTGCGCCCCGGCGGGTCGTAGGTCCCGGCCCATCCTCCCAGGATCGATAAAACAGGTCACGCGCGGATAGCCCGTCTGGGTGGTGAGGTGTCCCTTACCCCCTGGTCACAGCGGCTGGTCAGCCGATGAGCCGCGACTTGATCTGGATATCGGGAGCTATATCGGTCAGCATACCGGCAAGGTCGTCGGCCGCGGCGTGCAGCGCCTCGAGGGAGAGCGGTTCGAGGCGTTCCAGCAGGAAGAGCGCGTCCACCGTCTCCTCGGTGATCCTCGTCCTGACACACTGCCGCCAGTTCCAGCGCCGGCAGGTGACGCCCGCGTCGTCGCGCCACACCACCTCGCCGATCTCCGGGTCGCCCAGCACCTCTTCCGAGGGCTCGTCGCCCGCGGCCCGCACCAGCCGGGCCGTGCCCTGGTAGCGGCTCAGGTCCTCGCCGCCGATCGGGAGGCCGTGCCGTACGGACACGCTGTTGTAGGCGTCCACCACGAGGTTGATCTCGGGTAGCGGCATCCGGCGGACCAGCGCGTCGACCGAGGGCCGGGTGCGCTGCGGCTTGGCGCCGAAGGCGCGGTAGGCCGTCCGCCAGGCCTCGATCCTCTCGTCGGTGAGCGGCACGGCGTGGGCCGCCGCGTCGGCGAGCCAGGCCCGCGACCGGTCGTCGGAGGGCCCGTTGCGCAGGCCGTACGCGCAGACCACCAGGACGGCGAAGTCCGGACGTAGCGCCGTGACGGCGTCGTCCACCCAGATGTCGTCGATCACGCCCGACAGCCTACGGCCACGCCCGCATGGCGAGCGTCGCCACCGCGTCGAGGTCGCCACGGCTCGCGCCGTCCCTGGCCTGGGTGGACATGCCCTGGATGACGGCGGCGAAGAACGTCGCGAGCGCGGGGGCGTCGGTCTCCGGGGGGAGGAGGCCGGCCTCGACGTCCCGCTCGATCCGGCGGCGGATCGCCGCCTTGCTCGCCTCGCGGTGCGCCCGCAGCTCCTCGACCACGCCGGGGTCGCTCGTGTTCACTCCCGCCGAGATGATCATGCAGCCGGGTGGGTGGGCCTGGTCGGTGTAGACCTCTGCCGCCTCGCGCAACAGGCGCTCGACGGCGGCCCGCGCGGTCGGCTCCCCCGCCAGGGCATGCGAGGCGAACGCGCCGTGGGTCTCCTGGTAACGGCGCACGGCCTCGCCGAACAGCCGGCGTTTGTCCCCGAAGGCGGCGTAGAGGCTCGGCGGGTTGATCCCCATCACCGCGGTCAGGCCGGCGACCGAGGTCGCCTCGTAACCATGCCGCCAGAACTCCTCCAGCGCCCGCTCCAGCGCGACGTCCCGGTCGAACGCCCTCGTCCTGCCCATGCGCCGATTTTATAGCGATCGCTACAGGTCGTGTTATTTTGTAGCGGTCGCTAAAGAAAGGGGACGGGCATGGGCACGCTCGACGGCAGGACGGCGCTGGTCACGGGCGCGAGCAGGGGAATCGGACGCGGGATCGCCGAACGGCTGGCGGCCGACGGGGCGCTGGTGGCGGTGAACTACGCCAGGGACGAGGCGGCGGCCAAGGACACGGTGGCGGCGATCGAGGCCCGAGGCGGCCGGGCCTTCGCGGTCAGGGCCGAGCTGGGCGCGCCGGGCGACGTGGACGAGCTGTTCGCCGGGCTGGACCGGGAGCTGGGGCCGCGGGCGCCGATCGACATCCTCGTCAACAACACGGGGATCACCGTGCGGGGAACGATCGAGGAGGTGACGCCGGAGCTCTATGACCGGGCGTTCGCCGTCAACACGCGGGCGGCCTTCTTCGTCACCCGGCGGGCGCTGCCGCGCATCCCCGACGGCGGGCGGATCGTGACCGTCACCTCGGGAGTGACCAGGATCGCGTTCCCCGAGGCGATCGCGTACGCGATGACCAAGGGCGCGCTGGAGACCTTCACACTGGCGCTGGCCAAGCACCTCGGGCCGCGAGGGATCACCGTCAACAATGTGGCGCCGGGGATCGTCGACACCGACACCAACGCGGACTGGCTGCGCGGCGACGAAGCGGCCTGGGCGGCGTCGGCCGGCCGGGCGGCGCTGGGCCGCGTCGGCACACCGCGCGACATGGCCGACGTGGTCGCGTTCCTCGCCTCCGGAGACGCCCGCTGGGTCACCGGCACCACGGTCGACGCCACCGGCGGCAGCGACCTGTGAGCCCGCCGCCCGGGGGCAGGAGGCCGGGCGAGTAGAGTCCGGGCTCATGCCGGAAACGCCGCGTGTGCTCGCCGTACAGAACGGGGCGAAGGGGGGTCCCGGGCGGTTCGGGAAATGGCTGGAGGCCGCCGGGGTCGCCGTCGACGTGGTCACCGCCTTCGACGGCTCCGCCCTGCCGTCACGGCTGGAGCACGACGGCCTGCTCGTGCTCGGCGGCGGCTACATGCCGGACGACGACGACACGGCGCCCTGGCTGCCGGCCACCCGCGCCCTCGTCGAGCAGGCCCTCGCCCGGTCGGTGCCCTACTTCGGCATCTGCCTGGGCGGGCAGATGCTGGCCTCGGTCGGCGGCGGGAAGGTCCAGGCGGACGCCGGGGCGCCCGAGCACGGCAGCACCTCCATCGCCATGAGGGCCGAGGCGGCGGACGACGTGGTGTTCGGCGGGCTGCCCCAGGTCGTCCCGGCGATCGAGAACCACATCGACGCCGTCACGGCCCTGCCGCCGGGCGCGGTCTGGCTCGCCGAGACGGAACGCTGCCCCTACCAGGCGTTCCGGCTGGGCGAGCGTGCCTGGGGCGTGCAGTTCCACCCCGAGGCCGGGCCCGAGCGCATCCGGCTGTGGGACGCCGAGCACACCCGCAGGCGGGGGCTGGACATCGACGAGCTGTACGCCGCCGCCGTGACCGACGACCCGCTCGCGCGGGCCGCCTGGGGCGAGGTCGCCTCCCGCTTCGCCGCCGTGGTCGAGCGGGGCTGAGCGGATCGTCTCCGGGGCGTCAGTCCCAGGGGACGTCGAGCAGCCGTTCGAACTGGGCGGCGGCCTCGTCGGGGTCGAACCCGGGCAGGCCGTCGCGGATCAGCTCCCGGGTCCGGCGCGCGGCGTCGAGCCGCGCCCGGGAGACGGCGGCGCGGACCTCCTCCGCCAGCGTCCGGCTGTCCAGGCGCATAGCGCGCGGCCCGAACGTCACGTCCAGCACCATGCCCTCCGCCGACACGGTGGCCGTCACCTGGCCGGAGGCCGCCTCGCCCGTGCCGGTGATCTCTTCGAGGTCGGCCCGGGCCCGCTCTGCCCAGGCGTGGACGCGCTCCGCCTGCTCCTCGGCCCGGGCGAGATCCTCCTCGCGGATGTCGGCCGGGTTCATGCGAGAGCCGTACACGGCGCCTCCAGTCGGGTCGTGAAGGGTCACAGCAGGTCGCGGGCGATCCGCTCCACACGGTCGCGGACGAAGCCGTCGTCCAGGGGCGCGGGGACGTCCGCGGTCTCCGCGAGGGCGGCATCCATGATCTGCCTGGTCCTGGCCTCGGCGTCCCACTGGGCCGCGCGCAGCACGGCCGTCACCTGCCGGCCGAGCGCCTCGCGGTCGAGTCGCAGGACGCGGGGGTCGAAGTGCAGCTCCACGATGTCGCCCCGGCCGTCGGCCACCGCTCTCATCGTGCGGTCGGGGTTTTCCGCCCGACCCGTCACGTCGCGGACCAGGGCCCGCGCGTCCTGCAGCCGTCGCATCATCGCCCGGCCCTCCAGCAACACGCGCTCCAGCAGCTCGGCGTCGCCGTCGGGGGAGGGGGTCGTCATGAAAAAAGGTTATCGAATGGTAGATCGGTGTTTACTGGGATCTGTACGCGACGGGAAGTGGGGGAGTTGAGCCTGCGGCATGGAGTCGGGACTGGAGATCATCCACGACCGGATGAGGCAGGACGCCTCCCGGATGCGGGTGCACGGTGAGGACTACGCCGCCGCGCTGCGCCGGCTCAGGGAACGCGGGCTCGGGGGCGCGGCCTGGCAGGACGACGGCCTGCTCGGCATGCTGACCGGGCCGTACGCCGAGTGCACGCTTCTGGGGGTGGAGGCGCTGACCGGTCTGTCCGCGGCGATGGCCGACACCGGCGACGGGCTGGGCAGGGTGAGCGCCCGCGTCGGCGAGGCCGAGGACGCGAGCCTGACGCGGTCCCGCGACCTGTACGGCGAGCAGTGGGCGTGACGGGGGCCCCGCGATGGGTGTGACGGTTCCTCCGCAGGTGGACGTGATGCTGAGCATGCTCGGCATGCCCTGGCCGAACGTCGACGAGGACGAGATCCGCAAGGACGCAGACGCCTGGCGGACCGTGCTCGCGGGCACCGACCGGTCCGGTGCGGCGGCGAACGCCACGATCGCGGGGACGGGTGAGGTCTATCGCGGCAGGTCGGCGAACGCGCTGGCCGGCTACTGGAACGAGACGGGCGGCGAGGGCGGGCACCTGAGCCGGGCGGCCGCCGCCGCGCGGCTGGCCCCTGCCGTGCTCGACAACACCGCCTGGCTGACGACCGGCGTGAAGGTCGCGGTGGCCTCGACCGCCGTCTACACGACCGTACGGGTGGCCAGGGCGTACCTGTCCGGTGGCCCGCTCGGCGCGGCACTGGCCGCGGCGGAGATGTTCCGCTCCCGCGCCGCCATCGGGAAGATCCAGCGGGAGGGCGCCGAGGGCGCCGGACGGGTGCTGGCCCCCGCGCTCGACCGCCGGGTCACCGAGCAGTTCCGCCGGATCCTCGAAGGCCTGCGCCGCCCGGGCGGAGGAGGGCCGGTCCCCGCGTTCGCCGGCGCGGGTCACCGCATCCCGGCCCGGGGGACGGTGGGTCCCCGCGCGGCGGCCGGCCGGTCCCCGCAGGACGGCCTGGCGCTCATGGGGCGCAGCAACAAGAACGCCAGGAGCGGCGGCAACGGGCGCCGCGGCGGGGGCGGACGCCGTAGCGGTGGCGGGGGTGGCGCCAGTGCCAGGGACGACGGCCGGACCTCCCACAGCGAGCAGCGCCAGAGCCAGCGTGGTTTCAGCGACGACATGATCGACGACGTCAAGGCGAACGGCCGGAGGAGCCGTGGCCACGAACCCGGCACCTCCGTCTATGAGACGGACAAGCTGAAGGTCGTCGTGAACGACAAGACCGATAACGTGATCACTGTCATCCGCAAGAAGAAAAGAAGGAACTAGTGGGCGGGGGAGTCTGACGTGCGAATCGAGCACGACAGGGAGAACAACGTCGCCTACATCTACCTGGTCGACGAGATCGGTGAGGGAGAGGCGGTCACCCAGATCGAGGTCGAGGACGACGACCTGCGCGGGGAGATCGTGCTGGACCTGGACCGGGAGGGGCGGCTGCTGGGCATCGAGGTGCTCGGCGCGTCGCGCGTCCTGCGGCCGGAGGTCCTCGCCCTGGCCGACGACGATGCCGGCGATGATGCCGGCGACCAGGCAGGCGAAGGAGACGGCGGGGACGACGGCGGGGACGGGGGCGGGCCGGGCGGTTCCAGCCTGCCGCCCTACGAGCCGCACCTGCGCTGAATTCTCTTTGTGCTGAGTTCTTTTGCGCTGAGTTCTTTTGTGATGGGCCTGCCGACGACGTGGAACCGGCCGCCGCCTCTGCTGAGGCGGCGGCCGGGGTCTTCAGAGGCGGCGGGCCGTCAGGCGGAGCAGGCGGCGCCGTTCAGCGTGAACAGGTCGGGCGTGGGGTTGGCCTCCGGCGCGGCCTTGCCGTTGAAACCGAAGGTGATCGACTGGCCCGGGTTGATGGTCTTGTTGTACGACTCGTTCGAGGCGGTCACCGTCGCCGCCTTCTGGGAGAACTTGGCGTTCCAGCCGATGTCGATCGTCTGACCGCCCAGGAACGACCACTTCAGCGACCAGCCCTCGATCGCCTTCGTGCCGGTGTTCTTGATCGTGAGCTGGGTGGTGAAGCCCGTCGGCCACGAGCCGTGCGTGGTGTAGGTGACCTTGCACCCGGCCGGGGCCTTGACCGCGCCGTCGCCCTGATCGGCGATGAACGCCGAGATCCACGACAGCGGCGCGTTCCAGTTGATCGTCAGCTCGTTGGTCGCCCAGGAGCCGATGTCGTCGATGTAGCAGAACTGCGCCACGCAGCCCGTGAGCTTCGCCTGGGCCACCGGGTCCTGGATGGCGGAGTTGGGGCCGCCCGCGAGCGTGCCGCGCGGCGGGTTCGGCAGCGAGGTGTCCAGGGAGTGGGCGTACCACCTGGTGTGCTGGTTCTTCGACGCCACCTCGCCGTAACCGGTCACGTACGACTGGTTGAGCGCGTTGCGGCCGAAGATGTAGTCGATGCCCTCCAGCACGCCGTCGCGGTACTTCACGTCGCCGGTGAGGTCATAGGCCGTGGCGATGACCACCAGGTTGTTGACGACGATGCTGTTCGATCCCCAGTCGTAGTTCGTCGTGTCGTACGGCAGGCCGTACGGGTGGGCCTTCAGTATGGCGAGGTACTTGTCCGCGCCGGCCACCACGGAGGCGCGCACCTCGTCGCGGCCGGGCAGATCGTTGGGCACGGTCGCCAGGTCGAGGCGGCCGAGCGCGGCGACGTTGCCCCAGTCCATGGCGCCCGTCTTCCAGATGTCGGCCGTGTGGAGCGGCGAGGCGAGGACGTAGTCCTTGTACTCCTTCTCACCGGTGGTGATGTAGAGCTCGGCGGCCGCCCAGTAGAACTCGTCGCTGACGTTCGCGTCGTCGTAGGTGCCGCCGCCGACGCCGTCGGAGGGGGAGGCGAGCAGGTTCGGGTGCGCCTTGGCCGCCGTCCACGCCTTCTTCGCCGCCGTGAGGTTCTTCGCGGCGAACTCGGCGTCGTACGGCGCGAAGATCCGCGCCGCCTGGGCGGCCGTCGCGGCGAGGTTGAGCGTGGCGGCCGTGGAGACCGGGTGCAGCTCCCGCTTCTGCGCGTCCAGGTGCGGCAGCAGCGGCAGGCCGGTCCAGTTCTCGTCGTGGATCTTGTGGTGGACCATGCCGTCGGGCCGCTGCATCTTCAGCAGGAACTCCTGCTCCCAGCGGGCCTCGTCGAGCACGTCGGGGACGTCGTCGCCGCTCTCGGGGATGTTCAGGCTGCCGATCGGCTTGGCGGTCGCGGCGTTCTTGGTCCGCTCGAACTCGCTCATGAGCTGCGCGACCGAGATGCCGCCGTTGACGACGTACTTGCCGTGGTCGCCCGCGTCATACCAGCCGCCGGACACGTCGAGCGAGTAGTCGCAGACCCCCGGCTGGCAGGGGACGTTCGTGTCGCCCTGGTTGGGGGCGACGCCCACGTGCCCGGCGGGACGGCCGTAGCCGGGACGCAGGGCGTCGTCGATCGCGATCCCGCTGCGCTGGGTGTAGTAGAACTTCAACGCGTCGAGCTTGAGGTCGGCGTACGCGTCGGGCTTGATGTCGAACGGCCGGCTGGTCTCGCCGTCGGCGGTCAGCGTGT
This sequence comes from Microbispora hainanensis, assembly GCF_036186745.1. Lineage (NCBI taxonomy): Bacteria > Bacillati > Actinomycetota > Actinomycetes > Streptosporangiales > Streptosporangiaceae > Microbispora > Microbispora hainanensis. Next base: position 788,996 of record NZ_CP108086.1, on the reverse strand, counting down.
AGCCGGTCCCGGCCTTCGTGTACGTGCTGAAGTCGATCGTGTGGACGTTCTGCCCGGAGCTGGAGTCGACGCCGCGCGGGGTGGTCGTGCCGTGCGCGACCACGGTGCCGGCGGAGTTCTTGAGCTGCCAGGGCAGCGCCTCGGTGGCGTCGGTGACCACGGTGGCGTTCTTGGGGCCCTTGGGCAGGTAGGCCACCTGGTTCACGCGGACCCGGGGGCCGGTGTCGGGCGTGTAGACCTCTGGCGGCGCCCCGCCCTTGAGGGAGACGTTGTCAACGCAGAACCGCCATGCCGTCGCGCTGCCGCCGAGCTGGAAGACGACCTGCGCGTTGGGCAGGTCGACCGGCGAGGTGAACGTGTAGCTGTAGGTGTTGCCCGAGACGCTCAGCTCGGGAGCGGCCGACACATACTGCGTGTAGGGGTCGGTCGGGAGCTGGACGTACGCCCTGGCGACCTTCCCGGGGTCCGCGGTGGCGAAGAAACTGAACGCGTAGGTCTCGTCCTTCACCAGCGGGATGTCGTTGACGCCGATGATCGCGTCCCAGGGGTTGATCGTGCCCGCGGGGACGTCGGAGCAGAGACGGCCGTCGGTCAGCTCGAAGTCGAGGTTCGCCGTGTGCCACCACGGGTCTGTGGTGGTGTCGAACGTGCCGTTGGGGATCTGTTCCGGGCCCTCCTCCGCCGTGGCGGGAGGTGCGCCTGTCAGGCAGGCCGTGGCCAGCGCCGCCACGGCGAGAATGCCGATTCGTCTGAGCACTGTGGTCCTCGGGGAGAGTGGGAGCGCTCCCAAAGTCGGAAGCGACTCGCATGCTTCCTTCGGCTTTCCGCGGGCGTCAACGATGCGGGCGGTGGGACGCGCCTGACCGGCCATTGCGAGGGGGTGTGACTGAAACTTACATTTCCGCAAAGGGCTTTTTGCAAAGATTCCTTTGCGAAGAGTAGCGTCGGCCGGCATGGACCACGAGGTCTTCCATGTCGACGATCCCCGTGCGCTGAAGGCCGTCGCCCACCCGTTGCGGGTGCGGCTGCTGGGGGAACTGCGTACGAACGGCCCGGCGACCGCGACCGAGCTGGCCGGGCGCCTCGGCGAGAGCTCCGGCGCGACCAGCTATCACCTGCGCCAGCTCGCCAGGTATGGCTTCGTGGAGGCCGATCCCGACCGGCGCGACCGGCGTGAGCGCCGATGGCGGGCGATCCACCGCTTCACCTCATGGAGCGACGTGGAGACGGCCGCGACGGCTGCGACGCCCGCGACGCCTGCGACGGCTTCGCCGGCCGAGGGCAGGGAGGCCGCGGCGGTCCTGCGGTGGCGTCAGCTCGAAAAGCTCACTGCCGACGTCGAGAGCTTCGAGCGCGAGCGCGACCTGTGGAGCGAGGCGTGGGTCGAGGCCGCCGGGATGTCCGACCTGGTCGTACGGCTGTCGCCGGCGACGGTGGCGTCCCTCTACGAACGGGTGTCGGCCATGCTCCTCGAGGCCGCCGAGCGGGATCGGGACGACCCGGACGCGCGTCCGGTCGCGGTGTTGCTGGCGGCCCATCCGCGCCGGGACCCGGCGGCCTGACATCAACCGGCCCCGCCCCCTGAAGGCACCCCCTGTAGAACGAAATTCGGTTACACGGCACAATCAAGCGTCAGGGCTGCGAAAGGGGCGGGGAGCCGATGAGCAAGGTGATCGTGACCGCGGCGAACGAGGCGCAGCGCGCGGCGTGGCTGGGCGGGAGCCTGCCCGAGGTCGAGCGGGTGCGGCCGGGGCTGTGGTCGATTCCCGTCCCGATCCCCATCAACCCGCTGCGCTACGTCCTCGTCTACGCCCTGGAGGTCCCGGACGGGGTCGTGATCATCGACGCCGGATGGAACACCGAGGAGGCGTACGGCGCGCTCGTCGCGGGGCTCGCCACGGCCGGATATGAGATCACGGACGTGAAGGCCGTGCTGGTCACCCACATCCATCCGGACCACTACGGCCTGGCCGGGCGGATCCGGGAGGCGTCCGGCGCCTGGATCGGGCTCCACCCGGCCGACGCCCGCATCGTGCACGACCGCTATGACGAATCGGCGATCGACTCGCTCGTGCAGCGGGAGCGGTCCCTGCTGGTCAGGTGCGGAGTTCCGGACATGACGGCGCAGGAGCTCGCCGGGGCGTCGGTCATGCTGCGGCAGTTCGTCACGATGGCGACGCCCGACCGGCTCATCGAGGACGGCGACCGGCTCGACCTGCCGGGCTGGGACCTGCGGGCGATGTGGACCCCCGGCCACTCGCCCGGTCACCTGTGCTTCGTGGAGCCGGAGCGCAGGCTGCTGTTCTCCGGCGACCACGTGCTCGCCCGGATCACGTCGATGGTCGCCGTGCATCCCCAGTCGGCGGCCAACCCGCTCGCCGACTATCTCGACGCGCTGCGGGCGGTGGGCAAGCTCGATGTCGAGGAGGTGCTGCCCGCCCACGAATACCGCTTCCTTGAGCTGGCCAAGCGGGTGGACTACGTGATCGGGCACCACGAGGAGCGGCTGGCGGAGGTGCAGCGCGTCGTGGCCGACTGCGACGGCTCCACCTGCTGGGACATCGCCACCCGGCTCACCTGGTCGCGCGGCTGGGAGGAGATCCCCGCGCACATGCGGCGGGCGGCCAACAACGAGACGCTCGCCCACCTGGTGTGGCTGGAGCAGCGGGACATGGTCACCCGAGTGCCGGGCGAGCCCGACCTCTGGTACGCGCCGTCCGCCTGACCGGGCCGCTCGCGGCCATACCGGCCGCCGGGGGACCGCCGCTCATCACGATGCCGTGTTTCCGGCGGAGACCACGTCGTTTCCGGCGGAGACCGCGTCCTGCCGGGGGAGTGCGGCCGCGGTGACGTTCAGGTGGGTTTCGAGGTAGGCGTCGACGACGTCCAGATCGGCGGTCACGGCGGCGACGTAGCCGTCGGGGCGCACCAGGACCCACTCCCCGGAGACGAGTCCGTAACCGTCGCGCACGTGGTGGCCGGTGTCCGCGATGTCGCCGCGTTCGCCGATGGTGTGCACGTGCACGCCGCGCCGGGCGGCGGGGGCGTCGCCCGCGGGCACGTCGTAGCCGATCAGTGTCCAGTGGGTGCCCCGGAAGAGCGAGAACAGGCGTGTGGGCAGGCCTCCGGCACCGGTGACGGGCGCGTCGGGGGCGCGGTGGCCGGCGAGCACGCCCGCGCTTCGCAGGGGGTCGGTGAGAGTGAGCGGCGAGCCGGGGTAGCCGAGGTCGAGCTGGGAGACGTCCCGCTTGCGGTTGATGTCGCCCTGCTTGGCCGCGTCGAGCAGCCGTGTCGACAGGCCGAGCACCGCCTCCGCGACCGGGCGGCGCTCCTTCTCGTACGACGCCAGCAGCCGCTCCGGGGCGCCGTCGAGTACGGCGGCGAGCTTCCAGCCCAGGTTGTAGGCGTCCTGCACGCTGGTGTTGAGCCCCTGCCCGCCGGTCGGCGGGTGGACGTGCGCCGCGTCTCCGGTCAGGAACACCCGTCCGGCCTGGTAGGTCCCCGCCAGGCGGGCGTTCATCTCGTACGCCGAGGCCCACGGGACCGAGCGGATCACCACGTCGTCGCGGCCGGTGCGCTCGCGCACCAGCTCGGTCAGGCCGTGCGCGGACAGGTCGACGTCCACGTCGAAGGGGATCGGCGCCTGGAGCTGGAACATCTCGGTGCCGTAGAGCGGGCACAGCATGAGCTGGTCGTCTGCTCCCCGCCCCCAGCGGTGCCACGCGTCGAACGAGAGCCCTTCGACGACCACATCGGCCACCAGGGCGCGCACCCCGAGAGTGGCGCCGTCGAAGGCCACTCCCAGGGCCTTGCGTACGAAGCTCGACCCACCGTCGGCGCCCACCAGATAGCGGGCGCGCACGGTGCGCGTACCGGCCGGAGTGAGGATGCGGGCGTTCACGCCGTCGTCGTCCTGGTCGAAGCCGACCAGCTCGTGGTCGTAGTGCGGGGCGTGGCCGAGCTCGGCCAGCCGCTCGCGCAGCCTGCGCTCGGTGAGGAACTGCGGGACCAGCAGCGCCATCCGATAGGGCTCGTACGGAGTCGGGCCGGTCATGTCGGTCATCGCCCTGTCGATCGGGCCGTCGGCGGTGTAGAGGCGCTGGGGCGGATATTCGCCGCCGGAGGCGACGATCTTGTCGATCACACCGAGGTCCTCGAACACCTCCTGGGTACGCGGCTGGATGCCCTTGCCACGTGACCCCGCGAACGGGCGGGCGGCCTTGTCGATCAGCAGGAAGCTCACGCCCCGGCGGGCCAGGTCGATCGCGAGGGTCTCCCCGGCCGCCCCGGCTCCGCTGATGATCACCTCGACGTCGGTGTCGGTCATGTCCGGCTCCTCTTTCGCATGCCTCGGGACGGCTCGGCCGTCCACTGAAATTATGTGTAAAACGCACACATCGTAGGCATGTCTGCGATCACTCGTCAATCGTGAGTCGGCAAAGTAGGCTGTAACCAGCATCTATTGAAGGGTGGGTCGGTCAGAGAGTTGCATGCATGTTGCACTGGATTCTGGGACACTTGCGCCCTTGGGCGGCCCCCGTGAGACCCGCGTCGCGGCGGCCCAGAGCGGTCAGATTCGCGCGTCGGAACGGCGGGCCACGGCCCGCGAGGCGGTGACCAGAGCCGTCAAGAGCGTCAAGACCTGCCTGGGGGAGCTCGACGTCTGTCCGCGAGTCAGCCTGGGCCTGCCCTGTGCGTTGCCCTCTGTGCCTCTCGCCTCACTCGCGCAGCCGCTGGGCCTGTCTGTGCGTCGCTCGGGCCTGCCTGTGCGTCGCTCGGTGCCGCGTCGCGCTCCCTGTGTGCCCCGCGTCTTACTCGTGTAGTCGTCGGGTTCTTCCGAGGCGGTGGTAGGTGAAGGCCCAGCGGTCTTCGCCTACGTTGCGGCGGGTGTAGCGGTCGGGGTGCTGGTAGCGGTCGCGGTTGTGGAACTGGCAGGCCGGTCCCAGCAGCTTCAGGTCCGTGAGGCCGCCGGTGCTCCAGTTGTCGGCGTGGTCGATCTGGCACATGGTCGCCGGGAGCGGGCAGCCGTCGATCCAGCAGGTGTCATAGCGGGCGTAGATGGCCCGGCGTTGGGCGGGGGTGGCCAGACGGACTTTGCGGCCCATGTCGAGGACTTGCCCGTCGGCGTTCATGACGATCCGGACCAGGGTTGAGGTGCGGGCGAGGCGGTGCACGCTGGAGAGGGGCAGCACCTGCCCGGTCGCGAGCAACAACCCCGGCGCGGTCCCCGGTGCCATCCCCAACGCCCCTCCCAGAGACGCCCCCAGCAGCGTGCTTGCCGACGCTCCCAGCGCCGACCCCAGCGACGCCCCGGGCAGCGTGCCCGCCGACGCTCCCAGCGACGCACCCAAGAATGCCCCGGGCATCGTGCCTGCCGACGCACCTGGCGCTGCTCCGGGTGACGCCCCGGGAGCTGCTCCCGGTGACGCACTCTGCGACGCTGCTTGCGCCGTCCCCGGCGTCCCACGCCCGGCTCCCGGTGTCCCCGACGTTCCCGTTGCCCCGGTCGCGCAGCAGCAGCGCGCCTCGCCGTCGCACCGGCACATGCTGTGGCCATGCCGGCAGTCCCCCGCAGGCCGAGGCCCGGCGTGGGTGTGACGTGCGGAGACATCCTCGGGAGGAGGATCCGGCCGCGTCGCCTCCGAGGGCGCTGCCTGCGAGGGCGCTGCCTGCGATGGCGGCGCGTCCGAAGCCGTCGCGCCCGAAGGCGCTGTGTTCGAAGGTGCTGTGTTCGAAGGCGCTGTGTGCCAATGCCCGCCGCCGTGGGCAGGCCATGCTGGCGTGCCCCGCCGGGCGTGGGTTGCTCCGGACCGGGCCGCGCCGCGATCGCTGCCATCGCCCTTGGCGGGCGCGGTCTCGTCGCTCTCGGCAGAGCTGGTGTTCGCGGTGTCGTCGTCCTCGGCGGAGTCGGCGTTCATGGTGTGGTCGCCCTCGGCGCAAGCGGTGCGTGCGGTGCTGCGCAGCTCACACTCGCCGGGCCGCCGCTCACCGGTCCCGCGCCCGCCGACTCCACAGCCGCAAGACTCCTCATCGCTATGTCCGGGCGCGGCATCGCGGGAGCCACGGGCAGAGGCAGAGGCGGGATCGGTGGCGGTGGCGGAGGCGGCGGCGAGGTCGGTCTCGGCCATGCCCACACCACTGGCGTCGGCCTCCGCGATATCGCAGGCGTCGGCGGCGGCTCCATCGCTTGGGCTGCCGGTGCTCGCGGCCTTGGCGGGCGCAGGGGCGGCGGTGTTTTCGGCGCTCTCCGCACCGGCATCTGCCCCGGCCTCGCCAGGAGCACGGTCGCCGGTGCCGTCGGCAGCGGGGTGGTCGGTGCCGCCCGCAGCACCCGGGTCGCCCATCACGCCGGAGGCGGCGCCCTCGGCCCCGGTGGGGTCGTCGGCGCTTTCGGCGTCGCTGTCGCAGTCGCCGGTGGCAACGGCCTCGCTCGGGGCCTCGGAGCTTCCCGTGGCGTCGGGGGTGTAGTCGCTGGTGACGTCGGCCTCGGGAGTGTCGAAGCCGTCGGGGCCGTCCGCGCCGCTCGGGTGACCGGGGCCGCTCATCGCGTCGGAGGCGTTGTCGGCGGCCTCGACAGGCGCAGGGGCTACGGTGTCGGCGGCGCTCTCGGTGCAGGCGTCAGCGGCTCCGTCGGCATCGGCATTGCTCCCCGCACCGGCACCTGCCTCGGCCTCGGCCGCGTCGAGGTCGTCGGACTCGCCGGGAGCAAAGTCGCCTGTGTGCTCCCGGCCTTCCTCGAAGCCCTCGGCGTCCCGCGCGTCCTCGACATGGTCGGCGGGGTCGTCGGTGGCCGGGTCGGCGGGGTCTTGGGTGGCTGGGTCGGTGTCTTCGGTGGCCGGGGCAGCGGGGTCTTGGGTGGCCGGGTCGGCGGGGTATGGGTTGTCGTCGGTGGGGTCGGTGGGGTCGGTGGGGTCGGTGGGGTCGGTGGGGTCGGTGGGGTCGGTGGGGTCGGTGTTGTCGGGGTCGGTGGGGAGGGATTCGGCGCTGACCACGACGAGGAGCTCGGCGGCGATCTTCTGCTCCAGCAGCGCGATCAGCGCGTCCGCCTGACGTACCGTCAGCGGGCGGTCATCCCCCTGTGCCCTCAGCTTGGCGTACGCCTGCAACAAGGCCATCAACCGGGCGCCGGCCTCACGCGGCAGGTAGAACTCTCCTTCCACGCCGCCGCCCTTACTGGTGCGGACCCGCAGGAACCGCCTCCCGTAATCGGCCCGCTCATCCCGCTCTTCCCCATCGGGGTCCAGCACCGCCCGCAGGTGGCGGCCAGCTTTGGCGACCTCCGCCGCCCCCGCTTTGCGGGCCAGGTCCACCAGGATCGGCTCGGCCAGGCCGGCCTGCTCGTCCGATAGTCCGGCGACAGCGGCGCAGATGGCCTCCACCACCCCCGCCGCCAGCTCACCCGCAGCGAACTTCTCCCGCACCTTAGGGAGGCGCGGCAGTTCCGCCCCCAACGTGAGCAGGCGGCCCGCACCGCCCACCGTCATCCCCCCACTGGTGCGTAGCCAGCAGCGGGTGGAGGCATGCCCATGCTGCTTGGCCTGACCTGCTCGGTGGACCCGCCCCACCCGGTCGGCCAGGGCGCTGGTGATCCGATCCCGGGCGAACAGCAACTCCTCCGCCTCGGCCAGGCACACATCCACGTCATCGGGAAGCGGGGTCAGCGCCAGCTCTTGGGCCACCTCACGAACCGACCCCACCACCACCCACGACGACCGCACACGACCCCGACCACGACCACGACCACGCCCACCCACACCGCCGGAAGCACCCGCACCCGCACCCGAGCCGCCCGCGCGAGCGCCATCCGCGCTAGCGCCAGAGCCAGAGCCGGCCGCGCCAGTGCCATCCGCGCTAGCGCCAGAGCCAGAGCCATTCGCACCGGCGGGAGCCGCGTCCTCGGCAGTCTCACGGGCGGCATTCGCGCCAGCGCCGTTCGCGCCACCCACATTCGCACCGGCGAATGCCGCACTGTCGGCGGCCCCGCGCGCGGCGTGCGCGCGAGTGCCATCCGCGCCAGCGGCGTCCGCACCGGCGGCAGCCGCACGATCGGCAGCCCCACGGGCGGCACCCGCGTCAGATCCCGCGCTGTCGGCGGTCCAACGCGCGGCGTTCGCGTCAGCGCCGTCCGTGCCAGCACCGCTCACGCCAGCGGCATTCGTACCGGTGGCCGCCCCACTCGTGGCATCCGCGCCGTCGTTGGTTGCGCTGTCGGTATCGGTGCCTGGAACGTCCGCGCTCGGGTCGTCCACGCTCTCGACAACAGATGCGTCGGCGCGCTGCCGGAGCCCGAAGTTGATGATCGGGAAGGGCTCGCGGGCGGACGAGCCGTCGGACGACCACAGTGGGGAATTGGCGATCAGACGGTCCCACCACTCACCGTCGGCATCGTTCGAATGACGAAGGCGCTCAGGATCGATGTCGAACAGATCCATCACACCTTCCTCACTTGATTCGAACTGATGTATGGATTCTCTCACACTCTGTGAGCGAGTGGCAACCGTGCGAAGTGAAGGGTTGGAGCCTCAGGTCGACCGAAAAAACAGGGGGTGCTGCACGTCAAAGGGGGTGGGCAAAAGCAGCGAAGGGTTGGCCGAAGAGCAGCGAGGGGGCTGCCTGGAATCGCCCCGCATCCGGCTGTGAGTATCCGGGCGGTGAGCATCAGGGCTGTGAGTATCCGGGCGGTGAGTAGGTGAGCATCGGGGCGGTGAGTACGGCGAGCGTCCGGAGTGCGAGCACCTGGGCCGCGAGTATCCGATCGCCGAGCACCGTGAGAAGGGCGGATACTCAGGTAAGCCCGACATCAGGGAGGGCTCGACAGCGAGGAAGGACGGTTAGGCCGCCTTGACCACACGGCGACGCCAGACCACGTTGCGCCGTCTCCACGGGGCCATCATCGATCTGATCGTGCTGATGAACCTGCCCAGCCGCGATGACGAGCTGCTGGCCGAAGCCGGCGTCTCCCTCGACCGCGCGCTGTTCCCGCTCCTCGTGGGCATCGAGCGATTCGGGCCGATCGGCGTGGTCGAGCTGGCCGAGCGCGCCGGACGCGACTACACCACGATCAGCCGCCAGGTCGCGAAACTCGCCTCTCTCGGGCTGGTAGAACGACGCCCCAGCCCCGCCGACGCGCGGGTGAAGGAGGCCATCATCACCGCCGAGGGCCGCCGCGTCACCGACGCTCTCGACGCCGCCCGCCAGCGCCTGGCCGGTCCCGTTCTCGCGCAGTGGAGCGACCGGGACCTCATGGAGCTCGAACGCCTCATGCGCCGCTACGTCGACGACATGTCCGCCGCGAAGGCCATAAAGGGCGACTGACGGGCCGCCGATCTCCGTCCCCTCACGGAACTCTTGTAGCACGGGCCGCCACCGCCGCCGGAGGTTAAAGTGCTACCAGAACCTTGTTCTCTTTATCGAAGGGTGGCGCCATGTCGGCTGCTGAGGGGTCCGAGCTGAGGTTCGACGGAAGGGTCGCGATCGTCACCGGGGCCGGGCACGGGCTCGGCAGGTCGCATGCGCTGCTGCTCGGCAGCCGCGGGGCGAAGGTCGTCGTCAACGACCTCGGTGGCGCACTCGACGGCACCGGCGCGTCCTCGGGACCCGCGGCGGAGGTAGCCGAACTCATCGTGAAGAACGGCGGGGAGGCGGTGGCCAGCACCGACAACGTCGCCACTCCGGAGGGCGCGGAGGCGATCGTGCGGACGGCGCTCGACGCGTTCGGCCGCGTCGACATCCTCGTCAACAACGCCGGCATCCTGCGCGACCGGTCGTTCGGGAAGATGACGGTCGAGGAGTTCGACGCCGTGATCGCCGTGCACGTGCGCGGCTCGTTCCTGGTCAGCCGCGCGGCGTTCCCGCACATGAAGGAGCAGGCGTACGGACGGATCGTGAACACCTCCTCGCCCGCCGGGCTGTTCGGCAACTTCGGCCAGGCCAACTATTCGACGGCCAAGATGGGCCTGGTGGGCCTCACGAAGACCCTCGGCATCGAGGGTGCGCGGGCGAACATCAGGGCCAACGCGATCGCCCCCGTCGCGTGGACGCGGATGACCGAGACGCTGCTGCCCGCGGAGTTCGAGAGCAAGTTCACCCCCGAGCGGGTCAGCCCGCTCGTGGCCTACCTGGCCCACGAGAGCTGCGCGACCACCGGCGAGGTGTTCTCGGTCGGCGCCGGGCGGATCGCCCGGGTGTTCGTGGCGGAGGGGCCGGGCTGGCGGACCGACGACCTCACCGTCGAGGCGATCCGCGACAACTGGGAGGCCGTCATGGCCGAGCAGCCCTATCTTCCGACGAAGCTGGGCGAGCAGGCCGGCGCCTCCCTGCAGGCCATGCTCTGATCTCCTTTCGTCGTCCCCGGCCGGGAGGTCAGACCTCCTCGGCCGGCTGCTCGGCCGGGACGACGAGACCGCGGGACAGGTCCCCGGGCCGCCGGGGTGTCGGCTCGCGGCCCGGCGGCTGCCTGACCGGCAGGTCCGGGAAGGGCGGCGGCGCGTTGCGCCGGGCCTGCGGCTGCGCGCCGATCGTGAGCTCCTCGCCGTGGTGCGACACCGTGAGCGGCGAGCCGTGCAGGAGCCGGTACGTCGTGCCGTCCGGGGCGACGTCGACCCGCGCCAGGCGGCCCCGGTAACGGACGCGGAAGGTGAGCCGGGTGATGCCCTGCGGCAGGCGGGGCGCGAAGCAGAGCCGGCCGTCGTGCGCCCGCATGCCGCCGAACCCGTTCACCAGCGCGATCCACGCCCCGGCGAGCGAGGCCATGTGGACGCCGTCGCGGGTGTTGTGCTCCAGGTCGCGCAGGTCCATCAGCGCGGCCTCGCCCAGGTAGGCGTACGCGAGGTCGAGCTGCCCCACCTCGGCGGCGAGCACGGCCTGGGTGCAGGCCGACAGCGAGGAGTCGCGCACGGTCAGCGCCTCGTAGTAGGCGAAGTTGCGCGCCTTCTGCTCGGGCGTGAACGCCTCGCCGCACAGGTGCATGGCCAGCACGAGATCGGCCTGCTTGACGACCTGCTTGCGATAGAGGTCGAAGTAGGGGAAGTGGAGCAGCAGCGGATACTGCTCGGGCGTGGTGTTCGCGAAGTCCCACACCGCGTGCCCGGTGAACCCCTCGCTCTGCTCGTGCACCCCCAGCCGCTCGTCGTATGGCAGGAAGATGGCGGCGGCGCAGTCGCGCCACATCGCCGCCTCCTCCAGCGTGACCCCGAGCAGCTCGGCCCGGTCGAGATGGCGTACGGCCGTCTCGGCGGCGGCCCGCAGGTTGCGCTGGGCCATGAGGTTGGTGAAGACGTTGTTGTCGGCGACGGCGCTGTACTCGTCCGGGCCGGTCACGCCGTCGATGCGGTAGCGGCCGTCGGCGTCGTGGTGGCCGAGCGCGCACCACAGCCGGGCGGTCGCGACGAGCAGCGGCAGGCCGACGTCCCGCTCGAATCCGGTGTCCTCGGTCGCGTCGACATACCGCGTGACCGCGGCGGCGATGTCGGCGTTGACGTGGAAGGCCGCCGTGCCGGCGGGCCAGTAGCCGGAGCACTCCTCGCCGTTGATCGTCCGCCAGGGGAAGGCGGCGCCGCGCAGTCCGAGCTGCTCGGCGCGGGCCTGGGCGAGCGGGAGGATCGACTCCCGCCACATGAGGGCGTCGGCGGCGGCCCGGGGATAGGTGTAGGTCATCACCGGAAGCACGAAGCTCTCGGTGTCCCAGAACGCGTGACCGTCGTACCCCGAGCCGGTCAGCCCCTTGCCCGCGATGGGCCGCCGCTCCAGCCGCGCGCCCGCCTGGAGCAGGTGGAACAGCCCGAAGCGTACGGCCTGCTGCACCTCGGCGTCGCCCTCGACCTCGACGTCCGCGCCCGCCCAGAAGTCGTCGAGGAAGGCGCGCTGCTCGGCGCACAGGCCGTCCCATCCGGTGAGCCTGGCGGCGGCCAGCGCCGCCACGACCTGGTCGTGCATCGCGGGCCTGGACCGCTTGGCCGACCAGCCGTAGGCGAAGAACTTGTCGAGCCGCAGCCGTTCGCCCGGCGCGAGCCGGGTGGCGATCGTGACCCGGCTGACGTTGCCGCCGCCGTCGCACTCGACCCGGGTGCCGTCCGGGCCCTCGATCTCGTGCCGCATCCCCGCCGCGACCCGCAGCCGGCTGGCCCTGGTGGAGTGGACCATGACGCACACGTTGTTGCGCGCGGCGACGTTCTCCTCCAGCACCAGCGGCGCCTCCAGCGCGGCGGCGGCGCGGGGATCGGCGGTCGGCGGCGGCACGGTCTCGTTGGCCACCAGCTCCGACTGGACGACCACGTTGAGCGGCTGGTCCACCGGCTCCACCTCGTAGCGGATCGCGGCCACCGCCCGGTGGGTGAACGACACGAGCCGGGTCGAGGTGACGCGCACCCGCGCCCCGGTCGGCGAGCTCCAGCAGGCCTTCCGGATGAGCGTGCCCGCCCGCATGTCGAGGACCCGCTCGTGTGAGTGCAGCGTGCCATAGCGGACGTCGAACGGCTCGTCGTCCACGAGCAGCCGGATCAGCTTGCCGTTGGTGACGTTGACGACCGTCTGCCCGGACTCGGGGTAGCCGTAGCCCGCCTCGGCGTACGGCAGCGGGCGCAGCTCGTAGAAGGAGTTGAGGTAGGTGCCCGGCAGGCCGAAAGGCTCGCCCTCGTCGAGGTTGCCGCGCAACCCGATGTGCCCGTTGGACAGCGCGAACACCGACTCGGTCTGGGCGAGCACGTCGGTGTGCAGGTGGCACTCGCGCACCGACCACGGCTCGACGATGAAGGCGGGATGCTTGATCATTTCTCGTCCAGCAGTTCGGAGAGATCCGACACCACGATGTCGGCGCCGTTGTCGCGCAGGGCCTGCGCCTGATCCCCGCGGTCCACGCCGACCACGAGGGCGAAGCCGCCCGCGCGCCCGGCGGCGACCCCCGCCAGCGCGTCCTCGAACACCGCGCACTCGGCCGGTGTGAGCCCGAGCGCCTCGGCGGCGGCGAGGAACATGTCGGGGGCGGGCTTGCCCGCGAGCCCGCGCTCCTTGGCCACCTCGCCGTCGATCCGCGCGTCGAACATGTCGTCGATCCCGGCCGCGGCGAGCACGCGCCGCGTGTTGGCGCTGCTGGAGACGACCGCGCGGCGCAGCCCGGCGTCGCGTACGGCGCGCAGGTAGCGCACCGAGCCTTCGAAGACCTCCACGCCCTGCCGATCGAGGATCGCCTGGACCAGCTCGTTCTTGCGGTTGCTCAGGCCGTTGACGGTGGGCATGCCCGGCGGGTCGTCCGGCCTGCCCTCGGGCAGGTCGATGCCCCTGGACAGCAGGAACTCCCGGGTGCCGTCCAGGCGCTTCCTGCCGTCGACGTACCGCTCGTAGTCGCCGGTCGCGTCGAAGGGCACGAACGGCGTGCCGGTGGCGGCCGCTCGATCGCGCAGGTATTCGTCGAACATCTCCTTCCACGCCGCGGCGTGGATCAGGGCCGTACGCGTGAGCACCCCGTCCATGTCGAACAGGCAGCCGCGCACTTCGTCAGGCAACCCCAGCATGCGCCCTCCAACCGTTCTCCTGACTCTCCTACCCCGTCAGACGCTCCTAACTTTTGTTGATTCCAGCGAAAGATTGCATCGGATCGATAAAAGGTCTTCCCTGATCAGGGGGAAAGGAGGTACGTTTCCAGCCAATCACCGGGACGCGGAGGCGTACGTGAAGAGGACGACCATCAGGCCGGAGAACGTCCATCAGGCCGCGCTCCTGCGGTTGCTGAGGGAGGGCGGGCGCTCCCGCGCCGAACTCGGCGACGTGGTGGACCTGTCACGGTCGAAGCTCAACGTGGAACTGGACCGGCTGATCGAGCTGGGGCTCGCCGAGCCCGACGGACTGGCCGCCTCACGCGGGGGCAGGCGCTCGGGACGCGTACGGCTGGCCCGTGACATCCGGTTCGCCGGGCTCGACATCGGCGCCACCTCGATCGACGTGGCGGTCACCGACGGCGAGCTCAACGTGCTCGGTCACCTGAGCGAGCCCTGCGACATCAAAGAGGGGCCCGCCGCCGTGCTCGACCGGGCCATCGAACTGCTCGGCAAGCTGAGCAGGGACGGGCTGTTCAGCGAGCTCAGCGGTGCCGGCGTCGGCGTCCCGGGGCCGGTGAGCTTCGCCGAGGGCGTTCCGGTGGTGCCGCCGATCATGCCGGGCTGGGACCGCTACCCGGTCAGGGAGACGGTCGGTCAGGCACTCGGCTGCCCCACGGTGGTCGACAACGACGTCAACATCATGGCGCTCGGAGAGCTGCACGCCGGTCTCGCGCGGCACGTCGAGGACTTCCTGCTCGTCAAGATCGGCACCGGCATCGGCTGCGGCATCGTGGTGGACGGGAAGATCTACCGCGGGGTGTCCGGCAGCGCCGGCGACATCGGCCACATCCGGGTGGACGATCTCGGGCCGGTCTGCTCCTGCGGCAACTCCGGGTGCCTTGAGGCGTACTTCGGCGGCGCCGCGCTGGCGCGCGAGGCGGTCGTGGTGGCCCGCTCGGGCGGCTCGCCCTACCTGGCCGAACGGCTCGCGGTCGCGGGCGCGCTGACGGCCGAGGACGTCGCCGCCGCCGCGGCGCAGGGCGACGCCGACGCGATCGGGCTGATCCGCGACGGCGGACGCCGGGTGGGCCAGGTGCTGGCGAGCCTCGTCAGCTTCTTCAACCCCGGCCTCGTGATCATCGCGGGGGGCGTGGCCAAGCTCGGCCACGTGCTGCTCGCGGAGATCAGGAGCGTCGTCTACCGCAGGTCGCTGCCGCTCGCCACCGGAAACCTGCCGATCGTGCTGTCCGAGCTCGGCGACACCGCGGGTGTCGTCGGCGCCACCCGCCTCATCAGCGATCACGTCTACTCCGACCACGTCTACTCCGCCAACTGATCATCGTTGGGAGATCCCCATGGCCGACGAACACCCCCTGCTCCAGATGAGGGGGATCGTCAAGCAGTTTCCCGGCGTACGTGCGCTGGATGGTGTGGACCTGGAGGTCAGGGCTGGTGAGGTGCACTGCCTGCTCGGGCAGAACGGGGCCGGGAAGTCCACGCTGATCAAGATCTTGTCGGGTGCGCATGCGCCGGATGAGGGGGAGGTGCTGCTGGACGGCTCGCCCGTGCGGCTGGCGCCGCCGACCGCGGCGATGGGGCATGGCATCGCGACGATCTATCAGGAGCTCGACCTGGTGGACGGGTTGAGCGTGTCGGAGAACATCTTCTTGGGTCATGAGCCGGCGCGGCTGGGGTTTTCGCGGCGGGGTGAGGCCGATCGGGCGGCGGCGCAGTTGCTGGGCCGGTTGGGGCATGGGGAGATCCGGCCGCGGACCGAGGTGGGCCGGTTGTCGCCGGCGCACAAGCAGATCGTGAGCATGGCGCGGGCGTTGTCGCATTCGGCCCGGTTGATCATCATGGACGAGCCGTCGGCGGCGTTGGCCCATGACGAGGTGGCCAATCTGTTCCGGGTGATCCGTGATCTCACCTCGCAGGGGGTGGCGGTGATCTACATCTCCCATCGTTTGGAGGAGATCCGGGAGATCGGGGATCGGGTCACGGTGTTGAAGGACGGGCGGACGGTCGCGGTGGGGTTGTCGGCCAAGGACACTCCGACCGGGCAGATCGTGGCGTTGATGACGGGCCGGAATGTGGAGTATGTGTTCCCGCCGCGGCCGGGCCGGGATGTCCATGAGGGGCGGCCGGAGGTGCTGCGGGTGGAGGGGCTGACGCTGCCGGGCCGGTTCGCGGATGTGTCGTTCAGTGTGCGGGCGGGGGAGATCGTCGGGCTGGCGGGGCTGGTCGGGTCGGGTCGTAGTGAGATCGTCGAGGCGATCTACGGGGCGCGGCGGGCGAGCGGCCGGGTGGTGCTGGATGGCCGGGTGGTGCGTGGGGGCAGCACGACGCGGGCGGTGCGGATGGGGATGGGCCTGGCGCCGGAGGAGCGTAAGGCGCAGGCGTTGCTGCTGGATCATCCGGTGGCGCAGAACATCACGCTGGCGAGTTTGAGCCGGTACACCAGGCCGCGGTGGCTGGGGTGGCTGGATCGGCGGGCGGAGCTGGCCGAGGCGACGCGGTTGGCGCAGGCGCTGGATATTCGTCCGCCGGATCCGCGGCGTCCGGTGCGGACGTTGTCGGGGGGCAACCAGCAGAAGGCGGTGCTGGGGCGGTGGCTGGCCGAGGACCGCAAGTTGTTGTTGCTGGACGAGCCGACGCGTGGGGTGGATGTCGGGGCGCGGGCGGAGTTGTACGCGTTGGTGCGCCGGCTGGCCGATGACGGCATCGGGGTGGTGCTGGTGTCCAGTGAGGTGCCCGAGGTGCTGGGGCTGGCCGATCGGGTGCTGGTGGTGCGTGAGGGCCGGATCGTGCACGAGGCCCCGGCCGAGGACCTGGACGAACACCGCGTGCTCGACCTCGTGATGGTCTCCACCGAACGAACCACCGCGCAAACCACCGAACAAACGACCGGGCGAACCACCGCGCAGGCCGCCGAACAGACCACCGGTTCTGAAGCCGGGTCTGGTGTTGCAATTCCCCCCTCTGAAGGAGCGTTCGATGATTGAGGTCGATCAGGCCGCGCAGGCCGGTCCGCCCGTGGCGGCGGGTCCGGGCGGGCGGTTCGGCCGGCTGGGCGAGGTCCGGCACCTGGGGCTGGTCGCGGCGTTGGTGCTGCTGGCGATCGTGGGTCTGGTGACCAGGCCGGAGAACTTCGCCACCTCGTCCAACCTGGTGAGCATTCTGGCGCTGGCCTCGACGATCGGTGTGATCACGGTCGGGATGACGTTCGTGATCATCGGGGGTGGCATCGACCTGTCGGTCGGGGCGTTGATGGCGCTGGCCTCGGTGTGGGCGACGACGCTGGCCACGCAGTCCTACGGGCCGATCGTGATGATCGTGTGCGCGGTGCTGGTCGGCACCGGCGCGGGACTGTTGAACGGCATTTTGATCGCCTATGGGCGGATGGTGCCGTTCATCGCGACGCTGGCGATGATGGTGGCCGGGCGTGGCCTGGCGCAGCGGATGTCGAACCAGCGCACGCAGCTGGTGCAGCCGGACAACTCGCTGATCGTGGACCTGTCGACCACGCGGCTGCTCGGGCTGCCGTTGCTGGTGTACGTGTTCGCGCTGGTGGTGCTGATCGGCTGGGTGGTGCTGAACCGTACGACGTTCGGCCGGCGCACCTATGCGGTGGGCGGCAACCCCGAGGCGGCGCGGCTGGCCGGTATCGACGTGCGCAAGCACACGCTGATGTTGTACGCGCTGTCGGGTCTGTGCTGCGGGATCGCCGCGGTGCTGATCATGGCGCGGACCACGACGGGGTCGTCCACGCATGGTGATCTGTACGAGCTGGACGCGATCGCGGCGGTGATCATCGGTGGGACGCTGCTGAGCGGCGGCCGGGGCACGATCATCGGGTCGATCCTGGGTCTGCTGATCTTCACGGTGATCACCAACCTGTTCATCCTCAACGGTCTCAACACCGCCGACCAGCTCGTCGCCAAGGGCGCGATCATCGTCATCGCCGTGCTCCTGCAGCGACGCGGCCTCAGAACACACACCTGACCCAGAACCCCCGCTTTCCCTGCCCGACCAGTCCAGGTCCGCCGCCGTACGGCCGCGGTCCCGGCCCCCTGCACCCTTTTCCTCGCTTTCCTGTTTCCTCGCTTTCCTGCTATTTCACCCCCCCCACTGCAAGGGAGAACGACATGACACAGAACCCCGGCCGCCGGGGCTTCCTCCTCGGCGGAGCCGTCCTCGGCGCCGGTGCCCTGGTCGCGGCCTGCACGAGCAACGAGCCCGCCGCGCAGGCGAGCGCACCGGCCGCGGCCCCCGCGGCCGGGGGCGCCAACGACGCCCCCGGTGAGAAGGTCGTCATCGGTTTCTCGGCTCCGGCCGCCGACCACGGCTGGATCGCCGCCATCGCCAAGAACGCGACGGACGCGGCCGCGCAGTTCTCCGATGTGGAGTTCAAGGCGGTCGAGCCGACCAACGACATCAACCAGCAGATCTCGGCGGTGGAGTCGCTGATCCAGGCCAAGGTCGACGCGCTGGTGATCCTGCCCAACGACGGTGAGCAGCTCAACCAGGTCGCCCGGCAGGCGATGGACGCGGGCATCCCGGTGATCAACCTGGACCGGGTCTTCCCCGACAAGCTGTCGTACCGGACCTGGCTGGGCGGCGACAACTACGGCATGGGCGTGGCGGCGGGCCACTTCATCGGCAAGACGCTCAAGGACAAGGGCGTGTCCGACCCGGTGATCCTGGAGATCCAGGGCATCGCGACGCTGCCGCTGACCCAGGACCGCAGCAAGGGCTTCGCCGACGCGCTGAAGACCTACGGGTTCTCGGTGACCGCGCAGCAGGACGCGAAGTTCACGGTGGAGTCGGGCACGCAGGTGGCCAGCAACCTGCTGCAGGCGCACAAGAAGATCGACGCGATCTGGAACCACGACGACGACCAGGGCATCGGTGTGCTCGCCGCGATCAAGGAGGCCGGTCGCGACGAGTTCTTCATGGTCGGCGGCGCCGGCTCGGCCAACGCGATGCGCGACATCCAGGCCGACAACGGCGTGCTGAAGGCCACGGTCACCTACAGCCCCACGATGGCCGGTTCGGCGATCAAGCTGGCGCGGCTGGTCGCGCAGGGCAAGGGCATGAGCGACCTGCTGGAGCAGGAGGTGCCGCAGTCGATCACACTGGCCTCGGCGACCATTACCAAGGAGAACGTGCAGAAGTATCTGCCGCTCGGCTTCGAATCCTGATTCGAGGGAGATCTAGTGACAGACAGCAGGCCGGCGCTCGGTGTCGGCATGGTGGGGTACGCGTTCATGGGACGCGTGCACTCGCAGGCGTGGCGGAGCGTCGCTTCGGTTTTCGACCTGCCGGTAAGGCCCGTCATGGCGGCCCTGTCCGGCAGGTCGCCCGACCGCACGGCCGAAGCGGCGGCCATGCTCGGCTGGGCGGCGGTGGAGACCGACTGGAAGCGGCTTCTCGAACGCGATGACGTGCAGATTGTGGACATCTGCACGCCGGGTGACAGCCACGCCGAGATCGCGATCGCGGCGCTGGCGGCGGGCAAGCACGTGCTGTGCGAGAAGCCGCTGGCCAACACCGTGGCCGAGGCCGAGGCGATGGCCGCGGCGGCGCGGGAGGCGGCGGCGCGCGGCGTGCGCAGCATGGTCGCCTTCAACTACCGCCGCGTGCCCGCGATCGCGCTGGCCCGGCGGTTCGTCGAGGAGGGCAGGCTCGGCGAGATCCGGCACGTGCGGGCGCAGTATCTGCAGGACTGGATCGTCGACCCGCAGTTCCCCCTGGTCTGGCGGCTGCAGAAGGACAAGGCGGGATCGGGCGCCCTCGGCGACATCGGCGCCCACATCATCGACACCGCGCAGTTCATCGTCGGCCGGTCGCTTACCGGGGTGAGCGCGCTCACCGAGACCTTCATCAAGGAGCGCCCGCTCGCCGAGGAGTCGGCCGGCCTGGCCGCCGAAGGCGGCAGTGAAATGGGCGAGGTGACGGTGGACGACGCGGCGCTGTTCATCGGCCGCTTCGAGGGCGGGGCACTGGGCTCCTTCGAGGCCACCCGCTTCGCCACCGGGCGCAAGAACGCGCTGCGCATCGAGGTCAACGGCTCGGCGGGCAGCCTGGCCTTCGACTTCGAGGCGATGAACGAGCTGTGGTTCTACCAGGCCGACGAGGGGGACGCCGGTTTCCGGCGGATCCTCGTCACCGAGCCGGACCACCCGTACGCCGGGGCGTGGTGGCCGCCGGGCCACGGCCTCGGTTACGAGCACACCTTCGTCCACGAGACGAAGGACTTCCTGGAGGCGATCGCCGCCGGCACCGACCCCACGCCGTCCTTCGAGGACGGGCTGCGGGTGCAGCGGGTGCTCGCCGCGGTCGAGGAGAGCGCCGCCGCCGGGTCGGGCTGGATCTCGGTGTGATTGTCCACAAGGTTGTGAGAGCGGGAGTGAGATGACGCGACCGATCACGTTGTTCACGGGGCAGTGGGCGGACCTGCCGTTCGAGGAGGTCTGCCGGCTGGCCTCGGAATGGGGCTACGACGGCCTGGAGATCGCCTGCTGGGGCGACCACTTCGAGGTCGACAAGGCCCTCGCCGACGACTCCTACGTCGAACGCAAGAAGGAGACCCTGGCCAAGTACAACCTCGGGGTGTGGACGATCTCCAACCACCTCCTCAGCCAGGCCGTCTGCGACCACCCCATCGACGAACGCCACAAGGGCATCCTGCCCGCCCGCATCTGGGGCGACGGCGAACCCGAAGGCGTACGGCAGCGCGCCGCCGAGGAACTCAAGGACACCGCCCGCGCGGCGGCCAAGCTCGGCGTCAAGACCGTCGTCGGCTTCACCGGCTCCTCCATCTGGCACACCCTGGCGATGTTCCCCCCGGTGCCGCCGTCCATGATCGAGGCCGGCTACCAGGACTTCGCCGACCGCTTCAACCCGATCCTGGACGTCTTCGACGAGGTGGGGGTGCGGTTCGCACACGAGGTGCACCCCAGCGAGATCGCCTACGACTACCACACCACGGTGCGGACGCTGGAGGCCATCGGGCACCGGCCGGCCTTCGGGCTGAACTGGGACCCCTCGCACATGGTGTGGCAGGGCCTGGACCCGGCGAACTTCATCCTCGACTTCGCCGACAAGATCTACCACGTCGACTGCAAGGACGCCCGGGTGGCCACCCGCGACGGCCGGCGCGGCCGTCTGGCCTCCCACCTGGCCTGGGCCGATCCCCGCCGCGGCTGGGACTTCGTGTCCACCGGCCGGGGCGACGTGCCGTGGGAGGAGTGCTTCCGGGCGCTCAACCACATCGGCTACGACGGCCCGATCTCCATCGAGTGGGAGGACGCGGGCATGGACCGGCTGCACGGCGCACCCGAGGCCCTCGCCTACATCCGCTCCCTCAACGCCATCACCCCGCCCGACGCCGCCTTCGACGCCGCCTTCTCCTCCGAGAGCTGATCTCTCTCCCCGGCTCTCGCGAGGCCCGGGCCGGGCGCACCCCCCAGGTGCCGCCCGGCCCTCCGGCATGCTGACGGCGTGCTACACAGTACGGCGTGCTACACGGTGCGGCGGGGTGGGAGGAGGGCGTTGACGCGGTCGGAGCCGGGCCAGACGTAGGGGAGGTCGTCGGGGTCGCCGGGGAACTTCGGGCCGTAGAACTCCGGGTCCTTGCGCAGCAGGGCCGAGCGGTGACTGAGGTGGAGGGCGGGGTCGCCGAGCCAGGGCGGCAGCTCGCCCGCCTCCGCGAGGGCCTCCTGGACGCGGGGCGTCTCGATGCCCCGGCAGCCGAGCAGCTCCCTGGTCATGGTCGCGGCGCAGGTGTCGGCGCGGCCCAGGTCGCACCAGGCCGCCACGATCTCCAGGCCGTAGCGGACCAGCGCCTCCTCGTATCCGGCCCACATGTGCGCCACCGGGTGGTGCCGCCAGCCGTACCCCGGAATGGTCAGCGTGCGCAGCACCTGCAGGGCCTCGACCCGCTGTTTGCCGAGGCGGAGCGGGTCGAGGACGCGGGCGGTGGCCGCGAAGCCCGGATAGGGCAGGAACGTCTGCATGTCGCCGCTCGGGTTACCCCGGCCCGCCGGAGATATCCCCCGCGCCGGGGAGATCTCCGGCGGGCCGGTGGCCTCAGTCGAACAGCACGATCTGCCGGAGCACCTCGCCGCCGCGCAGGGCGTCGACCGCGTCGTTCAGATCGCTGATCCTGATGCGAGAGCTGATCATACTGTCGAGATCGAGTTTGCCCGACTTGTAAAGGTTTACGAAGCGCGGGAAGTCCCTGCGGACGTCGGCGTCGCCGTACAGCGAGCTGAGGAGGTTCTTGCCCTCGAACAGCAGGTTGAAGGCGCTCAGCGGCACCATGTCGTCCATGGCGCCCGCGCCGACGACGATGACGTCGCCGCCGCGCCGCGTCGCCTGCCAGGCGGTCATGATGGCGGCCGACTTGCCGACCACCTCGAAGCCGTGGTCGAAGCCCTGGCCGCCGGTCAGCGTGCCGATGGCGTCCATGAGCTGGTCGGGGGTGCAGGCGTGGGTGGCGCCGACCTTCTTCGCGAGCGCGTGCTTGGACTCCAGCGGGTCGATCGCGAGGATCGTGGTCGCGCCGGAGATGCGGGCGCCCTGGATCACCGACAGGCCGACGCCGCCGCAGCCGACGACCGCGACGGTCGCGCCCGGGCGCACCTTCGCGGTGTTGAGCACCGCGCCGACGCCCGTCGTGATGCCGCAGCCGATCAGCGCCGCCGCCTCGTACGGCACGTCGGGGTCGACCTTGATCGCACCCTGCCACGGCACGATGATCTCCTCGGCCCAGGTGCCGCACCCGGCCATGCCGAACGCCGGGGTGTCGCCGCCGAACAGGAAGCGCGGCTCGGTGAAGCTCTTCATCATGTACGTCATGCAGAGATTCGGCTGACCGCCCACGCAGCTCGGGCAGTCGCCGCAGGCGGGCGTCCAGTTGATGATGACGTGGTCGCCCGGCTGCACGGTGGTCACGCCGTCGCCCACCTCGACGACCTCGCCCGCGCCCTCGTGACCGGGGATGATCGGGAGCGGCATGGGGAGCACGCCGTTGAGGACCGAGAGGTCGGAGTGGCAGACGCCGGTGGCCTTCACCCGCACCCGGACGTCACCCGGGCCCACCGGCGTCAGCGTGAAGTCGTCTCTGATGTCGAGCTTTTCGTCGCCGACCGCGTGGAGAAGCGCGCCGCGCATGGGGGACCTCCCGGTCTTTCAGGCTGGTCTTTCAGGGGGGCGCCGCGCGTCACTCGTCTTCGAGCGACAGCGCGGCCTTGGGGCAGGACCGGACCGCATGGCGGACCCGGTCGAGCAGTTCGGCGGGCGGCTCGGGCAGCAGCACGTGGAGGTCGTCCTCGTCGTCGACCTCGAAGACCTCGGGCGCCAGGCCCATGCAGACGGCGTTGGCCTCGCACACGTCGTAGTCGACCTTGATCTTCATGGCGCGTCCTCCTCCTGTGCGTCACATCGCGCTGGAGCTCACGTTAGGGCCTGTCCCGCGGATCTTGCGCCTATCGCGGTCGTCCGGAGCCCTCGCCGCCGAGCTTGCGGTGATCCCAGGAGACGACGCGGGCCGG
This sequence comes from Microbispora hainanensis, assembly GCF_036186745.1. NCBI lineage: Bacteria > Bacillati > Actinomycetota > Actinomycetes > Streptosporangiales > Streptosporangiaceae > Microbispora > Microbispora hainanensis. Next base: position 765,907 of record NZ_CP108086.1, on the reverse strand, counting down.
CTCGACCAGATAGGCCACGCGCTTGCGCGCGGTGTGCTCGACGTAGGCCCGCGCCTCGGGGCCGTCGACGGGCACGCCGGTCATCCGCCGCGTGACGTCCAGGCCGACCTCCAGGACGGCCGCCGGGTCGTCGATCGGCCGCGCCTTGCCGTAGACGAGCACGCCGCGAAGCCGCGCGTACTCGTCCCCGGTCTCGATCAGGCAGCTCACGCGCGGGTCGCGCTCGATGTTGCGGGCCTTCTGCGACTTGGCGTACGTCCAGAACGTGACGCGGCCGTCGTCGAGTCCGTAGAACATCGTGACCAGGTGGGGCGTGCCGTCGGGGTTGATCGTGCCGAGCTGGAGTTTGCGGGCGTCCCGCAGGAGCTCCGCGACCTCTTCCTCGCTCATCGCGATGCGGGCGCGCTGGTTCACGAAGCAAAGTAGAACACGTTGCATCAGGGTGGACAAGGGGCAGTCCCGAACATCATTCGGCTTGTTGGATAGGGTGCCGGGCATGGTGACCCCGATGCCCGACGACCTGCGCCGCGCCGCCGAGAAGGCGCGTGGTTTCATGCCCTCCGCCGAGGGCGAGGCGCTGTACGAGACCGCCTGCGCGTACGGCTCCCGCGGACCGATCTGCGAGATCGGCACCTACTGCGGCAAGTCGGCGATCTACCTGGGCGCCGGGGCGCGGCGGGCGGGCACGGTGGTCTTCACGGTGGACCACCACCGGGGTTCGGAGGAGATCCAGCCGGGCTGGCCGCACCACGACCCCGAGCTCGTGGACCCGGAGACCGGGCGGATGGACTCGCTGCCGTTCTTCCGCGCCACGATCGCCGCCGCCGGCCTGGAGGACGAGGTGATCGCGGTCGTGGGCGCGTCGGCCACGGTCGCCCGCCACTGGTCCACTCCGCTGGCCGTGCTGTTCATCGACGGCGGCCACTCGGAGGAACCGGTGACGGCCGACTACGAGGGATGGGCGCCGCACGTGATGAAGGGCGGCGCGCTGGTCTTCCACGACATCTATCCCGATCCCGCGGACGGCGGGCAGGCGCCCTACCGGGTCTACCTGCGCGCGCTGGAGTCGGGCGACTTCCGCGAGGTGCGGGTCGTCGGATCGCTGCGCGTGCTCGAAAGAGTGTGATCAGGCGCGGGCGCGCTCGCAGCCGCACTCGCCGGTGATGCGGGCCTCCCGGCCGCCGGCGTCGCGGAAGATCCCCGAGCCGGGGGTGGCGCGGGAGAGGGCGTCCGCGGCGAGCACCACCGCGGCGGCCGTGTAGGCCGACCGCTCGTTGGGGAAGTGCCGCTCGTTCACGAACTGCCACCCGGTCCAGTAGGAGCCGTCCTCGTGGCGCAGGTGCTGCATGTCGGCGAACACCGCCAGCGCGCGCTCCCGCAGCCCGGCCGCGTCGAGCGCCAGCACCAGCTCGCACGACTCCGCGCCGGTGACCCAGGGCTGGTCGGAGACGCAGCGCGCGCCGAGCCCGGGTACGACGAAGGTGTCCCACTCCAGGTCGAACCGCTGTGCCGCCGCGGCCCCGCGTACGGCGCCGCCGAGCACGGGGTAGTACCAGTCCATCGAGAACCGGCTCTTGTCGGCGAACGCCTCCGGGTGGCCGGCGATCACGTGGCCGAGCTGGTCGGCGGCGAGCTCCCAGTCGGGCTGTGGGTCGCCCAGCCGTTCGGCGAGCAGCGCCCCGCACCGCAGGCCCTGGTGGATGGAGGAGCACCCGGTGAGCAGTGCGTAGTCCGCCGGGCTTCCTTCGGCGTCGCGCTGCCAGAGGATCTCGCCGCGCGCGGTCTGCAGGCCGATGACGAAGTCGAGGGCCCGCGTCACCATCGGCCACATCGACCGGGCGAAGTCCTCGTCGCCGGTCACCAGCAGGTCGTGCCAGACCCCCACCGCGACGTACGCCGCGTGGTTGGACTCCCCGGCCGCCTCGGCCGGCTCGCCGTCGCGGACCTTCATCGGCCAGGAGCCGTCCGGGCGCTGGTGCCGTACGAGCCAGTCGTAGCCCCTGCGGGCCTCGTCGCGCAGCCCGGCCACGGTCAGCGCCATCAGGCACTCGATGTGGTTCCACGCGTCGATGTGGCCCTCGGGCCAGGGGACGCCGCCCTGGTCGTCCTGGACCGCGGCGATGCTCTCGGCCGTACGGACGACCTGCTCGGCGGTGATGATCCCCGGAACGTCGGGCACCCGCGTCATGCGGGCTTCCGCACGTAGACCACGACGCTCTTGCCGATCAGGGGGTTGAGCACGGCCTCGGCCAGCCGGGTCGCGAGGGGGCGCTTCATGATGTCCCAGACGAGCAGCTCGTGGTAGGCCTTGGCCAGCGGGTGGTCGTCGTCATTGACCCCGACCGCGCACTTGATCCACCAGTACGGCGAGTGCAGGCCGTGGGCGTAGTGGTGGCCGCCGACCTCGAGCCCGGAGGACTTCAGCTTCGCCTGGAGCTCCGCCAACGTATAAATCCGGATATGTCCGCCGGGGGCGGTGTGGTAGTCCTCCGACAGGGCCCAGCAGATCCGCTCCGGCAGGAAGCTCGGGACCGTGATCGCGGCCCGGCCGCCCGGCTTCAGCACGCGGACGATCTCGCGCATCGCGGCCATGTCGTCGGGGATGTGCTCCAGCACCTCGGCGGCGATGACGCGGTCGAACGACGCGTCGGGGAACGGCATGTGCAGGGCGTCGCCGACGACGGTGTCCCCGGTCGCGCCCGCCGGCACCTCGCCTTCCTTGTCCATCGCCGCGAACATGGCCGCCACGTTCTCCATCTCGGCGGCGTCCATGTCGAAGGCGACCACGTCGGCGCCCCGGCGCAGCACCTCGAAGGCGTGCCGGCCACCGCCGGCCCCGAGGTCGAGGACGCGGTCGCCCGGTCCGACGGGCAGCCGGTTGAAGTCGACGGTCAGCACTCGGTGCCTGCCTTTCGTGGGGTCTGGGGAGTCACCGGGGGACGTTCATCGGGGGACGCCTAGCGGGAGACGCTCATCGGGACAGGCGCCGTGCCGCGATGGCCTCGTGGTAGGCCTCGACCGTGCGCTGGGCGACGACCGGCCAGGCGTACCGCTCCATCACGCGGTCGTAGCCGCGCCGGCCGAACTCCGCGCGTTCCTCGGGGGAGTCGAGCAGGCGGCGCAGCACGGCGGCCAGCTCCTCGGGGTCGCCCGGGGTCACCTGTACGGCCGCGTCGCCGACCACCTCGGGCAGGGCGCCCGTACGGGAGGCGACCAGCGGGGTGCCGCACGCCATGTGCTCGACGGCCGGCAGCGAGAACCCCTCGTAGAGCGAGGGGACCACCGCGACCTCGGAGGTGGCGATCAGCTCGGCCAGCTCCTCGTCAGGGATGCCGTGCACGAACCGCACGCGGTCGTGCAGCGACAGCTCGTTGACGAGCTGTTCTGTGGGGCCTCCGGGGGTGGGCCTGCTCACCACGGTGAGGTCGACCTCGCGCTCGGTGGCGAGCTTGGCGACCGCCCGCAGCAGGGTCGCCACGCCCTTCATGGGCGAGTCGGCGCTGGCCACGGCCACGATCGAGTTCGGCCGCTTCGGCAGCTCGGGCCGGGGGTGGAAGAACCGGGTGTCCACGCCGAGCGGGATCAGCCGCATGTTCGACTGCGGCACGTTGAAGTCGCGGTGGATGTCGGCGAGCGACGACTCGCTGACGGTCAGGATCGGGCTCAGCCGGGGCGCCACGATGCTCTGCATGCGCACGAAGCCGTACCAGCGGCGCATCGACAGCCGCTTCCAGCCCTTGGCGGCCTTCAGCTCGATCCGCCGGTCCACGCTGATCGGGTGATGGATGGTGCCGACCACCGGGAACAGCCGCTGGATGCCGAGCAGGCCGTAGCCCAGGGTCTGGTTGTCCTGGACGACGTCGAAGTCGCCGCGCCGCCTCTTCAGCTCGCGGTAGGCCCGCAGGCTGAACGTCAGCGGCTCGGGGAAGCCGGCCGTCCACATCGTGGCGACTTCGAGCACGTCGATCCAGTCGCGGTATTCGTCGCGCTTCGGCGTGCGGAACGGGTCCTCGTCGCGGTAGAGGTCCAGGCTCGGCACCTTGTTGAGGATCACGCCCTCGTCCAGCTCCGGGTAGGGCTGGCCGGAGAAGACCTCCACGTGGTGGCCCAGGGCGACGAGCTCGCGGCTTATATGGCGCAGGTACACCCCCTGGCCGCCACAGGTGGGCTTGCTGCGGTAGGACAGCAGCGCGACGCGCAGCCTCTCCGCCAAGAGGCACCCCTTTCCAGCCGGTTTCCCGCCGTGCCCCCGTGGGGCTGCTGCCAGGAACACTACCATTTGACCTTAGATGGGGTAGGTGAGGTGGAAAGGGTCCTCGATTGACCCTCACCCTGCCCGACCTGGGCTGTTAGCTTACCCGAACGCGATTCTGTGTAACACGTTCTAGTGGCGCGTCTATAGGCATGGCCGGGCAGGGCGGTACATTCGCCTCTCATAGGCCAAGTTGGGCGCTACGAGGAGGATCCGTTGGCCAGGCGTGCGCTGATCACCGGCATCACCGGTCAGGACGGCTCCTATCTCGCAGAACACCTGCTGAGCGAGGGATACGAGGTCTGGGGCCTCGTCCGCGGGCAGGCCAACCCCCGCGTCCCGCGCGTGCGCCGCCTCCTCCAGGACGTACGGCTGGTCCGCGGCGACCTGCTCGACCAGGGGTCGCTGATCTCGGCGGTGGAGAAGGTGCAGCCCGACGAGGTCTACAACCTCGGGGCCATCTCGTTCGTGCCCATGTCGTGGGAGCAGGCCGAGCTGACCGCCGAGGTGACCGGCATGGGCGTGCTGCGCGTGCTGGAGGCCATCCGCGTCTGCTCGGGGATCACCGCGTCGCGCGGCTCGTCGGCCGGGCAGATCCGCTTCTACCAGGCGTCGTCGTCGGAGATGTTCGGCCAGGTCAGGGAGACGCCGCAGACCGAGCGCACCCCCTTCCACCCCAGGTCGCCGTACGGCGTGGCCAAGGCGTACGGGCACTTCCTCACGCAGAACTACCGCGAGTCGTACGGGATGTTCGCGGTGTCGGGCATCCTGTTCAACCACGAGTCGCCCCGGCGGGGTGCCGAGTTCGTCACCCGCAAGGTCTCGCTCGGCGTCGCGCGGATCAAGCTCGGCATGGCCACGGAGCTGCGCCTGGGCAACCTGGAGGCGCGCCGCGACTGGGGGTACGCCGGCGACTTCGTCCGGGCCATGCACATGATGCTGTCGGCCGACGAGCCCGAGGACTACGTCATCGGCACCGGGCGCACCCACTCGGTGCGCGAGCTGGTCGAGGCGGCGTTCGCCGCCGCCGGGCTGGACTGGGAGCGGCATGTCGTCTGCGACGCGTCCCTGCACCGCCCGGCGGAGGTCGACCTGCTGTGCGCGGACCCGAAGAAGGCCCGCACCCAGCTCGGCTGGGAGCCGACGGTGTCGTTCGAGGAGCTCGTGGCGATGATGGTCGAGGCCGACCTGCGCCTGCTCGCCGACGGCGGCGACCCGGAGCAGGACTCCTCCTGGGCCTGATCGGACAGGGCCTACGGCGGATCGAGCGCCCGTCCGACCGCCTCCGCGACCTTGCCGATGCCGTATTCCAGACGGCGGAAATAGGTGGCCCTGGACAGGTGGAGGCGGTGCGCGAGCAGGTCGTGGCCTCCGGCGCGGCTCAGGTAGTAGAGGCGCAGGATCTCCCCGGCCTCGGCGTCCACGGCGGACGCCGACGACGCGAGCGCCTCCACGGCCTCCCGCAGGAGGACGGCCGGCGCCTGCGGGCCTGAGGCGGCCGTCCGGCCCCGCCTGCGTAGGTCCCGCAGCGCGGTGCGGACGAGTTCGGCCGCCCGGCCCGGTCCCTCGGCGTACGGGTCCCGCATCCGGTGCAGCCACGCGGGCAGGTTGCGTCCGGTGAACGTGCGGGCGTAGAGGGCGCTCGGCCGGCCGCACCGGTAGAGGTCGTGCCGGGTGTCGCCCACGCGGCGCAGGCCGAAGCGCGCCGACATCTCCTGGTAGGGGACCCACGGCGTGGACACGACGAGCCGCCCGCCGGCGATTCCCGTGGTGAGGATGTGGCGGACGAGCGCGGCCTGGGCCCGGGCGGCCCGCGGCTCGACCGCCATCATGCCGACGACCGATCCTCCGAGGTCCAGCAGCGTGTCCGCGTGCTGCTGGAGCAGCGGCTCCAGCGCCGGTGCGCCGACGGGATCCAGCGGCGTGAGGTTGACCATGCCCACCGGGTGATCGTCGGTGTCCACCGCGAGATGGAAACCGTGGTCGGCGCCGGAGAGCCACAGCTCGCGCATCCGCTCGACCTGGCGTTCCGCCAGCCCCTCGTGCTCGCCCCACAACCGCATCAGGCGGCCGATCGCCTCGTCGTCGCCGTCCACGGCGCGCCGGACGGAGAACTCGGCGCGCTCGTCGGCGTACAGGTCGCGGCGCGCGCGCCGGCTCCCCGACAGATAGAGGACCTGGTCGGCGAGCCGGGCCCGCAGCGGCGGATCGGCGGTGCGGGCCAGCTGGCGGTGCCGATGCTCGGCGGCCCGGGCGGCCAGCTCGTCGCGGCGGACCGGATGACGCCAGCGATAGGCGAGATCGAAGAGCGTGCGGTAGGGCTCGGCGACGGTCAGCCCGTGACGATCAGGGCGGATCACGCTCAGCCGTCTCAGCCGCGTGAAGGCCTTGGGCCGCAGCCCGATCAGGGCGGTGAGGAGATCCTCGTCCGCCCCGTCGACGGCGGCCACGATCGGCAGCGCCTCGGGAGGGATGCCCCGGGACTCCGCGCCCAGGCGGCGCAGCACCTCGGTGGCGGCCGCGTCGGCCAGCGCGCCCTCCGGCGGCTCCGGTTCGGCGTCCCTGCGGATCGCCCGGCACAGCGAGTCGGTGACGAGCGGGATCCCGCCGCTGAGCCGTACGACGAGGCCGGCGTGCGCCGGGCCGGTCACGCCGAGCGCGGCGGCCAGCGCGCGGATGCCGGCGGGCGGCCACGGCCCGAGCTCGACGGTGACGAGCGGCCGGTGCGCCCATCCGGGCCGCGTGGCCAGGGGCAGCCGACCGGCGATCACGAACCGGCCGTGCCCGGTGCGGTCGACGAAACGCGCCGCCGCGGCCGCCCGGTGGTCGGTGTCGACCCCGTCGATGGCGAGCGGCCCGCGCCCCCCTGCCGGTGTGCGGTCGAGGTCCACGAAGTCGTACGCCAGCGTCGCGAGCAGCCGGCTCTTGCCGACCCCGAGCGGGCCCACCACGTTGACGATCGCCGCCCCGGGCCCGCCGTCCGCCTCGTCCAGCGCCCTGACGACGCACCGGGCGGGGTCGAGGGGGTTGAGACCCGGTTGAGACTCCGCCGGGGACGAGCGCGGATACGTTCGGATCACATCGAACACGGAGAGGTGACCATGTTCAGTGTCCTCCGCGCACGTGCCGGTGCCGCCGCCGTCGCCATCGGCGCGATGAGCGTCCTCACGGTGACCGCCGGACCCGCCCAGGCCGCCGTGAACCCGGCCAACTGCCAGTTCAGCTACAACCTGTCCATCGGGCGCGTGGCCGCCGACTGCTGGAACCCCACCCAGTCGGGGTGGCAGCTCCAGCTCACCTGCTCGCGCTTCAGGAACGGCAGCCTTTACTACGCCAGGGGATCGATCGTCTACGGCAGCGGCGTGTCGGCCGCGCAGTGCGACGCGCACACCTCGGAGATCGCCGGCGTCGACATCGTCAACCTCTGAGCCGGCGCTCACCGGCGGCTCTCCGGGCGACCAGGAGCCGCGGCGGACGACGTGCGGGAAGAGCGCATGGATTCCCCTTCGGGACGCACACCCGCGATGCGGGAAGATGGGGCGGGAAGGGTGGTTCCAGCGCATCGTGAGCCGCCTGACAGGCGGTGTCAAGATCTCCCGCACGCTCGTCCGGCCACGCTGGGCCGGCCTGCTCAGGAGGGTGGCCGGGCCAGCAGGATTCCGGCGCCGAGGGGAACGGCGACGGATGGGATGCGGATCGGCACCTTGCTCTCGCCGATCTTGAATCCGTCCACTCCCCAGCTCACCGCGACCTCGCAGTCCCCGCCGGGACGGAGAGTCACCAGCCGCCCGTCGCGGATCGCCGCGCTCAGCAGCCCGATCGTGAACGTCAGGTCGACGGAGAACGTGATCGTGAACACCTTGCGCTCGTCGGCGTAGACCTCGACGTACGGGCGGTGCTCCGAGGTGATCGAGTGCGTGGCCAGGGAGACCGGTTCGATCTTCCCCCGGCGGCCGTCCTCGTGACTGCGCACCGCGGCGGCCCGCAGCTCGCGGGATTTCTGCCACCCGGCCGCCAGGACCGTCCCGAGGGTGATCCCGTGGAGCAGGCCGGCGCCGGCCTCGGGCAGCTGGGCGACGAGTTGCCCGGCGAGGGCCGGGGCGTCGCGGCAGATCGTGCTCATCACCTGGGGGTCGCGGACGACGCGTGCCGCCGCCACCGCGCCGCGCGCGCTGTCGTAAAGCGCGAGGGCGGCCGTGCCCGGATTCGGGTTGATGGTCAGGTTCATGACAGGCCTTCCCGGATCTCCTGCCGCCCCGGGTCGGGGACGACGTGAAGACGTACGGCCGGGCGGGGGCCGCGGCTCTCGTGGATCCGCACGCTCGGGGACGGGTCGGCGCGGGAGACGAGACGCACCGCCCGGCGGCGGTCCTGGTCCCGGTCGGGCGCGCGCCGGCCGCCCCGGGCCTTCCACCCGGCGAGGCCGAGGAGTGCGGCGGCGACCGCGACGAGGGCGAGCCCCGGCGGCACATCGAAGCCGGAGCCCGTCTCCTTGCGGGAGAGCTCGGTCGGCACCGCCTCAGGGCTCTCCTCGGGCGACTCCTCCGGCCGCGGCGACTCCGCTGGACTCGGTGAGGGGCTGTCCTCCGGGCTCGCCGGTGGACTCACAGGCGGACTCGCAGGCGGGCTCACCGCTGGGCTCACGAGGGACGCTTCGCTCAGGACGACGTAGATGGCATCGCCGATGGTCAGCTCGCCTCCGCCTGGAGGGCTCTGGTCCTCGACGATCTGGTCGTCGCGCGCGTCGTCCGCTCCGCCGAGCGTCAGCCCCCGGTCCGCCGCCATCTGCCGTGCCTCCTCGACCGTACGGCCGATGAGGTACGGCACCTCGGTGGAGCCGTCGAGTAGCAGGCTGACGGCCTGCCCGTAGGCGAGCCGCCCGCCGGGCGCGGGAGTCTGCTCGGCGACCTTCCACTCGCCGGTGGCCTCCGGCTGCCCGGTGGTCACGCCGAACCCGGCCTTCTCCGCTTCGGCGGTGGCCGTGGTCAGCGTCATCCCGGTCAGGTCGGGCACCTGCCCTTCCAGGTAAACGCGGACCCCCGTGATTTTGAACTCGATGCACGACAGCGTCTCCGCGCCGCTCACGTAACTCGTCCCGGGAGGAACGGGATCGGGCACGGTCACGATCCCATAGCCGAAATGGTTGTGGAGCGTCTCGTACGCCTGCTCGTACGTCTGACCGATCACGTTGGGCGGGGGCGGGCATTTCGCGGCCTGCGCCGGGGTGGCCCAGAACGCGGCGACGGCCAGGGCGAGGGCCGCGATCAGGCGTACCGGCATCATCGTCTCCGGAGCGAGTCGAGGTTGTCCGAGAGGAACGGGGACGGGCTTCCCGAATGATGGGCTTCCCGAATGACGGGCTTCCCGAATGATGGGCTTCCCGAATGATGGGCTTCCCGAATGATGGGCTTCTCGAGAAATGGTGCGAAGAATCGCGGCCGGCTCGCCTGAGTATCCCCCTACTCATATGCGCGAGCGCAATTCCCCGGTCCGTTGAGCGGACCGCAGGACGTCGTGGTCACCGGGCACGTGCCGGGCAGTGCCGGGCGACCGCCCGCCACTCCGCCTCGCGCGGCGCCTCGTCCGTAGTGATCGTCGTGACCAGCACGAGCCGCCATGGACCTCAAATTGACATAAAACCTACCAATTGTGCATGCTTTGGGCATGCGGCAAATCACGCCAGAGGTCGTGCCGCCGGCGCGACGCGGGCACGAGCAGGCCGTGCTGGGCCTGCTGCGCGCGTACGGCCCGCTCAACCGGGGCGAGCTCAGCCGGCGGTGCGGCCTGTCGCGGACGACCCTGCACGACACGCTCAGCGGGCTGCTGGCCGCGGGTGCGGTGGTCACCGCGACGCCGGACGAGGCGCCGCGCGGCCGGGGCCGTCCCGCCGAGCGGCTGGCACTCAACCCCGCGGCCGGACAGGCCCTCGGCATCGACTTCTCCCGCCGCGCGGTGCACGTTGCCGCCGTCGGCGTGACGTACGAGATCGTGGGCACGGCGGGGGAGGCGCACGCGCCCGGCCTGCCGTGGCCCGACCGGGTGGCGCTCGCCGAGCGCCTCGTCCGCGGGCTGCTCGGCGGCGGGTTGTGGCGCATGGCGCTCAAGGGCGTCGGCGTGGGCGTCGTGGGCCCCCTGGCCGGGGACGGAGCGCGGGACGGCGCCCTGTCCGGCGTCGCGGCCCTGCTCGGGGAGCGCTTCGGCGGGCCGGTGCTGCTGGACAACAACACCAGGCTCGCGGCGCTCGCCGAATCGACGTGGGGCGCGGCGGCCGGTGACCAGGACGCGCTCTATCTGCGGCTGTCGTACGGCGTCGGCGGCGGCGTGGTGGCCGGAGGAGTGCTGCACCGCGGGGCCGACGGAGTGTCGGGGGAGATCGGGCACGTTCCGGTGGACCCGGCCGGGAGGCCCTGCGAGTGCGGCGGCACGGGATGCCTGGAGACCGTGGCCTCGATCAGGGCGGTGCTCGACGCGTACCGCGCCAGGGGCGGCAGGGGCGACGACCTGCCCGCGCTGAGGACCGCCGTGGAGGCGCGCGACCCGATCGCCCTCGGTCTGCTGTCCGAGGTGGGCGGCCAGATCGGGCGGGTGCTCGCCACGCTGTCCAACGCGATCGGGCCCAGGGTGATCGTCATCGGTGGCGAGCTGGCCGAGCTCGGCGCCCCGCTCCTGGAGCCCGTGCGGAAGGCCCTGGACGCGGGGGCGGTGCCGATCTCGCGCCATCGGCTGACCCTGCGCCGGGCGGCGCTCGGCGACGTCGCGGGCGCGCTCGGCGGCGTCGCCCTGGCGCTCGGGGAGTCCCCGCTGCTGTCGCGCTACCCGACGGCGGAGCCGGAGCCCCGCCCCGCGGCTACACCCGCCAGCGGTCCTGCCGACTCATTGGCGGGCGGTTCCGCGGATTCACGGGCTGGCGGCCTTGTGGAGTCACCCGCCGACAGACGCGGCGGGCACTCGTCCCGCACCACCGGCGGGCGGGGCACGGCGCAGGCCCGGCCGCGCCTGCCCCTGACTCCGCTGCCGACGCTGCCGACGCTGCCGACGCTGCCGGTCAGCCGAGGGCGACGGGCAGCGTCTTGATGCCGTTGATGAAGTAGGACCTCAGCCGGGTGGCCTCGCCGGTCTGCCGGATTCCGGGCAGGCGCTCGGCCAGCACCTCGAACAGCACCCGAAGCTCCAGCTTGGCCAGGTGGTTGCCGAGGCAGAAGTGCGCCCCGCCGCCGCCGAAGCCGATCTGCGGGTTGGGGTCGCGGCCGATGTCGAACTCCTCGGGCCGCTCGAAGACCTCCTCGTCCCGGTTGGCCGACGCGTAGAAGACCACCACCTTGTCGCCCTCGGCGATCTTCCGGCCGCGGATCTCGGTGTCCGCCGTGGCCGTACGCCGGAACAGGTTGACCGGGGACACCCACCGGACGATCTCGTCGGCGGCCGTCCTCGCGAGAGAAGGGTCGTCCACCAGGCGCTTCCACTGGTCCGGGTGCTCGAAGAGGGTCAGCATGCCTCCGGACGCCGCGTTCCGCGTGGTCTCGTTGCCCGCCACGATGAGCAGCAGGACGAACAGGTCGAACTCGTCCTCGGTCAGCGTCTGCCCGTTCTCGTCGGGCTGCAGGAGCCTGGTGACGATGTCGTCGCGCGGCTCCTGCCTGCGCGCCGCGGCCAGCGTGTGGGCGTACGAGTAGACCTCGAAGGCGGCGGCCTGCCCCTCCTCGGGGCTGCCGGCGTAGTCGGGATCGTCGCTGCCGATCATGCGGTTGGACCACTCGAAGATCTTGTCCCGGTCCTCGACCGGCGCGCCGAGCAGCTCGCAGATCACGTACAGCGGGAGCGGCGCGGCGATGTCCCGCACGAAGTCGACCTCGGGCTTGCCCTGCACCTCGTCCACCAGGGCGTGGCAGATGTCCCTGATGTGCTCCTCCAGCCGCCCGATCTGGCGCGGGGTGAAGCCGCGGTTGACCAGCGAGCGGCGCCGGGTGTGGTCGGGCGGGTCCTGGTTGAGCATCATCAGCCGCTGGAACTGGCGCTGCTCCTCGGGCATCTCGTCGAACAGGGCCAGTTTCCGCGCGGAGGAGAAGAGGTCGGAGTGACGGGAGACGTGGACGACGTCCGCGTGCTTGGTGACCGCCCAGAATCCGGGCCAGTCGCCTTCTCCCTCGTGCCGGTAGACGGGCGCGTTGTCCCTCAGCCAGCGGAGCTGGTCGTGCGGCACCCCGCTGCGCGCGTAGCGGTCCATGTCGACGAGGTTGATTTCCATGGCCTCACCTAATCGGGTTTTGGCTGCCCGTGGTAATAGAGACGGTCGTCCCGGTCGCGCGCTTGCCCGCACTGTTTCTGAAACGTGTTCTATTACGGAGCCGACGGCGCGTCAAGCGACCCTCGGGTGAAGGATCGCTGCCGCGAGGCTAAATGTCGGTGGGCTCTGGTACGACTGGGCGCATGGGTGTGAGCGTCGAGGAGTTCCTCTCCATGCTGGGCCGGTTGCCCGAGGTCAGCCAGGGTGAGGGCGGCGACTGGGTGTCGTTCAAGGTGCGCGGCAAGGGCTTCGGCTACCTGTGGGAGCGCACCGAGACGGTGGGCCTCAAGGCGACGATCGAGGAGCAGATCGCGCTAGTGGCCGAGCGGCCCGAGGTGTTCGAGCCGCAGTTCACCGCCGGGCGTTTCGGCTGGGTCGTGGTCCATCTGGCCAAGATCGACGCTGACGAGCTGTTCGAGCTGGTGACCGAGGCATGGTGCCTGACCGCGCCGAAGACCCTCGTCGAGGCCTACGAAGCCCGGTCATAGCCCAGGTGGTTCACCGCCGCAGCCCGGGCCCTACGCCTCCTGGCCGGGCGATCGGTGCCGGCAGGGTCTTGGTGCGTTGTCCGCCAATGTTCACTGGGGGTGGAGGGAGCGGAGCGGAAGGGAACGAGGACCGCAGCGAAGGCCCAGCGAAGCGGGTTTCGCGAGGACCGGAGTTTCCTTGCGGCGCAGTGACCGACTTGCTCAAGGTCCGCCGACCTGTCCGCCAGGCATCACCGAGGACTTCCGGTGCGGTGACCGACGTACTCAAGGCTTGTGGACACGTCCGCCAGGCGTCCTATCCGAGACCCGTGGCCTAAGCGTCCTGGTCGGGCCATTCCTCCTGGTCGGGGCCGTGGACGTGGCCGTGACCAGGGGCGGGGCGAGGCTCGGCCGGGTGTTCGCGGAGCCGTCTGACGACCTCCGCGAGCTCGGCGCGGGTGTGGATGCCGAGCTTGCGGTAGATGCGGGCGAGATGAGTGTCCACGGTCCGCTTGCTGATGGACAGCTCGTTCGCGACCTGGAGGTTGCTCATGCCGCGCAGGACCAGGTCGGTGACCCGCATCTCCCCGGCGGTCAGGGGTGACGGGCCGTCGGACTGCGCGCCGCGGGCCCGGCTGCCGATCGTGGCGAGGTTGCGCTCGGCGAGCGCGGCGAGCCGTACGGCGCCGCAGCCGTCGGCCAGGTCGTACGCCTCGCTGAGGGTGTCGTGGGCGCGGCGTGTCTCCCCGGCGGCCCGGAGGGCGATGCCCAGGCGCACCATCGCCCGGATGCGTTCGATGCCGCCGGGCCCGTCGAGCACCGACAGCGCCTCGCTGAGCAGGTCGAGGCGGCGGGTGCCCTCGGTGGTCGTGCTCGCGGTGCTCAGCGCGCGGCCGACGCAGTCGGGAGCGCCCCAGGCCCGGGCGAGTTCGAGCTCCTCCTCGGCCAGGCGGTGGGCCGGCCCGCGCTGGCCGATCCGCAGGTAGGCGAGGGCAGCCTGGCCGCGCCAGCCCGCGCACGCCGGGTTGACCACCCCCGCCGACAGGAGCTGCCGCCCGGCCTCCAGCAGGGCCGGCAGTCCCTCGCGTACGTCGCCCCTGGCGATCGCCACGCGGCCCTGGGTCTCAAGCAGGGCCGCCTGCAGCAGGGGGTGCACCGGTTCGCGTGTGGTGACCTCGTCGAACAACGCGTGGGCGACGTCGAGTTCGTCGCGTTCGAGGTGCACACGGGCCATGCACGACACGGCGGCGACGTGCAGCCCGGAGGCGTGCGAGCCGCGGGCGAAGTGGACGGCCTCGCGGGCGTGCGCCAGTGACGCGCGCAGCTCGCCTCTGCGGTAGGCGATGTCCGACTGCAGTGTGACGGCGAGGGCCTGCCCGGTCATCGAGGCGCGCGCTCGCGCCTCGGCGGCCACCTGTTCCGACCAGTACGCCGCCTCGTCCACGCGGCCCGCCCACACCAGCGCCATGACCAGCGTCGGCGGGATCGAGCCGCCACCGTCGAGGCAGCGCCGGGCCAGGGCCAGCGTGCGGCCGCGGTTCCTGCCCCTGGCCGCGCCGGACAGCGCGGCGGAGGCGAGGTAGTCCTGCGCTCCCGCACTGGTGGCGGCGCCGGGCTCGGCGTTGAGCTGCCGCATCGCCGCGCGCGAGCCGTACGACTGGCCGGTCAGCAGCGCCTGCGCGCTGAGCCGCAGCAGCACCTCGCGGTCGGGGAGCCCGCCGGGCGGGTCCTCGTCGAAGCCCCGGGCGATGTCGCAGAAGGCGGCGGCGGCCTCGGAGGAGTTGAGCGTGAGCAGGGCGGTGGCGAAGGGCGCCAGGGAGTCCGCCCGCTCACCGGCGTCGCCGGCGAGCGCGGTCACGGTGCGCAGGTGCCGCAGGCAGGCGGGGATGTCGAGGTGCACCTCGACGGCGCCCAGCTCGGCCGTCACCTGGAGGACGGTGTGGTCCTTGGCCGTGGCGAGCGCGCGGTGGAGATAGCGGGTCGCGTCCTCCCAGGCGTTCTCGGAGACCGCCTCCCGCGCCGCCTCGCGCAGCACCGACACGGCCCACGGGTCGCCGGTGGGGCTGGCCGACAGCAGGTGCCGGGCCGACCGTTTGGGGGGCGAGCCGAGGCGGTGCAGCAGCGAGGCGGCCCGCCGGTGCATCTCGTCGCGCGTCCGGGGGTCCATGCGGGCGAGGATCGTCGACTGGACGAGGTCGTGCGTGAACCGTTGCGGCGGGCTGCCCTCGAGCAGGCCCGCCCCCGCGAGCGCGTGGCCCGCCTCCTCGGCCGCGACCGCGCCGTAGCCGGCCAGCATCGCCGCCGTCTCAAGCCCGGCGTACGGCGCGATGATGGCCAGGCTCTGCAGCAGGGCGAGCAGGGACGGATATCGGCCGCTGAGCCATTCCAGGACGGTCTCCGACAGGGCCGTCGCGCCGATCCGCATCACCCGGGGCAGCTCGGACCGCTGGGGCAGGACGTCGGCGGCGGCCAGCCGTCCGGCCGTCTCCAGCAGGAGCAGCGGGTTTCCCTTGGTCAGGCGGTGACAGGCGGCGACGATCTCGTCGTCCACCGGGGCGCCGAGCGCCGACTCCAGGAGCGTGGCGGCGCATCTGCGGCACAGCGCCGAGGGCCGCAGCGAGCGCGCGTACGGCAACGCCAGGATGTCGCGTACCGCGTCGCCGCCGGTGCGGTCCTCCACGTCGCAGGTCAGGATCATCGCGATGGGCAGGCCGTCGAGCCGCCTGGCGATGTAGGAGCACCACTGCGCCGACTGCGGGTCGGCGTGGTTGAGGTCGTCGACCGCGATGATCAGCGGCTGTCCCGCGGTCAGCGAGCGGGTGGCCCGATAGAGGTCGTCGAGCAGCGTGGCGGGCACGGCGGGCGCGCTCCCGTCGTACGGCACCGCCGTCAGCGCCGGCGCGCGCGCACCGCCGTCGAGGACGGCGGCGGGGGCGCCGGGCTCGGCCCGTCCCGAGCCGCTCATCATCGGGTCGAACAGCTGCCGGACGATGCCGAACGCGAAGGAGCGCTCGTCGGTGTGGCCGCGGGCGCTCAGCACGACGCCGCCCGGCCTGCGCGCCAGTGCCGCGTGCAGCAGCCGGGTCTTCCCGATCCCTCGCGTGCCCTGAATGACCAGTACGGCCGGTCTTCCTTCTTGAAGCCCGGCCAGCACCTCGTCGACGACCCCTAGCTCCTTGTCTCGGTGCAGTAGTACCGGTCGCCCTGAGGCCATCCCTACCCCCGGACCATGTACTGATTTTTCTCGACATAGGGATCATGCCGGACAGGGCCAGCGGGTTGTCAATACTTGAAATCGCGACTAGTAAACATAATGATACTGACCGCTTAAGTGACATGGCGTCAGGATTTCCGGTCAATCGGATGGGGATTTCCGCCCCACTGTGTCAAAACCCCTATGGCGTAGGCAATCCGGGCGGCCGAATCATAGCGGCAGGTCGGCGGGCGCGGCCCTGAGGGGTGGTGCACATACGTATTCCGCCGTGCCGCCGGCGATACGCATCATCGTACGCACAGGTCCGGATCGCGCTTTGTGCGCGCCGGTTGTACGTATGCGTCCGTGAACCGACAAATACGTCTTTACTTTTTCCACAAGTCAATGGAATTCTCCGCTCATCGGCTAATCGCGGAGTGAATGGCGGAGGGCATGGAACGGCCACGGCTCAAGGCGCACTTCACCACCGAAGTCCTCGACGACGCGAAAGTCTTCCTATTGGCGGAAGGCCAGCACTATCTCGTACGCGGCGCGGGCTCGGGCCGCGTCCTCCCCTATCTCGACGGCCGGCACACGGTGATGGACATCGTCCAGGCCCTCGCCGGTGAGCTGTCCCCGGCCCAGGCGGTGCTCGCCGTACGGCGTTATGAGGCCGCCGGCCATCTGACCGAGGGCAGGCCGCCCCTGGCCGATCCGGTGCTCGCCTTCTGGGACGCGCAGGGCATCGACCCCGCGGCCGTCGTCGCGGCCCTGGAGCGGACGTCCTTCCGGCTGTTCGCGGGCGAGGGCGTCGACCCCCGCCCGATCGAGGCGCTTCTGCACGAGCACGGGCTGCGCACCGCCCCGGACGGCGACGGCCCGGTCGTGGCGGTGGTCCACGACTACCTCGACCCGGGCCTGGCGGAGCTCAACGCCGAGTGCCTGGCGGCCGGGCGGCCCTGGGTGCTGGTGAGGCCGGCCGGCACCGTGGCCTGGCTGGGGCCGCTGTTCCAGCCGGGGGAGACGGGCTGCTGGGCCTGCATGTCCCAGCGGATCGAGGGCAACCGGCAGGTCGAGCGCTATCTCGCGGGCAAGCGGGGCGACGGGCGGCCGACGCATCCGGTCCGCGAGGCCCTGCCGGGCGGTGCGGCGGCGGTGGGCGGGCTGCTCGCGGCCGAGCTCGCCCGTACGGCGGCCACCGGCAGGCCCTCGACCCTCCAGGGCAAGATGATCACGCTCGACCTGCGCACGCTCACCAGCGCCGAGCACCAGCTCGTCCGGCTGCCGCAGTGCCCGTCGTGCGGCGACCCCTCGCTGATCCGCGACCGCGAGCCGAAGGTGGCGCTGGCCGCGCGGA
Source organism: Microbispora hainanensis (assembly GCF_036186745.1). Taxonomy (NCBI): domain Bacteria; kingdom Bacillati; phylum Actinomycetota; class Actinomycetes; order Streptosporangiales; family Streptosporangiaceae; genus Microbispora; species Microbispora hainanensis. The sequence goes on along the minus strand of NZ_CP108086.1, from coordinate 748,354 downwards.
CCGCCCGCCACGCGACCGACGGCGGCTACCGGGTCGAGCAGCCCTCGGCGACGTACGCCCGGCTGGAGCGGCACATCAGCCCCTACCTGGGCGCGGTCACCCGGCTGCGGCCGTGGGCCGACGAGGACAACGGCGTGACCTACAGCTTCACCGCCGGTCACAACTTCGCCATGCTGGGCGACAACATGGACCTGCTGCGCCGCAACCTGCGCGGGCAGAGCGGCGGCAAGGGCCGCACCGAGATCCAGGCCAAGGTCAGCGCCGTGTGCGAGGCGATCGAGCGTTACTCGGGCGTGTGGCGCGGCGAGGAGCCGGTGATCAAGGCGGCCTACGCCGACCTCGACGAGGGTCTCGCGGTGCACCCGGCCGACCTGCTGCTGTTCTCCGACAAGCAGTACGGCGACAGGGACGCCTGGAACAGCGACCCGTCCCACCGGCTGCACCTGGTGCCCGAGAGGTTCCGTACGGACCTGCCGCTCGACTGGTCGCGGGCCTGGTCGCTGACCGCCGACGAGGAGCGGCTGGTCCCCGCCGGCTACGCCTGGTATGGCCATCCCGACCTCGAACGCCACTTCTACTGCGTCGGCGACTCCAACGGCAGCGCCTCGGGCAACACGCTGGAGGAGGCGATCCTCCAGGGGTTCTGCGAGGTCGTGGAGCGGGACGCGGTCGCGCTGTGGTGGTACAACCGGGTCCGGCGGCCCGCCTTCGACCTCGACTCGCTCAACGACCCGTACGTTGACACGCTGCGCGAGTTCTACGCCGACATGGGCCGGAGCCTGTGGCTGCTCGACCTGACCAGCGACCTCGGCGTCCCGGCCTTCGCCGGTGTCTCCCATCGGCTCGACCACCCGGTGCAGGACATCATCGTGGGGTTCGGCGCCCACCTCGATCCCCGGATCGCCGCGCTGCGCACGCTTACCGAGGTCAACCAGTTCCTCCCGTCCGTACGCCGCAGGGACGAGAACGGCGAGACGATCTATCACGACGACGACATCGCGACGCTCCGCTGGTGGAAGGAGACCACGCTCGACAGCGACCCCTGGCTGCTGCCCGACCCCGCGCAGCGGGCCCGCACGCTCGCGGACTATCGGCTGCCCGAGGGGGCAGACCTCGCGGCCGACGTCGAGACCTGCGTCGCCAGGGCCGCCGCCTGCGGCCTTGAGGTGATCGTCCTCGACCAGACGCGGCCGGATCTGGAGCTCAACGTCGCCCGGGTGCTGGTCCCCGGCATGCGGCACTTCTGGCGACGGCTCGGCCCGGGCCGCCTGTACGACGTGCCGGTGGCCCTCGGCTGGCGGACGGAACCGGCTCTGGAGGAGGAGCTCAACCCCACCAGCGTCTTCTTCTGACCCGATAGGGGGAGCAATGCACACCGTTCAGGTGCGGCTGCGCCGCGACGCCGGCCTGTCCGAACCGGAGGAGACGCCGGGGGTGGTCACCCTGGCCACGCCGTTCGGCCCCGCCACGCTGCGGGGCCTGCCGCCCGGCGCGGTCGCCGCGCTGCGCGCGCTGGCCCGCGGCGGCACGAGCGAGGACGAGCTGGCCAGGACCGTCACCGAGCACGACGGCGAGGGCGGGCTGCTGCGCTGGCACCTGCTGCTGCGCAAGCTGTCGGCCGGCGCGCTGCTGGAGCGGGCCGTCCTGTTGGTGCCGTCCGGCGGAGAGGCCGTGGTGCCGTCCGGCGGAGAGGCCGTGGTGCCGTCCGGCGGAGAGGCCGTGGTGCCGTCCGGCGGAGAAACGGTGCCGTCCGGCGGAGAAACGGTGCCGTCCGGCGGAGAGATGGCGACAGCCGGGGCCGAGCCGGTGGCCGTGCTGCGCCCCTTCGGCGGCGGCCCGCTGCGCCCGGCCGCGCCGCTCGCAGCCGACGCCCGGGTCCGCCTGTCGAGGTTCGCCATCGCGGTGCCGGAGGACGGCAGGCTCGTGGTGCGCGTGCCCCGCAGCCCCCTCGGGGTCGAGCTCGCCCCGGCCGCAGCGCCGCTGCTCGGCCTGCTCGCGGACTGGACGACCCCGGCCGGTCTCGCCTGCCCCAGGCTGCCGGCCGAGACGACGGCGGCGGTGCTCGGCCTGTTCGCCGACGCCGGGCTGCTGGTGCGGCCGACGCCGGAGGGGGAGGACCTCGAGCGCGGCGCCGCCCCGCTCGCCCAGTGGTCGCCGGCCGACCTGTGGCTGCACACCCGCACCCGGGAGCCGCGTACGACCGGGCGCTACGGCGGCACCTATCCGCTGCGGGGCGTGCAGGATCCGCTGCCGGTGGCGCCGCCCGCCTTCGCCGGCCCCCGGATCGCCCTGGAGCCGCCGGACCTGGACGCGATAGCGAAGACCGAGGCGAGCCTGACCGACGTGCTGGAGGCCCGCCGCTCGATCCGCGAGCACGACGCCGCCGCCCCGATCACCCTCGACCACCTGGGCGAGCTGCTCTACCGCACGATGCGCCAGCGGCGCACCTTCACCGGGGAGGACGGCCAGGAGCTGGCCGACCGGCCCTACCCGTCCGGCGGCGCGGTCCACGAGCTGGAGGTCTATCCCCTCGTCGTCTCCTGCGAGGGCCTGGAGCCCGGCCTGTGGCACTACGCCGCCCACGCGCACGCGCTGGAACGGGTGGCCGATCCCGGCCCGGCGACCCGTACGCTGCTCGACCGGGCCAGGTCGGCGGCCATGATGACCGAGGACCCGCAGGTCCTGCTGATCGTGACGGCCCGCTTCGGGCGGGTGATGTGGAAGTACGAGACCATCGCCTACTCGCTGATCCTCAAGCACGTGGGCGTGCTCTACCAGACCTTCTACCTGGTGGCCACGGCCATGGGCCTGGCGGTCTGCGGGCTCGGCGGCGGTGACGCGGCGGAGTTCGCCGCGGCCAGCGGGCTCGACCCCCACGCGGAGGGCAGCGTGGGCGAGCTGCTGCTCGGCAGCAGGAAGGGCGGTGTGGCGGGGACGCCGCCGGGATGGTCCCCGGAGGTGCCGTCATGAAGTTCCGGTTGAAGGCACTGCAGCGGATGCGGGAGCCCGACGAGCTCGACTCCCCGACCCTGCTCGCCTCCCCGCGCGGCTGGATCGCCACGTTCGTCGTGCTCATCGTGGTCGTCGCCGCGGGGGTGTGGTCGTTCGTCGGCAGGCTGCCGGTCACCGTCACCGCCAAGGGGCTGCTGACCCATCCGGCGGGCACCGCCCAGTTGCAGAGCCCGTACACCGGGACCGTGCGGACGATGATGGTGAGCCCCGGCCTGCGGGTGGTGCGCGGGCAGGCGGTGGCGGAGGTCCTGCGGGCCGACGGCACCGTGCGCACCGTGAGCAGCCCGTTCTCCGGCGAGGTCGTGACCACCTCGGCGAGCGAGGGCGCGATGGTCCGCGAGGGCGACGGGCTGCTCGCGATGGAGCGGACCGACGCCCCCCGCGACCGCCTGGTCGCGATGCTGTTCGTGCCGGGCGACCACGCGCTCGGCATCGCCCCCGGCCGTACGGTGGACCTCGCGGTCTCCGACGCCCCGCCCGGCGTGTTCGGGCTGCTGCGCGGCAGGGTGACCTCGATCAGCCCCTATCCGCTGATGGCGGAGGGCGTCGCCGCCCTGGTCGGCGGCGACCTCGCGGCTCGCGGCTATCTCACCGCGGAGCCGCCCCGCCTGGTGGTCGTCGATCTCCTGCCCGACCCCCGCACGATCTCCGGATACTCCTGGACGACCGAGACCGGTCCCCCGATGGAGCTGCGGTCGCAGGTCACGGTGACGGGCACCGTCACGCTCGGCAGCCAGACGCCTTTCAACCTGCTCCTCGGACGTTGAGAAGGAGACGGATGAGCCAGGTCACGGCCTCTCGCGCCGACGCCCCGCCGCCCGACGCCCCGCGCCGGCGCGAACCCCGCAGACGGGGGCGCGTGAGCACGCCGACCGTGATCCAGATGGAGGCCGTCGAGTGCGGGGCCGCCGCCCTCGCCATGGTCCTCGGCCATTACGGCAGGTTCGTGCCCCTTGAGGAGCTGCGGGCCGCGTGCGCGGTGTCCCGGGACGGCGCGAAGGCGTCCAGCGTGATCGCCGCCGCCCGCAAGTACGGCCTGAACGCCAAGGGCTTCCAGATGGAGCTGGAGGACCTGCGCGACGTCGTCAAACCGGCGATCATCTTCTGGGCGTTCCAGCACTTCATGGTCGTCGAGGGCATCCGCACCCGTTTCGGCAGGCCGGTGGTGGCGGTCAACGACCCCGCGAGCGGCCCGCGCCTGGTCGACTGGGACGAGTTCGACTCGGGCTTCACCGGCATCGTGCTGGCCTTCGAGCCCGGGCCCGGGTTCCGGCCCGGCGGCCGGCCCACCCGGGTGGCCGAGGCGCTGCTGTCGCGCCGCATGCCCTCCGGCCGGGCGCTGCCGCTGGTGCTGCTGGCCAGCCTGCTGCTGGTCGTGCCCGGGATCATCGCGCCGGCGTTCAGCCGGGTGTTCATCGACCACATCCTCACCGGCCGCGATCCCGGCTTCATCCTGCCGCTGCTGGTGGCGATGTCGGTGACCGCCCTGGCGATGTTCGTGCTGACCTCGGTGCAGCGGCACTACCTGCTGCGGATGGAAATACGGATGGGGCTGGTCAGCTCCGCCCGTTTCTTCCGGCATCTGCTGCGCCTGCCGGTGGAGTTCTTCCTGCAACGCAGGCCCGCCGAGGTCGCCAGGCGGGTGTCGGCCAACGACATGGTCGCCGAGATCCTGTCCAGGGACCTGGCGGTCACCGTCGTCAACCTCGTGCTGGTGCTCTTCTACGCGGTCGTCCTGATCCGCTACGACGTGCTGCTCGGCCTCATCGGCGTGGGCATGGCGCTGCTCAACATCCTCGTGCTGCGGCAGGTGTCCAGGGCGAGGACCGACGCCGTGGCCGCGCTGCGGGCCGATCTCGGCAACCTCACGTCGGCCACCTTCAACACGCTGCAGCTCGTGGAGACCGTCAAGGCCACCGGCGCCGAGCCCAGCGCGTTCCAGCGGTGGGCGGGCTTCCTGGCCAAGGCCGTGACCGCCCGGCAGCGGCTGGGCGTGCCCAGCGCGGTCATCACGGTCGTGCCCCCGCTGCTCGCCGGGGTCAACAGCGGGCTCATCCTGCTCGTCGGCGGCCTGCGGGTGGTGGACGGCGCGGTCAGCGTCGGCCTGCTGGTGGCCTTCCAGAGCCTGCTCGGCGCGCTCTCGCGGCCGGTCACCCAGCTCACCAACCTCGGCGGGCGGCTGCAGGACATCTCGGCCGACATCACCCGGCTGTACGACGTGGAACGCCACCCCCGCTCGCCCGTCTTCGACCGCCCGGACCGGCCGTCCGGAAGCCGGCTCGACGGGTCGATCACCTTCGAGGACGTGACGTTCGGCTACAACCCGCTGGCCAAGCCGGTCATCAAGAACGTGTCGTTCTCGGTGGTGCCGGGCCGGCGGGTGGCGATCGTCGGGGGCTCGGGAAGCGGGAAATCGACCATCGGCCGCCTCGTGGCGGGGCTCTACCGGCCGGCGTCGGGCCGGGTGCTGCTCGACGGGCGCGACCGCGAGGAGATCTCCAGGACCGAGCTGGCGGCCTCGGTCGCGTACGTGGACCAGGACATCTCGCTGTTCGAGGGCACGGTGCGCGACAACCTCACGCTGTGGAGCGACGACATCTCCGACGAGGTCGTCACCGCCGCGCTGCACGACGCGGCCATCTTCGACGTCATCTCCGCCCGCCCCGGCGGCCTCAACAGCCGGGTGCGCGAGGGCGGGCGCAACTTCAGCGGCGGGCAGCGCCAGCGGCTTGAGCTGGCCAGGGCGCTGGCCGGGCAGCCGACCCTGCTCGTGCTCGACGAGGCGACCAGCGCCCTCGACCCGGAGACCGAACGGGTCATCGCCGACAACCTGCGCCGCCGGGGATGCGCCTGCCTGATCATCGCCCACCGGCTGTCGACCGTACGCGACGCCGACGAGATTCTCGTGCTGCACCAGGGCGAGGTGGTGGAACGCGGCACGCACGACGACCTCATGCGCCTGGGCGGCCACTACGCCCGCCTGATCGAGAACGCCCGGCCGGGCGGTGAGGGGATGGACCGATGAGCGTCTCGACCGCGACGCCGTCCTCGACGTTCTCGGCGTTCTTCACCGACGCGGCCACACCCATCGACTACTCGGCCGACCGGCTGCTCGTGCTGGCCGACCTGCGCGAGGTGCTGCTGGTCGAGCGCGGCGCGGTCGACCTGTTCGCCGTACGCCTGGAGAACGGCAGGCCGGTCGGCAGGTGGAACTACCTGTGCCGGGTGCGGCAGGGCGCGCTGGTGCTCGGCTCGCCGCGCGGCCCCAGGCACAGCATCGTCGGGCGGCCGGTGCTCGGCGCCCGCGTGTCGAGCCTGCCGCTGGCCCGGCTTGAGGGCCTGTCGGCCCGGCGCGTCGACGGCCCGTCCGCGTCGGGCAAGGCGGTCCGCGCCCTGCCCACCCGCGAGTACGGCATGGCGGTGCGCGAGTTCGTCCAGGGCCTGGAGGCCGGCGTGGTGGCGCTCGCCGCGTCGATGCGCGACACGCTGCCCCCGCGTGACTTCGTCCCCCTGTCACCGGACGAGCCGACCGTCGTCCGCGAGGGCGAGGCCGTACGGTCGGTCGACGGACTGCGGTGGATCACCGTCGAGGACGGCGTGGTCGAGATGCCGGACGGCGTCGCCGGTCAGCTCAGCGCGGGCGCCGAGGTGTGCGTCACCGAGCGGGACTGGCTGGTGGCGCTCGGCCCGGCCCGGCTGCGCGCCCGCTCGACCCTCGACCTGCTGGGCGCGGGCGAGCTGTGGCACCGGTGGGTCGAATACACCACCCGCTTCCTCTACATGATCGACCGGCGGATCGAGCGCCGGAACTCGACCGAGCTGAGGGCGCTGACGAGCCGGGCCGAACGGGGCGGCGACGTGCTGCGCGCCACCGCCCGCGGGTTCGACACGCTGGTGCGCGACACCGAGGCGCGGGTGCGCCTCACCGATGTGGCCGGGGACCCGCCCATGCTGGCCGCCGCGCGCCTGGTGGCCTCGCACGCCGGGTTCTCGGTGGTCGCGCCCCCGCCGGGAACGGCGCACGGCGGCCGGATCGACCCGCTGCAGGCCATCGCGCTCGCCTCGGGCGTACGCACCCGCCGGATCAGGCTGGAGGATCGCTGGTGGCGGCGGGACATCGGGCCGATGGTGGGCTACCGCTCCTCCGACGGTGAGCCGGTGGCGCTGCTGCCCATCGGGTCGCGCTATGTCATGGCCGCGCCGGGGGAGGAGCGCGTCACCCCGGTCACCGCGGCGGTCGCCGGCACGCTGACCCGGCACGCGGACGTGCTGTACGAGCCGCTGCCGCCGGCCGTCACCGGGGTGGGCGGGCTGCTGCGCTTCGGCCTGGCCAAGAACCGCAAGGACCTGTGGACCCTGCTCAGCCTCGGGACGCTGGTGGCCTGCATCGGCCTGCTGGTGCCGGCCATGACCGGCCTCGTGCTCGGCACGTACGTGGCCAGGGCCGAGCGCGAGATGATCGTGCAGGGCGCGCTGCTGGTGATCGCGGGCTCGCTCGTGGCGGCCGCGCTGTCCGTGGTGCAGAACTTCGCCGCGCTGCGCATCGAGGGCAGATCGTCGGCCCGACTGCAGGCGGGCGCCTGGATGCGGCTGCTGTCGCTGCCCGCGACGTTCTTCACCGACTACTCCACGGCCGAGCTGGGCACCACGGTCCTCGGCGTCAGCGTGGTGCAGGAGACGCTGTCCGGTGTGATGACGACGGCGGCCCTCGGCCTGTTCGCCGGCCTGGCCAACCTGGTGCTCGTCTACTTCTACGACGTACGGCTCGCGCTGATCGCGACGACGCTCGTGCTGGTAGGGGTGCTCGTGTGCGCGGTCGCGGGCTACTTCGAGGTGCGGCTGCAACGCCGGCTCTACACCCAGGAGCAGCGGCTGTCGTCGCGGGTCTTCCAGCTTCTGACGGCCGTGCCGAAGCTGCGGGTGGCGGCGGCCGAGGAGCGGGGCTTCGGGGTCTGGGCGGCGGAGTTCCTCAAGGCGCGCAGCATCGGCGTGTCCGCACGCCGGGTGCAGAACCTCGTCACGACCTTCAACGCCGGCTTCCCACTGGTCGCCTCGGTCATCGTCTTCGCCGTGGTGGCCGGGCCGATGCTCGGGGACGTGTCCGTCTCCGCGTTCCTGGCGTTCTTCGCCGCGTTCAACCTGCTGCTGGCCTCGGTGCTGCAGTTCACCGGCGCGGCGATCACCGCGATGAGCGTGGTGCCCATGCTGGAGCGGCTGCGGCCGATCCTGGCGGCCGAGCCGGAGGAGCACGCGGGCAAGGCCGACCCGGGCGAGCTGTCGGGCCGGATCGAGCTGTCGCGGGTGTCGTTCCGCTATGGCGAGGACGGCCCGCTCGTCCTGGACGGGGTGGACCTGTCGGTCGAGCCCGGCGAGTTCGTCGCGATCGTCGGCCCGACCGGCAGCGGCAAGTCGACGATCCTGCGGCTGCTGCTCGGCTTCGAGTCGCCGAGCTCGGGAACGGTGCTGTACGACGGCCAGGACCTGGGCGAGCTCGACATCGGCGCGGTGCGCCGCCAGTGCGGGGTGGTCCTGCAGAACAGCTCGCTGCTCGCCGGCGACATCAAGGCCAACATCATCGGCAGCACCGACCACACGATCGACGACGCCTGGGACGCGGCCGCCATGGCGGGCATCGCCGACGACATCGCGAACATGCCGATGGGCATGCACACGGTGCTGTCGGAGGGCACCAACACGCTGTCGGGCGGTCAGCGGCAGCGCATCATGATCGCCCGTGCCCTCGTCTCGCATCCCCGCATCGTGCTGTTCGACGAGGCGACCAGCGCATTGGACAACCCCACCCAGAAGATCGTCACGGAGAGCACCCGCCAGCTCAACGCCACCCGCATCGTCATCGCCCACCGGCTGTCCACGATCACGGACGCCGACAAGATCGTGGTGCTCGATCGCGGGCGCATCGTCCAGCAGGGCCGATATCAGGAGCTGCTCGAGGACTCCGACGGCCTGTTCGCCCGCCTCGCCCGCCGCCAGATCTGAGCCCGCCGCCAGATCTGAGCCCACGGAAACGATCAGTTCCAGCACGTAACCTCGGTGCCATGACGGCTGCCGCCCCTGAAGAGTACGAGGACATGCACCGGCTGGTCGACCAGCTAACCGGAGACCAGCTCCGGGAGATCCGCGCGCACACGCTGCGGCTGGTGCACTCCTGCCCTCCGGGTTCGTGCGGCCTCGTCGGCTGCGGGGGCCAGGAAGGCAGAAGAGGCCCCGGAGGGCCTCTCAGCTGCTGTTCTGCTGGTGGCAGGTCCAGGGTGCGAACCTGCGTTGGTGTCGCCGGCGGTTGGTGTGCGGTCAGTAGCGGGGCCTGCGGCTGAGCACGATTCCGGCGATGAGGAACACCACGCCGAGCCCGCCGTACACGAAGGCGTGGGTGGTGGCGGGCGGCTTCACGCTGGCGTTGGCGACGGCCAGCCCGAGGCCCACGATGCCGCTGATGTAGCAGAAGATCGCGACGAAGATCTTCCAGAAGGGGCTCATGACGTACTCCGTTCGGATGCGGCGGGACCACCCGGTGCGGTCCCGGCGACGACGAGGCCGAGCAGCATGACCCAGGCGTCGGGGTCGGCGCGGAAACGCCGCCACCGGTCGGCCGCCAGGGCGAGCTCGGGCAGGGTCAGGGCACCGGAGGCGACCAGCGGCGCCAGCCGCTCCGGGCCCAGGTGAGGGGCGAACGCCTCGGTGGGGCGGTCGTCGTTGGTGGTGGCGAACGGGCGCAGCACCACGCCGCCGAAGCCCGCACGGCGCAGGAGCCGGGTGAGCTTGCGCCCGATCAGCCGGTCGCCGCCGGCCTGCCGCTGCGCGCCGGTCATGCGGTTGTGCACGCCGGCCATCTCGGGATACATCGGGTCGGCCAGGCCCCACAGCATCGCGTCCACCTCGACCACGACCAGCCGCCCGCCGGGCCGCAGCACCCGCAGCGCCTCCGCCACCACGGCGGCGGGGTCGGCCACGTGCTGCAGCACGTATCGGAGCAGGACCGTGCCCACGGACGCGTCCGCCAGCGGCAGCCGTACGGCGTCGCAGCCGAGCAGGGGGGCCCGGGCGTCCGCCGCGTGCGCGAGCAGCGCGGTGTCGATGTCGGCGGCCACGACGGGCAGGTCCGGCAGGGCGGCCCGCAGCCGCCGCGTGACCGCGCCCGAGCCCGCCCCGAGCTCCAGCAGGGGCGCCGGGACGCCGACGTCGAGCAGGATCCGCAGCTCCTCGTCGAAGGAGAGCTCGGCCTGGGCCTCCAGGCGGGCCAGCTCGCCGTGCAGCCCCCCGGCGGTCGTCGTGGCCGGGTCGTACGACCCGGCGCCCGTCGCGGCGGTCACGGCTCGCTCCGCCCGTCCCGGGGGCGCGGGACCATGAGCATGCCGTGCCGGGGGCGCAGCGTGACCAGGGCCTCGGGCTCGACCGGGAAGCCGGGGACGAGCTCGGGGCGCACGGCGCGCAGCAGCACGGCCAGCACGAGCGTGGCCTCGACCAGCGCGAAATGGCGGCCGACGCACACCCGCGGGCCGCCGCCGAAGGGGAGGTACTGGTGCCCGGCGTGGGTGTGCTCGGCCGCGAACCGGTCCGGTGCGTACGTCTCCGGGTCGGGCCAGTACCGAGGATCCCGGTGGAGTACGTATGGGCTGACGCACACCAGCGTGCCCGAAGGTATGGCGTATCCGCCGACGACGTCGGCCTCGACGGAGCGCCGGGAGATGAGCCACACGGGCGGATACAGCCGCATGGCCTCCTTGATCGCCCGCTGGCAGGCGGTCAGCCGGGGCAGGTCGGCGGCGGTGGGGGTGCGGCCGCCGCCCAGCACCTCGTCCACCTCCGCGCGTACGGCCCGGGCCGCGCCGGGATGACGGTCGAGGAGGTAGAGCGTCCAGGTCAGGGCCTTGGCCGTGGTCTCGTGGCCGGCCATGACGATCGTCAGCACCTGGTCGCGCAGGTCGGTCGCGGTCATCGCGTGCCCCGAGGCCAGCATCGCGCCGAGCAGGTCGTCGTTCTCCTGGCCGGTGGCCCGGCGGGCGGCCACGATCGTGCGGGTGACGGCGTCGAGGAACGCCTTAGCCCGGCGGAACCCCTCCCGTCCGCCTCCCTCGGAGGCGGGGTCGAAGTGCCCGATGAAGCGGTTGACCTCGTCGACCGCCCGCCCGAAGCCGTCGCCGACGCCCGCGATGTCCGCGCCGAGCATGGCCCGCGCGATGACGGTGAGCGTGAGCGCGGTCAGGTCGTGGTCGACGCGTACGGCCTCGCCGTTCTCGCCGGCCCGCCGCCACCGTTCGGCCAGGTGGGCCGCGGCGTCGGTCATGATCTGGTCGAACCGCTCGACCTCCGTCGGGCGGAAGGCCGGGGCGATCATCTTGCGCTGCCTGGCCCACTCCTCGCCGCCGCTGGTCAGCAGGCCGTTGCCGAGCAGAGGGCGCAGCATGTCGTCGTCGGGCGTGCGGTCCTTGGTGTAGTTGGCGCCGTTGTCCTTCAGCACGTGCCGGGCCAGGTCGGGCCGGTGCAGCATGTAGACGGGCGCGCCCTCGGCCTCGTGTCTCGTCACGTCGCCCCAGGCGGCCATCTCGGTGACGAAGCGCAGCGGGTCCTCCCGCATGCTGCGCAGACTCTGGGCGCCGTCCGGACCCGGCGGCAGGGATACGTAACCGCTGTGCGTATCGGCCATGCCCACCCTCACTTTTTCTGAATACGTATTCGCTTATGAATTGCGCATGCGATCGACTGCGAATACGTACTCGGTGATATTTCCTGATCGGAGCATAGTCCGCGCCGTTCGAGGCCTCAATACTTATGCCGGCGGCGGGAAAATTAAGTCTGTGCCGTTCCCGCATCGCCGTGTAAGACTTCATTTCGAAAGCGGCGGACATCGCCGTAAAGAAAGCCGGGAGGCAGGCAATGTCTTTGGACCCCAGACAGCGCGCGGAATTCGTGAACGCCTACACCCGCGTTCTCATCACCGCGTGGTCGAGTGAGGAATACTCGGCGCGGCTGGACTCCGACCCCCGCGCGGCTCTCGCCGAGTCCGGGCTGGAGCTGCCCGCTGGAGCCGAGGTCGTCCTCGTCCGCAACATTCCCGAAGGCCACCACGACAGCAACATCGAGGTGCAGGTCGCGCTCTGGGAGAGGGGCCTCGAGACGGGCCGCTTCGAGCTGCACATCCCCGAGACGCCTCAGGTCGACATGGCCGAGCTGAGCGAGGGCGACCTCGACTCCATCGCCGCCGGCGCGTCCGCGGTCGAGGCGATCGACATCAACTGCTGCTGCTGCCCCTGCTGCTGCTGCACCTGATCGTCACCTGACCGTCACCACCACCACTCGGAGGGCTAGGCCATGTCCATGGTCGCCGAGCAGGCGAACCCCGTCCACGTGCGCTCCCTGCGCAAGCGGTACGGCCCGGTGAACGCGGTCGAGGAGGTGGACCTCGACGTGCGGAGCGGCGAGGTCTTCGCCCTCCTCGGGCCGAACGGCGCCGGCAAGACCACCACGGTGGAGATCCTGGTGGGGGTTCGCCGGCGGACATCCGGCGACGTGCGCGTCCTCGGCCGCGATCCGGCCGAGGACGCGCCCGAGTGGCGCGCCAGGATCGGCGTCGTCCCCCAGACCACGGGCGCGTACACCGACCTGACCGTGCGCGAGGTGGTCGAGCACTTCGCGGCGTTCTACCCCGCGCCGCTGCCGGTGGCCGAGGTGATCGACATGGTCGGCCTCGGCAAACAGGCGCGCAAGCAGGCGCAGTCGCTCTCCGGCGGGCAGGCGCGGCGGCTCGACGTCGCGGTCGGCGTCGTCGGAGACCCCGATCTCATCTTCCTGGACGAGCCGACGACGGGACTCGACCCCGTCGCCCGCAGGGAGGCGTGGGACCTCGTCCGCTACTTCGCCGACCGTGGCAAGACGACCGTGCTCACCACCCACTACCTGGACGAGGTCGAGGCGCTCGCGCAGCGGGCGGCCGTCATCGTCGGGGGGCGGGTCGTCGAGTCGGGCCCGGTCGCCGAGCTGGGCGGCAGGCGCGCGACACCCGCCGCCGTCAGTTTCACCAGGACGGACGGGCTCGCCGCGAGCCTGCCCACGCTGCCGGACGACGCCGTGGTGGAGGAGGCGGAGGGCCTGGTGGTCGTACGCACGCACCACCCCACCGAGGCCATGGCCGCGCTGCTGCCCTGGGCGGCCGCCTCCGGCGTGCGCGAGCTGCCGGACCTGCGCATCCACCGGCCGTCGCTGGAGGAGATCTACCTGGACCTCATCCGGAGCAACCAGGAAGGCGGTGTCGTGTGATGAACGCTCCCGACGCGGTCCTCACCCAGGAGAGCGGGATGGTGCTGAATCCCGCCCGCTCGATCCTGTGGCGGGCGGCCGTCTCGCGTTCGTCGGTCGAGCTCAAGTCGTTCTTCCGCAACCGGCAGTCGCTGGTCTTCACGCTGCTGCTGCCCATCGTGCTGCTGGTCGTGCTCGGCTCCATCTTCTCGGGGACCGTGCCCGGCACCCACACGGACTTCAAGCAGATGTTCATCGCGGGCATCATCGCCTGCGGCGTGATGAGCGTCAGCTTCAACGGGCTGGCCATCAGCGTCGCCATCGAGCGCGACACCGGGATGATCCGCCGGCTGGCCTCCAGCCCGATGCCGAAGTCGGCCTACTTCGTCGGCAAGGTGGTCAGGGTGGCCGTGACCGGCACCCTGGAGACGGTGCTGCTGCTCGCGGTGGCCGTGCTGGCGTTCGGGCTGCCGCTGCCCTCGACCGCCGCCCGGTGGGAGACGCTCGTGTGGGTGCTGCTGCTCGGCGGGGTGGCCTGCACGCTGCTGGCCGTGGCGTTCAGCTCGGTCATCCCCAACGCCAGGTCGGCCTCGGCCATCGTCACGCTGCCGTTCCTGGTGCTGCAGTTCATCTCGGGGGTGTTCTTCCCCTACAGCCAGTTGCCGGCGTGGATGCAGACGGTCGCGGCGCTGTTCCCGCTCAAGTGGATGACCCAGGGGCTGCGCTCGGTATTCCTGCCCAACGACTTCGCCCACGTCGAGCCGGCGGGCGTCTGGGAGCTCGACCGCGTGGCGCTCGTGCTGGCCGCGTGGTGCCTGGCCGGGCTCGCGCTGAGCTTCCTGACCTTCCGCTGGCGCGGGCCCAACGTCCGCTGACGCTCAGGAGAGCCGGACCCGGAACTCGCCCAGCCGGCGCGGCACGAGCACGGGCGCCCAGGCGGGCGGGGCGCCGTCCGCGCGGATCGCGGGGAAACGTCCGGCCAGGCCGCGCAGCAGCAGCGCGCCGGCCTGCCGGACGAGGGGCGCGCCCAGGCAGAAGTGGGTGCCGGCGCCGAAGGCGAGGTGGGGATTGGGAGACCGGGTCGGCACCAGGTCGTGGGGGTGGTCGAAGACGGCCGGGTCCCGGTTGGCCGCCGCGACCACGGCGAGCACCCGCGCGCCGGCGGGGATGACCGCGTCCCCGAAGGACACCTCCGCCGTCGTCACCCTCGCCGTGAAGGGGATCGGCGCCTCCAGCCGCAGCAGCTCGTCGACCGCCGTACGGGCGACGTCGTCGCCGCCCTCCCGCAGCGCCGCCAGTGCCTCGGGGCGCGGCAGCAGCCAGAACAGCGCGTTGCCCACCATCTCGGCCAGCGGGCGCCAGCCGCCGACGACGGCCAGCGAGAGGATGCCCAGCATCTCGGGCCGCGTCAGCCGTTCGTCCGCGGCCAGCCGCGCGATCGACCCGCCGGGCCCGCGCGCCACGTGCGCGTCGAGAAAACGGGTCAGCTCGCCCATCGCGACGCGGCCCTCCCGCGCGGCCTGGGGCCCCGCCAGCGGGTCGAGGTTGACCGAGGCCCGCCGCGCCAGGTCGGCGAAGGCCGCCTCGTCCTCGCGCGGCACGAGCAGCGTCCGCGCGAGCACGCCGGTCGCGAACGGCTCACCCAGGTCACGGGTGACCTCGATCTCGCCCGCCAGCCCGTCGAGCAGGCCGTCCACGACGGCGGTGATGCCGGTGGCGAGCTCGCGCACCGCGGCGGGGCCGAGCAGGGCCATGCCGGGGGCGCGCAGCCGGTTGTGGTCGGGCGGGTCGGTGGTCAGCATCGAGGCGGGCAGGTCGTCGTCGCGCACCCGCTCGCGCTGCCCCAGCTCGGCCGAGAACCGGGGGTCCTTGAGCGCGCTCGCGACGTGCTCGTGTGCCGTGAGCAGCCACATCCGGGTCGTGACGTCGAAGTGGACCGGATCGTTGGCCCGCAGCCAGTCGTACGCCGGATACGGGTCGGACCTGCCGGCCGGCGAGAACGGATGGGCCAGACCGGCCGGAAGCCGGCGGAAAGCGGTCATCGGCGATCCCCTGGGGCTGAGGTCACAAGATCACGAGTCACAAGATCACGAGTCGCACGATCACAAGTCACAAGATCACGGCACGGCCACGCTACTACAGAGCCGTCGCCGCCGGGATGAATGCGAACAACTGCGGACCGGACGGGCGCATGGGAGGCAGCGATGCGGGTCGATGTAGTGGTTGTGGGCGCGGGCGTCAGCGGCCTGACCGCCGCGCGGCGGCTGCGCGCCGCCGGTCTGACCGTCACGGTGCTGGAAGCCAGAGACCGCGTCGGCGGGCGGGTGCGCACCCACCGGCCCGCCGACGGCGGGCCGGAGATGGAGCTCGGCGCGCAGGTCGTCCACGGCGACCGCAACCCCGTCTGGGACGTGCTCGAACCGGACGCGGCCGAGCCGGTGCGGCCCGGCAAGGCCCTCGTCGCCGCGGAGGGCAGGGTGCTGCCGCTGGGCGTGCTCGCCCGGCGCGGACAGCCGCCGTGGGCCGTCGAGCAGAGCCTGCTGCGCGACCCGGGCGAGGACGTGCCCGTCGCGGGGCGGCTCGTCTCCGGAGACCAGGCCGAATGGCTGCGGCAGAACTGGGCGGCCGACCCCGAGTCGCTCAGCGCGGCGGGCATGGCCGCCGGACGCCTCGCCGACGACGTCGGCGAGGGCCGCTACGCCATACGCGGCGGATTCGACCGGCTGCCCGGCGCGCTCGCCCACGGCCTCGACGTACGGCCCGGCTGCCCGGCCAGGAGCATCGCCTGGTCGCCTGGCCGGGTGGAGGCCCGTCTCGACGACGGCGCGGTGACGGCCGCGGCGGCGGTGGTGACCGTGCCCCCGCCCGTGGTCGCGGACGGGACGCTCACGATCGCGGGCCTGCCGGACCGCAAGCGGGCGGCGGCCGAGTCGCTGCGCCTCGGCGACGCCTGGTGCGGGGTGGTGACGCTGTCGCGGCCCGCCCCCGAGTCGGCCGTCGTGTTCGACGCCGAGGGCGGCCTGGGCTTCGTCACCTGCACCGCGGGCAGCACACGCGTCCTGGTGGTGGCCAAGGCGAGGGCCGCCGCGCGGGCGCGCGAGGCGGCCCGCGAAGGGCCGCCCCCGCTGGGCCGGGTGCTGCCCTGGGCCGGGAACGCCCGGCCCGAGCACGTCGAGGCGGCCGACTGGGGAGCGGACGCCTGGGCGACCGGAGCGTTCACCTATCCCCGGGTCGGCGCGCTGTGGGCGCGGGCGGCGTGGGCGGAGCCGATGGGCGCGACGGTGTTCTTCGCCGGAGAGGCCACGGCCCCCGGCGTCCCGATGGTGCAGGCGGCCATGGCCAGCGGTGACCGCGCGGCCGGAGAGGTGCTGGAGGCGGTAGGGCGATGAAGGTGCACACGGGCTGGTATCTGCTGGCGTTCGAGGAGGAGCTCGCCGAGGGGCTGAACCCCCTGATGCTCGGCGGGCGCAGGCTGCTCGCCGTACGGGAGGGGTCGCGCGTCCGCGTGTTCGACGGGCTGTGCCCGCACCGGGGCGCGGCCCTGGGCCACGGCGGCACCCTGGACGGCGACTGCGTGATCTGTCCCTTCCACGGCAAGCGGGTGTCCCTCGGCGACACGGCGCGGCGCTGGTCGGTCGCCGAATACGCGGTCGAGCGGGCGGGCGCGGCCGTGTTCGTACGGCTGTCCGCGGACGACGACCGCGGTTTCCAGCGGGCCATCAAGGAGGTGGCCGACGGCAACATCGTGGTGAGCGCGGTGATCCAGCCGGTGGCGGTCCCCTCGGAATACGTGGTGGAGAACGCCTTCGACGCCGAGCACTTCCACCAGGTGCACCTCGTGCCCCGGGTGGTCGGCATGCGGGTCTCGCCCGGCCCGGACGGCGAGATGGCGATCGAGGGGGAGTTCCGCACCAAGGCCCCGCCGTGGGAGCGGGAGCGCCGGCTCGACTTCGCCTCCCGGTTCTACGCCCGGGCCTTCAGCCCCAGCCTCGTCATGACCGAGCTGGGCACCGCCGACGCGCCGTACACGATCATCACGGGCGCCGTGCCCACCCGCGAGGGCTGCGTGGGGCGGGTCGCCATCGCCCTGCGGCCGGAGCGCGCGGAGGCGCTCGACGCGCTGGTCCACGGCGCGAAGTACGCCTTCGAGCAGGACCGCGTCGTCTGGGACCACCTCGATCCGGACGCGCCGCAGCGCTACGACGCCGGAGACCGGCCGGTGCTGGCCTTCCGCCGGTTCTGCGCCACCTTCGGCGCCGTCCCGCCGGCCGGAACCCCCTCGGCGACCGGGGAGCCGTCGTGATGCGGGTGCACGCGATCGGGAGCGGCCCGGCCGTGCTGTGGATCCACGGCTACACGATGGACTCCACCACCTGGCGCGACCTGTGGGCGCTGCTACCCGGACGCCGCCACGTCGGCATCGACCTGCCGGGCCACGGAGGGTCGGGCCCGATGCGGCCCGGCACGACGCTGCCGGGCCTCGCGGCCGAGATCGCGGATGTCGCGCGGGCCGAGGGCGCGCACGACGTCGTCGCCCTGTCGTTCGGGTCGCTGGCGGGCATCCAGCTCGCCGTCGACGCCCCCGACGTCGTACGGCGTCTCGTCGTGGCGGCCCCCACCATCGCGGGCGCCCCCAGCGAGCCGGGGACGGCCCCGCGTTATCGCGAGCTGATGGCGCTGCGGCGGATCGGCGCGGACGGCGCCGCGCTTGCGGACGTCTGGATGTCCTCCCCGCCCGACATCTTCCGCGGCACCGAGGCGCACCCCCGGCTGCGGGCGAGCCTGCGGACCGTCATCGCCCGGCATGGCTGGGACGAGCTGCGCACCGGCGCGATGGCGGCGTTCCACCGGCACACGCACACCGACGAGGCGCTCGCCTCGATCAGGGCCGACACCCTGGTGCTCGTCGGGGACGCCGAGATGCCGACGTTCGCGGCCAACGCCGAGCGGCTGGGCGCGCTCGTCCCCCGCTGCCGGGTGGCCGAGATGGCGGACGCCGGTCACCTGTGCCTGATCGAACGCCCGGAGGCCGCCGCGCGGCTCATCCGGTCGCATCTGGAGAGGAGCCCGGTGGATGCCCAGGCGTGAGACGTACGCGCAGGGCTCGCCCTGCTGGGTGGACTACATGGCGGCCGACCCGGAGGGTGCGCGGGACTTCTACGCGGCCCTGTTCGGCTGGACCTTCGACGAGCCCGAGGAGTACGGCTACCGCCTGGCGCGGCGGGCCGGGGAGGTCGTCGGAGGGTTCGGCCAGGTGCCGCCGGGGCGGGGGCTGACGGCCACCTGGAACACCTACCTGGCGGCCAAGGACGCCGACGCGGTGGCCGCGCGGGTGAAGGAGCTCGGCGGCGCGGTGGTGCTCGGGCCGCTCCCGGCCGGGGAGAACGGGCGGTTCCTGTTCGCCGTCGACACGACGGGCGCGTCGGTCGGCTTCTGGCAGGGGCACTGGGCGGAGGGCATCGTCGTGGTCGACGAGTGCGGCGCGACCTGCGGCCACGAGCTGAGGGTGGCCGATCCCGGCGGCGCCCGCGCGTTCTACGCCGGGCTCTTCGGGGAGCAGGCGGCGCCCGGACGGGAGCTGCGCGGCGTGCCGGCCGGCGCGTCCCCTCAGTGGGTGTCCTACTTCCTCGTGGACGACGTGCACTCGGCGGCCCTGGCCGCGCAACGGGCGGGCGGCGGGGTCGCCGAGGCGGCGGACGACGGGCGGGAGGCGGTGTTGCGCGACCCGTGGGGCGCGCTGTTCGGCGTCAGGGACGGCCGGTGCCGCTCCGGGGACGGAACCAGATGAAGAACGCCGCCACGAGGAGCGCGCCGACGATCACGACGACCGTGCCCACGGTCGTGTCGATCATCAGCGACACGACGACCGCGACCGCGTAGACCAGCGGCACGATGAGGCGGATGTTGCTCAGTCCCATGACGGCTCCCCGGAAAGAAAAGAATGCGCCGAACGCATCATCGGCCATCTTTCCGGGGGCCGTCCAGCGCGGTTCCGGTTATTACGTATTCCGATGCGGGAGCGTACGTATACGTATTGCGGGGGTCAGATATTCAGGCCGGGCCGCAGCAGGAGCAGATAAAACGCCACCACGGCGGCGTAGCCGGCGAACGCCCACAGGGGAAGCCGCCAGCCCGCGTCCGTCCGATTCTCGCGTTCGTACGGCCGGCCCGCATTGACCGTCATGAATCCGACCAGCGCCATTCCCGGCCCCCAGCAGCCGAGAATGCCGTAGAAGACCACCTCGGGGTCGCCGCCGAGCCCGGCGGGCACCAGCAGCGCCAGGCCGATCAGGTAGGGGATCCACAGGCGGGTCACGGACGCCTTGCGGTCGCGCGGCGTGTCCAGCGGCACGCTCGCGGGCAGCGAGTCGAGGTACATCCGGCTGAACGGCCGGGTGACCAGATAGAGCAGCCCCATCCCGGCGGCGGTGACGAGGAACTGCACGGCGACGGGCACGTTGTAGAGCCGGGCGATGACGCCGGTGTCGCCCACTGTGAGCAGCGGCATGACCACCAGATAGCCCAGGAACGCCGTGATGCCGGTCATCGCCAGCCACATGAGCAGCAGGCGCGGATAGGAGGGCCCGCGCCGGCGGTAGAGCGCCCAGCAGACGAGGCCCGTGACGAGGCTGCCGATCGGGCCGCCCGCGGCCACGAGGGCCTCGTGCGCCCGTTCCGGCGAGGGCACGTGCAACTCGACGAACTGGCCGATGGCAGGATGGAATCCCAGCGCGCGGGCGGCCAGCGCGTGCGACCCCTCGTGCAGGAACACCTCGACGAGTTGTGCCGTCGCGTACGACAGGGCAAGCGGTCCCCAGGCCGCGCGGACGGAGGGAGTGGGGGGAGCGGCGGCGTCCTGCCGGGCCGCCGGGATGTCAGGGGGGCTCGTCATCCTGTCATGGAACCAGAACCCGCAGACCCGGTCCAAGCGCTTTCGGGCAATTGGAATTTCAATCCAGTTGGAGTGGAACTCGTTCTAGCGGGAGACGACGGCTCACCCTATCGTGCATATCCGTCTTACCCGAGGGCATGGCCGGTGTATCGCCGGATTTCATCGGGCGACGGAAGGAAATTCTAGAAACCCGCCAGCAGCCGATCGGCCGCGATCTCGATCCGGTGCTGGATCTGCTCGTAGGTGCGCCGCCCGCGCAGCATCTCCAGCAACTCCTGCACCCAGACCCCCGCCAGGGAGCCGGTGAGGGCGAGCTGGTCCTCCGGGGGAAGGCTCACCGTGCGGCCCTCGGTCGCGACCCGCAGCAGCAGGCTCGCCATCCGGTCGCCGAACGGCGCCTCCACCTCCGCCATGATCAGGGAGCGGATGAGCGCGTCGGCGAGCTCCGGCTCGCGCATCAGGCCCCGCGTGGCCCGCATCAGCACGTCGACCGCGCGGCCCGCGGGGTTGGCGGCCTGCGGCGGACGCCGTTCGATGCTGGACTCCAGCAGGTCGATCTCCTCGCCGACCACCGCCACGACCAGGTCCATCTTGGACGGGAAGTAGCGGTAGAGCGTTCCCAGGGCGACGCCCGCGCGCTCGGCGACCGTGCGCATCTGCATCGCCTCGACGCCTCCACGGGAGGCGAGGGCGGCCGCCGCCTGGACGATGCGCCGGCGCCGTTGGTGCTGGCTCCGGGTGCGGACCCCGGGAGCGGCCGGAGCCGGATGGCCGCCGGCAGAGGAGGGGCCCTCGGGAAGTGGTGGTGGAGCGTCGGCGACTGCATGCGAAGTGCGCATAGGAACACGTTATCTGATTTCCGCCCCTTCCGGATGGTTACCCGCCGGTCACAAAAGGCGCTGGCGGCTTTATGGCTTTCTTGTTTCGGCCGTGCGTCGCCACCGGTTCGTGAGCCCTACCCTGGACAGGGATTAGAATCCGTTCTAGTTTGCGGTTCTGGGCGGATTCCCGCCCCGCAGGCAGGTCCGTGGAACACGCGGGAGGTCCGGTGGACTTCGATCTCGACGAGACCCATGCCGAGGTGCGCGCGCTGGCCGCGTCGGTGCTGGACCGGGAGGCGGACCAGGCCAGGATCGAGGCGCACGAGCGCGGCGGCCGGCCGTACGACGCGGGGGCGTGGAAGGCGCTGGCACAGGCGGGCCTGCTCGGGGTGTGCCTGCCGCCAGAGGCGGGTGGCGCCGGGCTCGGCCCGCTCGCGATGGCGGTGATCCTGCGCGAGGCGGGGGCCCGCGTCGCGCCGGTTCCCGCGCTGCCCGGTCTCATCGCCGCGCTGACCGTCGCCGCGCACGGCACGGACGCCCAGCGCCGGGCGCTCGCGCCGTTCGCCGAGGGAGACGAGGTGCTCACCGTCGCCTTCCGCGAGGCCGGGGCGGGCACGGGCGACCCGCCCGCCGCGATCGCCGAGAACGGCAGGATCACCGGGCGGCCCGGTGTCGTCCCGTACGCCGCCGAGGCGTCGGCCGTCCTCGTGCCCGCGCGGTCGGCGGACGGGACCGCGCTGTTCCTGGTGCGGCCCGCGGACGCGCGGCTGCTGCCGGCCTCGACGGCGGCCGGGGAGCCCGCGGCCGCGGTCGTCCTGGAGGACGCGCCGGGCGAGATGGTGGGGGAGCCGGACGGCGCGGCCGTCGCCGCGCTGCGGCTGAACACCCTGGCCGCGGTCACCGCGGCCGCCTCCGGAGTCCTCGCGGGCGCGCTCGCGCTGACCAAGGGGCACATCGCCGCGCGCCGGCAGTTCGACCGGGTGCTCGCCGAGTTCCAGGCCGTGACCATGCAGATCGCCGACGTCTACATCGCCGCACGCGCGCTCGACGTCGCCATGTGGACGGGAGTGTGGCGGCTGGGCGAGGGGCTGCCCGCGGAGCGGGACCTGGCCGTCGCCGCTCACACCGCGGCCGGGGACGCCGTACGCGCGCTCTACACCTGTCAGCACCTGCACGGCGGCATCGGTCTCGACGTGGCCTATCCGCTGCACCGCTACTTCGGCCTGGGCAAGCACCTCGCCCACCTGCTGGGCGGTGAGCGGGCCCAGCTCGACCTGATCGGAGCGCTGATCTGATGTTCATCGAGCTGACGGCGGACCAGCGGCGGCTCCGCGACGACCTGCGCGACTACTTCGCGTCGTGCCTGACCCCCGAGCAGCGCGCCGAGATCGCCCGCGACCCGTTCGGCGAGGCGTACCTGGCGCACTGCCGCAGGCTGGGCCGCGACGGCAAGCTCGGCCTCGGCTGGCCGAAGGAGTACGGCGGGGGCGGATACGGCCCGGTGGAGCAGCAGATCTTCGCCAACGAGGTCGCCCGGGCCGAGGTGCCCTACCCGCTGATCACGCTGCAGACGGTCGGTCCGACGCTGATGCGCTACGGCACGGACGCGCAGAAGGAGTTCTTCCTGCCGCGCATCCTCGCCGGGGAGTGCCACTTCGCGATCGGCTACACCGAGCCCGAGGCGGGCACCGACCTCGCCTCGCTGCGGACGACGGCGGTGCGCGACGGCGACCACTACGTGGTCAACGGCCAGAAGGTGTTCACCTCGGGCGCGCACCACGCCGACCACATCTGGCTGGCGGCCCGCACCGATCCGGCGGCGAAGAAACACCGCGGGATCACCATGATGATCGTCGACTGCACCGACCCCGGGTTCTCCTGGACGCCGATCGTCACGATGGACGGCCGCCATCACACCAACGCGACGTACTACTCGGACGTGCGCGTCCCGCTCGACATGGTCGTCGGCGAGGTGGACAAGGGCTGGGACCTGATCGTCAGCCAGCTCAACCACGAACGCGTCACGCTCGGGCCCGCCGGCGCCATCGGGCACACCCTCGACCGGTTCGCCCGCTGGGCGAAGACCGGCCGGGGACGCGACGGCGCGCCGCTGTGGGATCACCCCGACGTACGGCGGGCCGTCGCCGGGGTGTACGCGTGCTTCCGCACGAACGAACTGCTCAACTGGCAGGTCGCGGCGTCGATGGACCTCGGCTGGCTGGGCGCCCCCGACGCGTCGGCCACCAAGATCTACGCCTCGGAACGGGTGCAGGAGGTCGGCCGGATCGTCGGCGACACGCTGGCCCGCTTCGGCGACCCGTACGACGAGGAGACGCGCGACCTGATAGAGCGGGTGGACCGGGGCGTCAAGGGCGGCCTCGTGCTCACCTTCGGCGGCGGCGTCAACGAGGTGCAGCGGGAGCTGATCGCCATGCTCGGGCTCGGGCTGCCCAGACCACCCCGCTGAGCACGCGCCCGGCAGCGGTTTTCGGGGGGTGCGCGCGTTCCGGGTGTTCGGGGTGTTCCGGGTGTCCCGGGTGTTGCGGGCGTTCCGGGATCAGGGCGTGAAGACCGTCGGCACGTTGAAGAAGACGATCAGCGCGATGATCAGGCAGATCAGGATGCCGACGGCCTCCCACAGCCAGTCGTAGTGCCGGTCGCCCTTGCCCCGGCGGCTCTTGCGGGTGCCCGTGCCTGTGCCCTTGCTCTTGCTCGTGCTCTTGCGCGTCGCGTTGCCGGTGCTCTTGCTCTTGTTCGCGCCGCTGCCGCCGGACGTCCGGCCGGCGTGCTTGCGGGCGGGACGGCGCGGGGCGGCGGGCCGGGGCACGGAGAGCGCGGCGACGGCCGGGTGGATCAGGACGTCGTTCTCCGTCGAAGACGCCTCGACGGCCCGCGCACCGTACGTCTCCACCGGCTTCACCGGCTCCGCCGTCTCCACCTGCGGCTCCTCGGCCGGTCGCGCGGCCTCCCACGGCGCGGGAGCGAACGCGTCCACAGGGGAGGCGGCAGGGGAGGGAGCGGGGAAGAGCGCCTCGGCGGGCGGCGTCAGCGGAGGTTCGTCGGCCGGCTCCTCGACCCGGGGGAAGCCGGACGACTCCTGGGTCCCAGGGAAGCCTGGCGCCGCCTCGGTCGTCGGGAACGTGCCGGTGGACTCGCCCTGTCGCGACGTGTCCGCGGGATCGGCCGTACGGAACGCGTCGAAGGGCACGGCGAAACGCAGCGTGTCGAACAACGCGTCCAGCGGCTCCGCCGGGCGGGACGGGCCGGCGGCCCCCGAGGCGTCCGAAGGCACCGCGGGACGCGGTGCGGTGCCGAAGGCGTCGAGGGGCTCCGCGTGACGAGGCGTGCCGGACGTCTGCGGCGTGGCTCCGAAGGCGTCGAACGGCTCGGTGGGCCGCGCGGTGCCGAAAGCGTCGAACGGTTCCGCAGGGCGGTGTGCCGTGCCGAAGGGATCGAAAGGTTCCGTGGGCGGCGCGCTGCCGAAGGCGTCGAACGGTTCCACCGGACGGGGCGTGCCGGACGTCCCGAAGGCGTCGAAGGGGCGCGCGCCCGTGCCGAAGGCCTCGAACGGATCCGTACGGGGAGGGGTGGTGCCGAAGGCGTCGAACGGCTCGGGAGCAGGCGCGACGTCCGGAGCGGGCGGCGGTGCGGCGGGTGCGATGGGCGTGATCTGCGGGCTCTGCGCGGCTTCCGGAGGGGAGGCCTGGGGGGACGCCTGCGGCTCCACCGGCGCGGTCAGGGCCGCCGGGCGCTCGGCCGGCCGCTTGTCCGCGCGCTCGTCCGGCCGCTCTGTGGGCGCGGACCGTGCGGCGCGCTTCCTGCGCAGCCGGCCCTCGCCGAGCGAGTTGAGCAGCGCCCCGCGCAGCCGGGGCATGGGCTCGGTGGCCGCCTCGTGCTTCGCCTTGCGCCGGGAGCCCTGCGGCTGCCCGATGGCGTCGGCCTTGACCACGCACGTGTTGGTGACCTGGTCGGGGTCGCTGAGCGGCAGCGGCCAGGTCGGGGTGGTCGGCCACAGCTTCTTGGTGACCAGCCCGGAGGACTTCTCCGTCGTGGCGCTGCCCGGCTCGTCGTACGGCAGCGCCGCCAGCACCCGGTCGCGTACGGACGCGGCCGGGCGGCGCCAGGGCAGCCGGGCCAGCACGTCGCCGAGAGGGGAGACGCCGATGGCGTCGTAGACCTCCGCGACGCCCGGCGGCACGAACGGCGCCGACCTCGCGGCGGTCACCGCGGTCTCCAGCGTCTTGGCGAAGCGGCGCGTCGCGCCCGCGATCAGCTCCTCGGCGGTGTCGGCCGCGACGTCGAGGACCACCGACAGCTCGTGCGCCGTCAGGCCGCACACCTCAGCCAGCAGCAGGACCTCGCGCTGGTGCGGCCGGATGTCACGGAAGACCCGCTCGATCAAGGAGGTGGCGGGGTCGGCGACGGAGTCGACGGCCGGCATCGCGTAGCTGACGTCGCGGCGGTAGATCTCCCGCCGACCCAGCGCGTACAGCGCGGCGCGCGAGGGCGGCTCGGCGGTCGGTACGGTGGTGAAGACGGCCACCACGGCGTCGGCGGCGGACGCCGTCTCACCGAGCTGGTCGTGGCAGTACGCGAACAACCCCGCCGCGTGACGCTCGTAGAGCTCGGCGATGAGCTCGCTCCTGGAGCGCAGACCGGTGAGCGGTGCAGTCACGACCGGCTCCTCTGAGTTTCTTGGCTGGTCCGTTCTGAGGGACGCGGCGGAGGGACGGGAGAGGCGTGAGAGTAATCATGCCAACACATCACCGCGTCACGCATCATGAGATGCCCTATTGATAGATATCTAGGCCCGGATTTCGGGTGATCCCGCCGTAGGCTGACCGGCGGGTGTTGTGTCCGGATCGGGGCGCGTGGGATATCCGAGGGGTTCGGAGGGAAGAGCGAGGGGGCCTCCCGGTGTTGGGTTGATCGCACACTCTTTCGAAGGGCGAGATGGCGTGATCACGTTCGAAGACGTCACCAAGCGCTACCGGGATGGGACGGTGGCCGTGGACGAGCTCAGCCTGGAGGTGCCCACCGGTGCGATCACCGTGTTCGTGGGCCCGTCCGGCTGTGGCAAGACCACGTCGCTGCGGATGATCAATCGCATGATCGACGCCACCTCCGGCCGCATCACCCTGGATGGTCAGGACGTGCGCGAGATCGACCCGCCGACGCTCCGGCGCGGCATCGGGTACGTGATCCAGCAGGCCGGCCTGTTCCCGCACCGCAAGATCGTGGACAACGTCGCGACGGTGCCGTACCTGCTGGGCTGGAACAAGAAGAAGGCGCGCGCCCGCGCGATGGAGCTGCTCGACCTCGTCGGGCTCGATCCCGGCCTGGCCGGCCGCTATCCCTTCCAGCTCTCGGGCGGGCAGCAGCAGCGCGTCGGCGTGGCGCGGGCGCTCGCGGCCGATCCTCCGGTGCTGCTCATGGACGAGCCGTTCAGCGCCGTCGACCCGATCGTGCGGGCCAGTCTCCAGGACGAGCTGCTGCGGCTGCAGTCGGAGCTGCGCAAGACGATCGTGTTCGTCACCCACGACATCGACGAGGCGGTCAAGCTCGGCGACACGGTGGCCGTCATGCGCGTCGGCGGGCGGCTGGCCCAGATGGCCGGCCCGGCCACGCTGCTCACCGAGCCCGCCGACGACTTCGTCCGCGAGTTCCTCGGCCGCGACCGCGGCATCCGGCGGCTGTCGTTCATCTCGGCCAAGGAGGTGCGCCTCCGCCCGGCGCCGCCCGATCTGGTGACCGACGAGGACGGCAGGCCGCTCGGCTGGCGTACCGCGGAGGGGCTCGCCGCCCACGGAACTTTCAACCCGGAGACCGACTCGCTGCGCGCGGCGCTCGACGCGGCGCTGCTGTCCCCCAACGGCACCGCGATCGCCGTGGACGAGGAGGGCCGCGTGCGCGGCGTGGCCGGCCGGGACGCGATCGACGAACTGCTCGCCGAGTACGCGCCGCCCGCCTCGGGCCCCGCACCCGGAGCTTCGAGCGGCGGCGCCTCCGAGGGGGCGCCCACGTGACCGACGAGCCCCTGGTCCGCTGGGACTGGATCGCGCGCAACTGGGACAACGGCGGCCCCACCGCGATCAGCGCCCTGCTGGAGAACCACGTCGTCATGGCCTTCCTGCCCGTGCTGTTCGGGCTGGTCGTGGCGCTGCCGCTGGGCCTGGCCTGCGTACGCTGGCGCTGGCTCTACCAGCCGACCGCCGCGCTGATGAACGTCACCTACTCGCTGCCGTCCCTCGTCCTGTTCTCGATCTTCCTGTCGATCACCGGGCTCACCCGGTCGACCGTCGTCATCCCGCTGACGTTCTTCGCGCTCGCGGTGCTGATCCCCGCCGTGGTGGACGGCCTGGCCTCGGTGCCCGACTCCGTACGGCAGTCGGCGGTGGCGATGGGGTTCCGGCCCGCGCGCCGGCTGCTGCGGGTCGAGCTGCCGGTCGCGGCGCCGGTGGTGCTGGCCGGGCTGCGGGTCGCGACCGTGTCCAGCATCAGCCTGGTCAGCGTGGGCGCGCTCATCGGCCAGGGCGGGCTGGGCAACCTGTTCATCGACGGCTGGCAGCGGCAGTTCTACACGCCGATCGTGGTCGGGATCGCGCTCATCGTCCTGCTCGCCGTGCTCGCCGACGGGCTGCTCGTGCTCGCCCAGCGGCTGCTGACTCCCTGGTCCCGGGCGAGGAGGACGGCGTGAACTGGCTGGCCGACTTCTTCGGCGACGCGGGGCACTGGTCGGGCCCGGACGGCATCCCGGTCCGGCTGCTCGAACACCTGGAGTTCTCGGCCGCGGCCTTCCTCATCGCGGCGCTGATCGCCGTGCCGCTCGGCATGCTCATCGGCCACACGGGCCGCGGCGCGCTGCTCGTCGTGGTCGCGGCGAACGCCGCCCGGGCGCTGCCGACGCTCGGCCTGCTCGTGCTCGTGGTGCTGCTGGCGGGCGTGGGGACCGTCCTGCCGGTGCTGATCCCGCTGGTCGTGCTGGCGGTGCCGCCCATCCTGGTGAACACCTACGAGGGCGTGCGGGGGGTGGACGCCGACCTGCGCGACGCGGCGTACGGCATGGGCCTACGCGGGCGTCAGGTGCTGTTCCGCACGCTGACCCCGGTCGCGCTGCCGCTCATCCTGCTGGGCCTGCGCCTCGCCGCCATCCAGGTCGTCTCGACCGCCACCGTGGCGGCGTTCGTCGGGCTGGGTGGTCTCGGCCGGTTCATCATCGACGGCCTGGCGACCAAAACCTACGCGGACGTGGTCGGGGGAGCGGTCCTGGTGGCCGCGCTCGCCCTGGCCGTCCAGTTCGCCTTCGTCCTGCTCGACCGGGTGATCGTCTCGCCCGGTGTCCGCCAGGTCCGCTAATCTCGATTTTATCCCCCTATAATGAAGGGATTTTCTGTTATGAGGCGTATCTTCGGCGTCGCGGCGGTCGCTCTGACCGCGGCGCTCACGTTATCGGCCTGCGGGAGCTCCGACCCGCTCTCCACGACCGCGTCCGCCGCCCCGTCGGAGTCGGGCTCGGGCGACGCCGCCGCCACGAAGGTCGTCGTCGGCTCGTTCAACTTCCCCGAGAGCGTCCTGCTCGCCTCGATGTACGCCCAGGCCCTCCAGGCCAAGGGGGTCACGGTCGAGGAGAAGCCCAACATCGGCAGCCGCGAGGTCGTCTACGACCAGGTCAAGAGCGGCGGCCTGACCGTGCTGCCCGAGTACGCCGGGTCGCTGCTGGCCTTCGTCGACAAGTCGAGCACGGCCAGGACCAAGGACGAGATCCTCGCGGGCCTGAAGGCCAAGCTGCCCCCGGAGCTGGAGATCCTGGAGCCGGCGGCGGCCGAGGACAACAACTCGCTCACGGTCACCAAGGCCACGGCCGACAAATACCAGCTCACCACCATCGAAGACCTCGCCAAGGTGGCGAAGGACTTCGTGGTCGGCGGGCCGCCGGAGTTCAAGCAGCGCCAGGAGGAGAACTTCAAGAACGTCTACGGCCTGGAGTTCAAGCAGTGGAAGCCCACCGGCGACACCACCGCTGACGCGATCAAGAGCGGCACGGTCCAGGTGGGCAACGTGTTCACCACCGACCCCAAGATCGTGCTGAACGACCTCGTGCCGCTGCAGGACAACAAGAACGCCTTCGGCTCCGAGAACGTAACGCCCCTCGTCTACAAGGCCGGGGTCAACGACACCGTGACCTCCACGCTGAACGCGGTCTCCGCCAAGCTGGACACCGAGACGCTGGTCACCCTGATGAAGCGCATCGCCGTCGACAAGGACGACCCGCCCGTGGTGGCCAAGGACTGGCTCACCCAGAACGGCCTGGTCTGACGGCGGCCACGTAGCCGAACGCCTCCCGGCCGGAGCATGCTCATGCTCCCCGCCGGGAGGCGTTCGTCTGTCCGCACCCCGACGGCGCTCGGCCCGGCGCGGTCTCCACTGGCCGGTGCCGGTGCCGGTGCCGGTGTCGGTGTCGGTGGTGGTGGTGTCGGCCGGCCCTGCCGAGCCAGTCCACCGTCGGCCGCGCCAAGCCAGGCCACTGTCGGCCGTGCCGAGCCAGGTCACCCTCCGGCAGTAACGACCTGTCACAGTGGGCGTCACGCCTGACCCGGCCGCCTGCCTTCGCCCCGGCTACCGGTTTCGTCCGCAGTGCTCCGGCCTTCGGGCCGGGGAGCGCGTCAATCGGGGTCGGAGATCTCCGTCACCTGCACGCCGTCCAGGTCGAGCCCTGCCCACCGGCCCGCGTCCAGTGTGAGGATGTCGGCCCCCTCCAGCCGGGCGAGCATCACCGTGTGCGCGTCCTCCCACGACGGCCTGCCGTCGCCGGTCAGCCGCGCGGCTGCCTGCCCGAGTTCGAGCGCGTCGTCGAAGTCGCCCAGCGGGCCGTACGCCCCGTGGTCGAGGCGGGCGATTCCGCGCACCGCCGGCAGGAACCCCGTCTTGTCGCTGCCGCCCATCTCCGCGGCCACGGCGGCGACGACCAGTGCGGGCACCGTCAGGCGCAGGCCCTGCTGGTCCAGCTCCAGCAGCAACGTGATCAGCGGCATGTCCCCGCGGGCGACCTCCGACACCACGGTGGTGTCCAGGACGAAGCCGCGCTCACTCATCGGCTGCCTGTGCCAGGTGCCGCTCCCGCTGCGCGAGCACGTGGGCGGTCATCCGGGCCACCTTGGCCGACGCGGCGGGGTCCGACCGCACCGCCTGGGCGGCGGCGCGCACCGCGGCGTCGGCCTCGCGGTCCGCCTCGGCCCGCCGCGCCAACGCGGCGTTGACCACCGCCGACACCGACCGGGCCCGCCCGGCGGCGACCTCCGCGTTGGCGTACTCGAGCAGGTGCTCCTCGATCGTCACACTGACAGCCCTCGTCGTCATGCGATAACCATACGATGACCCCGGGCCGGTCGCCCGCCATTCCCGCCACGGCGGGTTCCGCTGCCCCGGTCGGGCGCTGGTGGTCGGGCGCTGGTGGTCAGGCGGTGGTGGTCAGGCGATGGCGGTCAGAGCGGCGGAGCGGGCAGTGACGAGGGTGCGCAGGGCGTTCTCGGTGGCCTGGTCGGCCGGGGTGAGGACGAACAGGCGCTGGTCGGAGCTGTCGACCGCGTGGAACGTGTCATAGGCCAGAGTCATCAGGCCGACGTCGTGGCGCAGGATGCGTTTGGTGCCGCGGGAGCGTTCCTCGACGTGCTGGTCGGCCCACCAGGCGGCGAACTGCGGGCTCTCGGCACGCAGATCGGCCACGAGCCTGGCCAGCACCGGGTCGCCGGGATGGCGGGTGCGGTTGGCGCGCAGATTGCCCACGGTCTCGCGGGCGAAACGTTCCCAGTCGAGCTGCCCCTCCCGCAGGTCCGGTTCGCAGAACAGGATGCGGGCGGTGTTGCCCAGCCGCCCGGCCCCGAACTCGTCGCCGAACAGCGCCTTGGCGGCGTTGTTGCAGGCCAGGATGTCGAAGCGGAAGTCCATGACGTACGCGGGCAGCAACGGCATGCCGTCCAGCAGCGCGCGCAGCGACGGCGAGAGCGGGGCGGGAACGTACTCCGGCGGCGGCGCCTCGCCCCGCGCGACCAGGTAGAGATGCCTCCGCTCGGCAGGGCTGAGCCGCAGCGCGGTGGCGACGGCGTCCAGCACGGCGGATCCGGGCATGCCGACGCGGCCCTGCTCCAGCCGGATGTACCACTCCACGCTGACCGCGGCGAGCTCGGCCACCTCCTGGCGGCGCAGCCCCGGTGTGCGCCGTCGCCCACGGACGGGCAGCCCGGCCTCCTGAGGGGTCAGCCGTTCCCTGGCCGCCCGCAGGAACGCGCCCAGTTCGTCACGTCGCATGCCGACAAGCGTGGCAGAAGGGGCGTGTCCCCAGGGAGGTACGCCGGATACCAGGCTCCCGAGCGCCTGGTCACGCGCCGAGCCGGGGCGGAAGGGTGACGAGCACATCCCGACACGTTGAGGAGAGCAGTCATGAAGCGCACGTTCACCGCCCTGGCCGTCGCCGCCGTCACCGTGGCCACCACAGCGGCCACCACAGCGGCCGCCGGCACCCAGACCGCCTCGGCGGCCCCCACCGGGACGCCCGCCTTCGGCTACCACAAGGTGCGCGCCGGCGTCCCCGCCCACGTCGCCAGGTTCCATGTGGAAAGCCCGGACCTGGCCGCCGGCACGTTCCCGGCCAAGGCATTCTCCGACGGCTTCGGCTGCACCGGCAAAAACGTCGCTCCCCGGCTGAGATGGTCAGGCGCCCCGGCCGGGACCAAGAGCTTCGCGGTGACCATGTTCGACCGGGACGCTCCGACCGGCAGCGGCTTCTGGCATTGGGCGGTCCGCGGCATTCCGGCCTCCGCCACGTCGATCCCCAAGGGCGTCGCCGCCGGGGCCAACGACACCGGCGAGAGGGGCTACCTGGGCCCGTGCCCGCCCGCGGGCGACCGCCCGCACCGCTACGAGGTGACCGTCCTGGCGCTGGACGTGGCCGACGCGGGAGTCCCGCGGAACGCCACCCCCGCCCTGGCCTCCTTCGCCCTGTCCTCCCACGTCATCGGCTACGCCCGCATCACCGCGACCGCCAAGCGCTGAGAACGGCCTCGGCTTCGTTCACGGCGTCTCGGGGCGTCTCGCGGCGTCCGGGATCGCCGAGCGCCCAGCCCGCAGAGACACCCGGGTCCTCAGAGGTAGGGCCGCTGGTCGCGCTTGGCCTCCTCGTAGCGTTCGCGCGCGGCGCGCGCCTCGGGGAGCCCGGACACCTCGGCCACCGGCACGTCCCACCACGCCTCGGCGGCAGGTGCGGGGCCGGGGACCGTCTCGACGTAGACCACGGTCGTACGGGGGGAGGCGACCGCCTTGGCGAGCGCGGCCCGCAGGGTCTGTGGGTCGGTGGCCGTCAGCACGTCGGCGCCGAGGCTGGCCGCGTTGGCGGCGAGGTCCACCGGCAGCCGCTCCCCGTCGAGCAGGCCGCCGGGGCCGCGCCTGCGATAGGCGGTGCCGAGCCGGAGCGCGCCGACCGACTCGCTCAGCGCGCCGATCGAGGCGAAGCCCTGGTTGTCCACCAGGACGATGACGAGCTTGACGCCCTCCTGCACGGCGGTGGCGATCTCCTGGGCCATCATCAGGTAGGACCCGTCGCCGACGAGCACGAAAACCTCGCGCTCGGGGGCGGCGAGCTTCACCCCAAGGCCCCCGGCGATCTCGTAGCCCATGCAGGAGTAGCCGTACTCGACGTGATACTGCCCGGGGTCGGAGGCCCGCCAGAGCCGGTGCAGGTCGCCCGGCATCGACCCTGCGGCGTTGACCACCACCCCGCCCGCGGCGACCTCGTTCAGCACGCCGAGCACGACCGGCTGGGTCAGCTCGGTGCCGCTGCGGAACCGGTCGATCTCCGCCTGCCAGGCGGCGGCCAGCTCGGCCGCGCGGGCCGTCCAGCCGGGGTCGGCCCGCCAGTCCACGTCGCCGAAGGCCGCGTCGAGCGCCGTCAGAGCCTCCCGCGCGTCGGCGACGAGCATCTCGGCCGCGTGCTTGGCCGCGTCGAACGCCGCCACGTTGACGTTGAGGAACCGGGCCCGCCGGAACAGCGTCCGCGAGGCGGTGGTGAAGTCGCTGTAGCGGGTGCCGATCCCGATGACCAGGTCGGCCTCACGGGCCAGGGTGTCGGCCGCGCGGGTGCCGGTGTGCCCGATCGCGCCCACCGCGCACGGATGGTCGTACGGCAGCGCGCCCTTGCCGGCCTGGGTCTCGGCCACCGGCACGCCGTGGCGTTCGGCGAAGCGGGCCAGCTCGGCGCAGGCGTCGCTGTACCCGACCCCGCCCCCGGCGATGATCAGCGGGCGGCGCGAGCCGCGCAGCAGCGCGACGGCCCTGGCCAGGGCGGCGGGCTCGGGGACCGGCCGGGCCACGTGCCACACCCTGCGGGCGAACAGCTCCTCGGGCCAGTCGTACGCCTCGGCCTGCACGTCCTGCGGCAGCGCCAGCGTCACCGCGCCGGTCTCGGCGGGGTCGGTGAGCACCCGCATGGCTCCCATCAGGGCCGCCGGAAGCTGCTCGGGCCGGTTGATCCGGTCCCAGAAGCGGCTGACGGGCCTGAGGCAGTCGTTGACGCTGACGTCGTACGAGCGGGGGTCCTCCAGCTCCTGCAGCACGGGTGTGGCGGCCCGGGTGGCGAACAGGTCGCCGGGCAGCAGCAGCACCGGCAGCCGGTTGATCGTGGCCAGCGCGGCCCCGGTGACCATGTTGGTCGCGCCCGGCCCGATCGAGCCGGTGCAGGCGAGCGTGGACAGCCGGCCGGACTGCCGGGCATAACCGGCGGCCGTGTGCACCATCGCCTGCTCGTTGCGGGCCAGGTAATAGGGCAGCGGGTCGCGCGTGCCCGCGCCCTGCTCGGCAAGGGCCTGCCCGACGCCCGCGACGTTGCCGTGCCCGAAGATGCCGAAGCACCCGGCGATCAGCCGGTGCTCGACGCCGTCGCGCTCGGTCCATTGCCGCGCGAGGAACCGCACCAGCGCCTGCGCGACCGTGAGCCTCGTCGTGTCCGTCATGAGACACCTCCCAGCCGGGGATCGACGGGCTGACCGGCCCACGTGCCGCGGATCCACGCGTGCCTCGGGTCGTCGGAGAAGGCCATCGACCGCTTGTCCGCCGGGCCGGCCAGGACGTTCAGGTAGTAGAGGTCGTAGCCGGGTGCGGCCATCGACGGGCCGTGATAGCCGTGCGGCACGAGCACGACGTCGCCCGCCGACACCTCGGCCAGCGTCTCGTGGGTGCCGTAGACCCGCTGGTAGCCGGGGCCGCCCTCGAAGTAGTAGATCTCCTCGAGCACGGACTCGTGCTCCGACGCCGTGTCGTGCTTGTGGGGCGGATAGGACGACCAGTTGCCGCCCGGCGTGATCACCTCGACCGCCACGAGCTTGTCGCAGCCGAACGCCTCGGGGGAGCAGAAGTTGTTCACCTGCCGGGTCGCCTGCCCCGCGCCCCGGATCTCGACCGGCACGGCCTCGGCCGGGCCATACCTGACGGGCAGGCGGCGGGTGGCCCGGGCGGCCGGAAACGCGATCCTGCCCCTGCCGGTGACGGTGACCCGCGTGTCGATCGGCAGGTACGCGAAGTCGGTCGGCCCGGAGAACACCGAGGGGCGTCCGGTGAGCGACAGCCGCAGGCCGTCGGCGACGACCTCGCACGCGCCCGCCAGCGGCAGGACGAGCATCTCCTCCTCACCCGTCGACAGCTCCACCGGCCGGTCCGTCAGGTTCACGACCCGCAGCCCGGCGTACGTCCAGCCCGCGGCCTCGGGGGTGATCTCGACGTCCCAGGGGCCGGAGGCGGCCGTGCCGTACGGAACGTGGGTCATGTGGCCTCCAGCAGGGCGACCGCGGCGTCCACGGCCGCGGCGACGTCGTCGTCCGGTGGGCAGAGCAGCGCCCGCTCCGGGTGCCAGGCCCGGTCGTCCAGCAGGCGGCGGCGGTCCTCCTCACGCATGCCCGGCGTCCCGCCTTCCTGCCCCTCCATCAGGGACGTTCCCCGGGTGCGGGGGCAGTCCCCGCGCGGAACCCCGCGTCATGACGGTCTCGACATTCGCGCAGCGCGTCGTGCACGAACTCGCCGAACGGGTCGGCGCCGGTGCGGGTGATCACGGCGCTGCGGCGGCCCAGGCGGGCGGCGGCCACGGCCACGTTGGCCGGGCTGCCGCCCAGGTATTCGCCGAAGGACGTCACCTGCCGCAGGGAGACCCCGACCTGCAGGGGATAGAGGTCCGCCCCGACCCGCCCCATGGATGAGGAAAGGGTGATTCAGCGCTCGACGAGGGTGACCTCAAGGGAATAGTGCGAGGCGCGGTACACGTGCGAGCCGTGCTCGACCGCACGGCCCTGGTCGTCGTACGTCGTGCGGACCATCGTGAGCAGCGGGCAGCCGCGCCGCTCCTCCAGCAGCCGCGCCTCCGATGCGGTGGCGGCGCGGGCGCCGATGCGCTGGTGCGCCACCCGCATCCGGATGCCGGTCTGGCGCAGCAACTCGTAGAGCCCGCGCTCCTGCAGCGACTCGGCGGACAGCGGGGCCAGCCCGACCGGCAGCCAGTTGTGCAGCAGGGCGAGCGGCTCTCCCATGGCGAACCTGATCCGTTCCAGCCGCAGCACCTCGGCGCCCGGTTCGACGCCCAGCGCCGCGGCGGCCTCCTCCCCGGCAGGCACGGTTTCGAGGGACGACACCCGGGTCTCGGGCTTCTGCCCGGCCCTGCGCAGGTCGTCGTACAGGCTGGTCAGCTCGACCGAGCGCTTCACCTGGCCGTGCACGACCTGGGTGCCGACGCCGCGCTTGCGGACGACCAGGCCCTTGTCGACGAGGAACTGGATCGCCTGGCGGATGGTGGGGCGGGACAGACCGAGCCGCTCGGCGAGCTGGATCTCGTTGTCCAGCCGGGAGCCGGGGGGCAGCGTGCCGGCCTTGATGGCCTCGGAGATCCGCTCGGCCACCTGGAAATAGAGGGGCACGGGACTCGACCGGTCGATGTCGATGTCCAATCGGGTGACGGTCACGATTCGACGGTAGCTGACATCAGAATGTCCGGACCAATGCCCTCGGGCCTGGTAAGGAGGGGGATTCCGGCCTTTTCCGCAGGGCGTCGCCCGGACGCGGGCGCTCGCTGGCGCCGAAGGCCGGGACCCGTGCACAGCCGGGAGCTCGGTTGCGCGTCCCGGTCCCCGGTGGCACAGTCGCACGCCGGAGGGGAAGGAGCCGGGGCGTGGGACCTGCACAGGGACTGTTCACCGAGGCCATGGCGCAGGTGGCCGCGGGCGTGGCCGTCGTGACGGTCAAGGACGACCGCGACGACCTGGGCACGACGGTCGCGACCCTGATGTCGGTGTCGCTCGACCCGCCGCTCGTGCTGATCAGCCTCGATTCGGCCGGATATCTCGCCGAGGTGCTGCTGCGCAGGGACCGCTGGGCCGCGAGCGTCCTCGCGGACGGCCAGCAGACGATCGCCTCCAGGTTCGCCACGGCCGGACGGCCGGGCGCCCGGCTCCTGCTGGCCGGGGTCGCCCACCATCGCGGCCCGCACAGCGAGGCGCTCGTCGTGGAGCAGGGGGTGGCGGCGATCGAGGCCGAGACGGCCCGGGTCGTCCCGGCCGGCGATCACACGCTGTTCATCGGCGAGGTCCTCGGCGTCGACTACGTCGACGCGTCCAGGGCCCCGCTCGTACGGCTGCGCTCCCGCTACCGCGCGATCACCTGATCGTCCACCAGCCCGGCAGCACCAGCGGGCCGTACGCCGGGAGACCGAGCTGCCCGGCCATCCGCGCCAGCGGCCCCCACGCCTCCAGGCGCACCCGGGCGAGCGCGGCCGACCTGTCCTCGCTCGACTCCGGCGGGCGCAGCCGCTCCAGGGGGTGCATGCGGGGATAGGTCCGTACGGGTGCGTCGCCGGGCAGCCCGGCCCGGCGGCGGGCCAGGGCGAGGGCGTCCTCCAGACCGCCGAGCTCGTCGGCGAGACCGGCCGTCCTGGCGTCGGCGCCGGTCCACACCCGGCCCCTGGCCAGCTCGTGCGCCCGCTCCTTGCTCAGGCCACGGCCCTGCGCCACCTTGCCCACGAAGTCGTCGTAGATGCGGTCGAGCCAGGCGTTCACCCGCTGCCACTGCTCGTCGGAGAACGCGGTGGACGGCGAGAACATCCCGGCGTTGGCGCCCTCGGTCACCGACTCGGTCACCACGCCGAGCTTGCCGAGCAGCTCCCCGACCACGGGCTTGCCGCCGAACACCCCGATCGAGCCGGTCAGCGTGCCCGGCTGGGCCACGATCACGTCGGCGGCCATCGACACGAAGTAGCCGCCGGAGGCCGCGAGGTCGCCCATCGACACGATGACCGGCTTGCCCGCCTGGCGCGCCAGCACGACCTCCCGCCAGATCGCGTCGGAGGCGACGTACGATCCGCCGGGGCTGTCCACGCGGAACACGATGGCCTTGACCTTCTCGTCCCGGCGGGCCGAGCGCAGGGCGGCGCAGATGGTGTCGGAGCCCATGGCGCCCCCGCCGCCCAGCGGCGAGCGTCCGCTGCGGCCGAGACGGATCATGCCGGTGCCGTGGACCAGGGCGACCGTGGCCGCCCCGGGGTGGGGGAGCCTGCCCGACAGCGCGCTCTTGGCGTACCGCGACACGTAGAGCAGGTGCGCGCCCTCGTCGACGGTCTCGGCATAGACCTCGTCGCGATACTTCAGCTCGTCCACGAGCCCGGCCTCGACGGCCTCCGACCCGATGAACGGGCCCTGGTCGATCAGCTCGCGCACCCGCTTGGGGTCGAGGCCGCGTCCCTCGGCGATGCCCGCGACGATCTGCTCGGTGACCGACTCGGCGATGCGCCCCGTCGACTCGCGGTGGGCGTCGGTCATGTGGTTCTGGGTGAAGGTGTTGGCCGCGGTCTTGTACTCGTGCCGCTGGCCGAGCTGATACTCCACCCCGGCCTTGGCGAGCGCGTCGCGGAGGAACCGCTGCTCCAGCGCCACGCCGGTCAGACCCACGTCGCCGGAGGGCTGGAGGTAGACCCGCTCGAAGGCGCTGGCCAGGTAGTAGGGGACGGTGCCCGCGCCGAACTCGCCGAACGTCTCGGCGAACGCGACGGTGCGCTTGCCCGCGGCGCGCAGCTTTACCACGGCCGTACGCAGCTCCTGCACCATGCCGAGGCCGAGGGGGTTGCCGCCGATCTTGACGATCAGCGCGGTGACGCGGGGGTCCTTGCGGGCGCGGCGCAGGCCCGACAGCACCTCGGTGAGGCGCGCCTTGCGCATGGACAGCAGGGCGGTGACGGGGTCGGAGGGCGGGCCTTCCGACAACCCCTCGGTCAGGTCCAGTTCCAGCACGAGCGGCGCGGTACGGCGCTGCCGCAGCTTGCCGACCGTTTCTACGATCGTCCTCGTCGCGTCCATAAATGCCACCATAAGCGAAGGTTTCGCCGGGGTGGCCGGATGATCAGGGCCCCCGCGCGAGACGCGCGAGGGCCCATGACGGTGCGAGGCGCTTACTTCGGTTACTTCAATCCGTTGGACATCGCGGTGATCAGCTCACCGTTGGAGGTGTCGCCGCTGAACTCCCAGAAGAACGCTCCGCCGAGACCCTGGTTCTTGGCGTAGGTCATCTTGCCGCCGATCGTGGCGGGGGTGTCGTAGCTCCACCAGTTCGAGCCGCACTTGGCGTAGGCGGTGCCGGCGACCGTGCCGGTGGCCGGGCAGGTGTTCTTGAGGACCTTGTAGTCCTCGATGCCCGCCTCGTACGTGCCGGGCGCGGCGCCGGTGGCGCTGCCGCCGGGCGCGGCCTGGGTGACGCCGGTCCAGCCGCGGCCGTAGAAACCGATGCCCAGCAGGAGCTTGCTCGCCGGCACGCCCTTGCTCTTGAGCTTCTGGATGGCCGCGTCGGAGTAGAACCCTGCGGTGGGGATGCCGGAGTAGGACGTGAGCGGCGAGTGGGGCGCCGTCGGGCCCTGTGGGGCGAAGGCGCCGAAGTAGTCGTAGGTCATCACGTTGTACCAGTCGACGTACTGCGCCGCGCCGCCGTAGTCGGCCGCGTCGATCTTGCCGCCGTTCGTGCCGTCCGCGGTGATCGCGGCGGTGACGAGGTAGCTGGAGCCGAACTTGGCCCGCAGGGCCGCCATCAGGTTCTTGAACGCCGCCGCACCGCTGGAGTCACAGCTCAGGCCGCAGGCGTTCGGGTACTCCCAGTCGATGTCGATGCCGTCGAACACGTCCGCCCAGCGCGGGTCCTTCAGCAGGTTGTAGCAGGAGTTCGCGAACGCGGTGGGGTTGGCCGCCGCCTGCCCGAAGCCGCCCGACCAGCTCCACCCGCCGAAGGAGTAGAGGACCTTGATGTTCGGATACATCGCCTTGAGCTTGCGCAACTGGTTGAACGCGCCGCGCAGCGCGTTGGGGTTGTCCCAGGTGTCGGCCTTGCCGTCCACGCTGTTGGCCGCGGTGTAGGCCATGTCGTAGTCGGCGTAGGAGTCGCCGATCGCGCACTGGCCGTTGGTCACGTTGCCGAAGGCGTAGTTGATGTGGGTGAGCTTGGCGGCCGAGCCGCTGCTCACGATGTTCTTCACGAAGTACTGCCGGGCGTAGACGCCCCAGTCGGCGAAGTAGCCCAGCACCTTCCTGCCGCCGGGCGGCGGGGGCGTGGGGCTCGCCGAGGGGGACGCCGAGGGAGACGCGGACGGCGAGGCCGAGGGAGACGCCGAGGGCGAGGCGGACGGGCTGGCGCTCGGGCTCTTGCTCGGGCTGGCCGAGGGGGAGCTGGTGGGCCCGCCGGTGCAGGGCGCGCCGTTCAGCGTGCAGTTCATCGGGGTCGAGCCGCCGGGCGCTCCGATGAAGCCGAAGGTCGCCGTCGCGCCCGCCGCGAGGCCGCCGCTCCAGGAGGGGTTCTTGAACGTGTAGTGGTTGCCGCTCTTGGTCATGGTGGTGTCCCAGGCCGAGCTGATCGACGCGCCCGAGGGCATGTCGATCTCGACGGTCCAGCTCGGCAGGGCGTCCGACCCGGCCTTCACGGTGAACTTGCCCTGGAAGCCGGTGCCCCAGTCGGAGTCGACGGAGTACGTGGCGGTGGCGGGGGTGGCGGCGGTCGCGGTCCCGAGCGCGAGCGGCGCGAGTAACGCCGCGCCCGCGATCAGGGAGCCGAGGAGGATCTTTCGCACCGGAGCTCCTGCTCTTGGGGGGTAAAGGACAGGAAAGTTTCCTATTAGTTAGGAGAGTAAGCGCAGACAGGGAGGGGGTCAACGCCCTCGTTCGCCGCTAAGGGTCGTTTAAGCCTCCGCTAAGGTCGGAGCGCCGTCTTGGGGGAAATCCGGCCCGCCCTGGCCGGGCTAGGCGGTGGTCTCCTGCCTGCAAGAAGCGCCGGTGACCATGTTGCTGCCGGCGGCGGTGATGACGGAGTCGAGCCGGTCCCGGGCGTGCATGAGATCGGTGATGCGCCGGTCGACATGCTCGCGCTCCGCCGCCAGCCGCTTGAGCAGGGCGGGAGTGGCGCGGCCGTCGATGACGCACGGCATGAGCTCGACGATTGTCTTGCTGGACAGCCCGGCTGCATACAACTGCTGGATCAGCCGGACCCGGTCGACCGCGCTCTCGGGATAGTGGCGCTGGCCGCTGGGGCTGCGCTCGGCGCTGAGCAGATTCTGCTCCTCGTAGTAACGCAGGGCCCGGACGCTGACGCCGGTCCGGGCTGCGAGCTCTCCGACGCGCATCTCGTCTCCTGGTGACATCCATCACGTGACTTGCCTCTGACGTCAACGTCAGCTTTTAGCGTAACCGGCGTGCGCCTCCGCGGGGGACCTTCTCCTGGCCGGCCTCCCGGCGCACAAGGGCGTGAGCGAGAGGGGCGCCTCGAACGCGTCCTCCACGAGAAGACAGCCCGACCTCACCCATCCGCACGACACCTGAAAGAAGCACACGCATGACCACGTACAAGACGACCGGCCTCACCGGCCCCGCGTCCACCCCGACCGTATCGGTGAAACCGGTCGTGCTGCCCGCGCCGCGGCGCGGCGAGGACCTGCACGTACGCGTCTCCGCACCGGTCGTCGGCACTGAGCTGCCGATCGTGCTGTTCGCACATGGATTCGGCTCGAACCTGGACGGCTACGCCCCTCTGGTCGACCACTGGGCCTCCCACGGCTTCGTGGTGATCCAGGCCACTCACCTCGACTCCAGGCGCCTCGACATCGCCGCGGACGATCCCCGCAAGCCCGACGTGTGGCGCTACCGCGTGCAGGACATGAAGCAGATCCTCGACGAACTCGACACCCTGGAGGCATCCGTGCCCGGCCTAGCCGGCCGGGTGGACCGCAGTCGAATCGTCGCGGCCGGACACTCCTTCGGCGGCCAGACCGCGGGTATCCTCGTGGGTCTGCGCGTTACGGACCCCAGGACCGGAACCGCGCAGGACATGTCCGACTCCCGGGTCATGGCCAGCATCCAGCTGGCCACAGCCGGCAAGGGCGGCGACGAACTGACCCCCTTCGCCCACGAGAGCGCTCCCTGGCTGCGCGACCAGGACTTCTCCCATATCACCGCGCCCGGACTCGTCGTCGCCGGCGACAAGGACGAGCTTCCGCTCTCCACCCGGGGACCGTCCTGGACGACCGACCCCTACACCCTCAGCCGGGGCGGCAAGAGCCTGCTGACGGTCTACGGCGGCCGGCACTCCCTCGGCGGCATCTCCGGCTACGAGGCGGCGGAGACCACCGACGAAGATCCCGGCCGAGTCGCCCTCGTCCAGCAGGTCACCCTCGCCTACCTGCGCCACGTCACGGGCATCGACCACGCCGACTGGGAAAGGGCGCAGGCCGCCCTCGCCGGTGACTCCCACCCGCTGGGACGACTGGAATCGAAGTAACCACCCGCGCCGAACCCGGCTTCCACACCCACCTGCGGAGCGGAAGCCGGGCTCGGTGCCGAGGGGCGGGCAGGCAAAGCCGTGAGAACGGCTGCCCGAGCGAGATCAGGCCAGTCGAGCCGGCCGGGCGACAGGACAGTCTCCACACGGGGGCGGCGCGGCGGACGCCGGCTCTCGTACCATGATTCGGTGCACGGCTTCGTCCGCTCCGTGTGGTCCGAGCCCCGTCCCCCCGATCCACCCGTACGCGTGTGGCGGGACTGGGCGCTCGTCGGGGTGCTCGTGCCGCTCGCGGTGCTCGAAGGGGTGCTGCGGCCGGACCTTCCCTGGCGGCTGTTCGCGGTGGCCGTGACCGCCGGACTGGCGCCCACCCTGCTGTGGCGGCGCACCCGGCCGCTGGCGATGCTCGCGATCTGCTTCGTCGTCACCGGGGTGATCCCGATCATCGCGACCGGCACGACGCTCGATACGTACACGCTGGGATACATGCTGCTCCTGCCGTACGCGGTGGTCCGGTGGGGGTCGGGCAGGGAGATCGTGGCCGGCCTGGGGATCATGCTCACCGCCGCCGGACTGTCCGTGCTCGCCGACCACGCCGCGTTGCCCGACGCGGTCGGGCCGTTCGCCGTCATGCTCGCGACCACCAGCCTGGGCGGCGCGTTCCGCTATCGGGCCGGGGCGAGGATGCGCGAGCTCGACCAGGTCAAGCTGCTGATGCGCGAGCAGCTCGCCCGCGACCTGCACGACACGGTCGCGCACCACGTCTCCGCGATGGCCATCCGCGCACAGGCCGGGCTCGCCACGGCGGCGTCACGGCCGGACGCCGCGGCCGAGGCCCTCCGCGTGATCGAGGCCGAGGCGGCCCGGGCCCTCGACGAGATGCGCGCCATCGTCCGCGTCCTGCGCCGCGACCGTCCGGCGGAGCTGACCCCCGGCCCGCGCATCGCCGAGATCGAACGGCTCGCCGGCCGGGGCGGCTCCCACCATCCGGCGGTCGAGGTGGAGATAACGGGAGACCTCGACGGTCTGTCGCCGTCGGTCGAGTCCGCGGTCTACCGCATCGCCCAGGAGGCGGTGACCAACGCCGTACGGCACGCGCGCCGCGCCACCCGGGTCGAGGTGCGCGTCGCGGCGGACGAGACGGCGGTGCGCCTGTGCGTGCGCGACGACGGCGACGGGGGCGCCACGCGCCCGGCCGCGCCGCCGGGATACGGGCTCATCGGCATGAGCGAGCGCGCGAACCTGCTCGGCGGCACGTGCGTGGCCGGCCCGGACCGCGATCGGGGGTGGGCGGTGACCGCGGTGCTTCCCCGGGCCGGGGCCACATGAGCGAGCGAGCCGATGGGCACGGCGTCCGCGTGCTGATCGCCGACGACCAGGAGATCGTCCGCACCGGGCTCTCGATGATCCTCGACGCCCAGCCGGGCATCGAGGTCGTCGGCACCGCAGCCGATGGTCGCCGGGCCGTCGAGCTGGCCCGGCGCCTGCGACCCGACGTGTGCCTGTTCGACATCCGCATGCCCGGCACCGACGGCATCGAGGCGACCCGGTCGCTCGCCGGTCCTGACGTCGCCGATCCGCTCGCCGTCGTCGTGATCACCACGTTCGACCTCGACGAGTACGTCTACGCGGCGCTGCGGGCGGGGGCCCGGGGGTTCCTGCTGAAGAACGCCGGTGCCGACATGCTCGCGCAGGCCGTGCACGCCGCCGCCGGAGGCGACGCGCTCATCGCCCCGAGCGTCACCGCGCGGCTGCTCGGGGCGTTCGCCCGCACCGGTCCCGCCGCGTCGCCCGCGCAGCCTGTCGAGGCGCTCACCTATCGGGAGGAGGAGATCCTCGCCGCCGTGGCGCGTGGCCGGACCAACGGCGAGATCTCCGCCGAGCTGCACATCTCGCTCAGCACGGTCAAGACGCACGTCGCCAGCCTGATGGCGAAGCTGGGCGCCCGCAACCGGGTGGAGATCGCCATCTGGGCGTACGAGACCGGCCGCGCCGGAAGCTGACCGGACCCCGGCGGGGAGTCGCGGCGTTCAGCGGGGGATCGCCCACCGGGGTGTCCAGGTCCCGGCCGCGTCCTGCCCGGCCGTGGCGGCGGCGAGGTGGGCGCGGAGGGTCGCCAGCGCGGGGTGGGGGTTGTCGCGGCGCCACAGGAGCGCGTGCGGATAGACGGGAGTGGGGTCGGTCACCGGGATGCGGCGCAGGCCGTGCCCGGCGGGCCAGACGAGGCGGGTCTGCGCGCCCATGAACGTGGCCAGGGACGGGGTGTCGGCGATGGTGTCGAGGAGCGCGTCGGAGCCGAAGTTGGGACCGGTCGCCTCGATGGTGAGGCCGAACTCGGCGTAGAGGTCGTCGTAGTAGGCGGCCCACTCGGTGCCGGGGACGATG
Source organism: Microbispora hainanensis (assembly GCF_036186745.1). NCBI lineage: Bacteria > Bacillati > Actinomycetota > Actinomycetes > Streptosporangiales > Streptosporangiaceae > Microbispora > Microbispora hainanensis. The sequence continues at coordinate 704,167 of NZ_CP108086.1, read as the reverse complement.
CCGGGCATCCAGATCCGGTGCCCGGCGAGCTGGGCGAGCGTCACCGACCGGGCGCCCGCCAGCGCGTGGGCGGGGCCGGTGACGAGCTGGAGCGCCTCGTCGGTCACCCGTACGGCCTCGATGTCATCGGGCAGCGGCCGGCCGGGCTCGGCGACGGCGCGGAAGGACGCGTCGATCGCGCCGGACCGGATGGCGGCGACGGCCCTGTCGATGTCGAACAGCATCACCACGTCGAGCTCGATCTCGGGGTGCGCCCGGTGGAAGCCGCGCATGAGGCTCGACGCCGCGCCGCGCGAGTTGAGCACGTCGACGCGCAGCGCACGGCTGCCGGCGCGCACCGAGGCGACGGCCCGCTCGGCGGCGCGCAGCAGCTCGCGGGCGTGGGGCAGGAACGCCTGCCCGTCGATGGTGAGCTCGGCGCCGCGCGGCCTGCGGAGGAAGAGCCGCACGCCGAGGTCGCGCTCCAGCGCCGCGATGCGCTTGGAGACGGCCTGCTGGGTCACCGCCAGATCGGCGGCGGCCTCCTGGAACTGCCCCGCGTCGGCGACGGCGACGAAGGTCCGGACGGCGTCGAGGTCCATCCGGACACCTTAGGTCGTGGCCGGCACACCATGGTCCTGCTGCGTCCTGCTGCGTCCTGCTGCGTCCTGCTGCGTCCTGCTGCGTCCTGCTTGTGCCCTGCTGTGCGGGGCCCGGGCGGCGCCTCTTCGCTCCGTCGCCCTCGCGACGGGCGGCGTTCGTCCGGTGCTTCCTGGGCGTACAACCGGTGGTTGTCATGGAAGGGCCTAGCGGTTGTTTGATCCCTGGTCATCGGGCTCGCTTTGATGCTGCCGATCGCGAATCGGTTGTGCGGCATCGGTCGTACGGCATCGGTCGTACGGGATCGGGTTGTGCGGGCGAGTGACGAGGGGACGTCGGACATTGCGGAACGGACACCGGCCGGGGCACCGGCTGGGCGGCGGTTCGGGTGGCTCTGGGCGGCGTACGGCACCAGCGCGCTCGGCACGTGGCTCGCCTTCGGCGCGTTCCCGCTGATCGCGGTCCAGGTGCTGCACTCCGGGCCGGCGGAGGTCGCGGCGCTGTCCGCCGTGGGGGCCGCGGTGGGTGCGGCCGTGGCGGTGCCGCTCGGCCCGTGGGTGGAGTTCCGCCGCAAGCGGCCGGTGCTGATCGGGACGGACCTGGTGCGGTGCGCGGCGCTGCTGACGATCCCCGCCGCGTACGCGCTGGGCGTGCTGTCCTTCGTCCAGCTCCTGCTGGTCTCGGTCGTCGTCGCGGCGGCCGACATCACCTTCCGCGCCGCCTCCGGGGCGTACCTGAAGACGCTGGTGCCGGCCGGGCACCTGCTCGTCGCCAACGCACGGTTCGAGTCCACGGCCTGGACGAGCGCGATCATCGGACCGCCGCTGGGCGGCGCCGCGATCGGGCTCCTCGGCCCGGTGGCGACGGTGGTGGCCGACGCGGTCAGCTACCTGCTCTCGGCTCTGGGCATCCGTGCGACGGACGGCGGGGAGCGGCGCCCCGAGCGCAGGCAGGCCGCTCGCATGCGCATCGGGGACCTGCTCGACGGCTGGCGCTACATCCTGGCCGACGCGACGCTGCGTCCGCTGTTCTTCAACGCCGCCGTGTTCAACGGCCTGGTGATGGCCGCCGATGCGCTGCTGGCCGTCCTGATGCTCGGCCGGCTCGGGTTCGCGCCGTGGCAGTACGGCCTCGCGTTCGCCGCGCCCTCGATCGGCGGGCTGCTCGGCTCGCGGCTGGCCCGGCCGCTCGTCACCCGGTTCGGGCAGCACCGGGTGCTGGTCGCGAGCGGGGCGCTGCGCGCGCTCTGGCTCGTGGGCCTGGCCTTCGTGGGGCCGGGCACCGGAGGGATGCTGCTGGTGATGGGCGTCGAGCTCGGGCTCGTCTTCTGCTGCGGGGTCTTCAATCCCGTCTGCGCCACCTATCGCCTCGAACGCACCGCGCCCGGCCGGATCGCCCGCATGCTGTCCGCCTGGACGGTGACCACCAAGGCGTCGATCGCGCTGCTGACGGCCGTCTGGGGTGTGCTGGGCGGCCTGCTCGGCCCGCGTACGGCCATCGGCCTGGCGGGTGTGCTCCTGCTGGCGACCCCGCTGCTGCTTCCCCGCCGCGCCGCGACGACTCCCGAGCACGCTGCCGAACTGCCTGCCGAACTTCCCGCCGAGCACCCTGCCGACTCCACAGCCGACTCCACAGCCGACTCCACGGCCGAACCCCCTCCCGAGCCCGAGCCCCACGCCGAGCCCGAGCGCGAGCGCGAGCCCGAGCCGGGGCCCGCGCCGAGCCGCGCCTGACGGCGGGGACACGGGCCGCCTACCTCACCCTCCGGTACGGGAGCCGGGAGCCTCTGCGTACGGCCCACTCCGCGACGGCGAGGTTGATCACCCAGCCGGCGCCCATGAGCAGCGCCCGGGGGAGCGGGCCGGGCTCGCCGGCCAGCGCCACCCAGGGACCGACGGTCAGCAACTGGGTGCCCGCGCCCATGCCGATCGCGTAGCCCCGCGTCATCCAGGCCCGGTGCCGGGTGACGTCCCGCCGCCGGATCGCCGCGAAGCCGAGGACGAGAGACACGATCATGAGGGTGCCGAACACCAGCCGCAGGCCGACGAGCAGGGCGCTGTCGTTCTGCAACGGGGGATAGAACAGCGTCATCCACAGCCCCGAGACCGCGCTGACGAGCCCGGACGGCACCACGAGCCGCCCGGCGGTGCGGTGCCAGGCGGGCCTGCGGCGGCGCAGTCCATGGGCGAACTGGAGCGCCCCCAGGATGCTGAAGAGCGTGACGGAGACGATGTGCGCGACGACGGGCGCGGGCGTCGCGAAATAGCGGACGCTGTCGTGGGTGATCGGCCCGCCCCCGGCCAGTTGCCCCAGCCGGGTGGAGCCGGCGATCACCGGGACGGCGCTGAGCGCGATCAGCGCGGCGGGCACGAGCCGTCCCGCCCTGCGGTTCCGGCCCGGCAAGCTGCCGAGCGCGGGGCGTTCCATGGATTCGGTCATGGGGCGATCGTCGTTCGCGCGGGGGCGGCGTTTCATCGGCGGAACGGCCGGACTCGCGCCACCCGATCGGCTGCCGATCGGGCGTACTTTCGGCCGATACGCCCCGCATGCGGCGCTTCTTACGCTGGCCCTCCCACCGCCGAGGTGACGAGGAGAATGCGATGAAGGCGTACGTCATCCGCTCGTACGGTCCGCCCGACGTCCTGGAGCTCACCGACGTAGACACGCCCGCGCCCGGCCCCGGTGAGGTGCTGGTGCGGGTGCGCGCCACCTCCGTCCAGCCGTACGACTGGCACCACATGAGAGGCGAGCCGTACGTCGCGCGCCTGATGGGCGGCACGGTCGGCCCGCGCAGGCCGCGCATCGGCATCCTGGGCGCCGACGTGGCGGGAGAGGTCGAGGCGGTCGGCGCCGGCGTCACCGCGTTCCGTCCGGGCGACGGGGTGTTCGCGCTGCTCACGCAGGGCGGCTTCGCCGAGTATGTGTGCGTGCCGGAGGGCGCGCTGGCCCGCAAGCCGGGGAACCTGTCGTTCGAGCAGGCGGCCGCGGTGCCGATGGCGGCCGTCACCGCGCTGATAGCGCTCGACCTGGGACGCGTCCAGGCGGGGCACGAGGTCCTCGTCAACGGCGCCTCGGGCGGCGTGGGCACCTTCGCGGTGCAGCTCGCGAAGGCGTTCGGCGCCGAGGTCACCGCGGTGTGCAGCGGGCGCAACGCGGACCTGGTGCGGTCGATCGGCGCGGGTGAGGTCGTCGACTACACGAAGGAGGACTTCACCCGGCGCGGACGGCGTCACGACCTGCTGATCGACATCGCGGGCACCCGCGCGCTGCCGGCCTGCGCGCGGGTGCTGAAGCCCCGGGGGACGCACGTCGTCGTCGGCGGGCCTGCCGGGCGGTGGCTGCAGCCGGTCCGTCACATCATGGGGACGCTCGCGGCGTCGCCGTTCGTGTCCCAGCGTGTGGTCACCGCCCAGGTGGCGTACGGCGAGAAGGCCCGGGGCGACCTGATGCGGCTGACCGACCTCGTCGAGGACGGCGACGTCACCCCCGTCATCGGCCGCACCTACGCGTTCGGCGAGCTCCCCACGGCCGTCGCGTACGTGGAGCGGGGCCACGCCGCCGGAAAGGTCGTCGTCACGATCTGACCGGCCTTGCGGGGCTCTCCACGGCCGCGGTCGGACGACGCCGAGCGGCGGCAGTTCTACCTGGGGCAGCGCTCCTGGTTCCTGCTCGTCGGCGAACGCGGCTGGGACTTCGAACGCGCGGAGAGATGGCTCGCCGCCGCGGCCAAGGAGGCGCTGCTGAAAGAGCCGTAAGCCGCCGGCGGGGCTCAGGACCCGGCGACCGCGCCCCCGGGCTCGGAGTCCGCCTCCTCCGCGCCGGCCTTCCCGGTGTCCGCCTTCCCGGTCGTCTCCGCGCGCGCGTCCATCTCCGGGCTCACGGCCGTCGGGCTCTCCACCGGGCGCAGCCACACCACGCCGAGCGGCGGCACGCGCAGCCGGGTCGAGCAGGGCAGCCCGTGCCACGGCGTCTCGACCGACTCGACCGAGCCCATGTTGCCGACGCCGCTCCCGGCGTACTCGTACGCGTCGGTGTTGAGGATCTCCTCCCACCGCCCGGGAGTGGGCAGGCCGAGGTGGTAGTCCTCGTGCGGGGCGCCGGAGAAGTTGGCGACGCAGGCCAGCACCGAGCCGTCCGCGCCGTAGCGCAGGAACGACAGCACGTTGCCCGAGGCGTCGTCGGCGTCGATCCAGCGGAAGCCCTCGTGGGTGTGGTCGCGCGTGTACAGCGCGGGCGACTCCCGGTAGAGGTGGTTGAGATCCTTCACCAGGCGGCGTACGCCCTGGTGGTAGTCGAAGTCGAGCACCCACCAGTCGAGGCCGTTGGCCTCCGACCACTCGGCGCCCTGGCCGAACTCGCCGCCCATGAACAGCAGCTGCTTGCCGGGGTGGGCCCACATGAAGCCGAACAACGCGCGGAGGTTGGCGAAGCGCTGCCACTCGTCGCCCGGCATCTTGCCCAGCAGCGACCCCTTGAGGTGGACGACCTCGTCGTGCGACAGCGGCAGCACGAAGTTCTCCGAGAAGGCGTACATGAGGGAGAACGTCATCTGGTGGTGGTGATACTGTCGATAGATCGGCTCGCGGGACATGTAGCTGAGCGAGTCGTGCATCCAGCCCATGTTCCACTTGAAGCCGAAGCCGAGCCCGCCGAGGTGGACGGGCCGCGACACGCCGGGCCAGGCGGTCGACTCCTCCGCGATCGTCATGATTCCCGGCTCCTCGCGGTAGACGACGGAGTTCATCTCCTTGAGGAACTCGATCGCGTCGAGGTTCTCCCTGCCGCCGTACACGTTGGGCGTCCACTCGCCCTCGCGCCGCGAGTAGTCGAGGTAGAGCATCGAGGCCACGGCGTCCACCCGCAGGCCGTCGACGTGGAACTCCTTGAGCCAGTAGAGCGCGTTGGCCACGAGGAAGTTGCGCACCTCGTTGCGGCCGAAGTCGAAGACGTACGTGCCCCAGTCGGGGTGGGTGCCGCGGGCGGGGTCGGCGTGCTCGTAGAGCGGGGTGCCGTCGAAGCGGGCCAGCGCCCATTCGTCCATCGGGAAGTGCGCGGGCACCCAGTCGACGATCACGCCGATGCCGGCCCGGTGCAGCTCGTCGACGAGGTGGCGGAAGTCGTCGGGGGAGCCGAACCGCGAGGTCGGGGCGTAGTAGGAGGTCACCTGGTATCCCCACGAGCCGCCGAACGGGTGCTCGGCGACCGGCAGGAACTCCACGTGGGTGAATTCCATGTCCTTGACATACTCGACCAGCTCGCGGGCGAGGTCGCGGTAGGACAGGCCGGGGCGCCAGGAGCCCAGGTGCACCTCGTAGATGCTCATCGGCTCGGTGAGGGCGTCGTGCGACGGCCGGGCGGTCATCCACTCCTCGTCGCGCCACTCGTACGCGGAGCTCTCGACGATGCTGGCCGTCGCCGGGGGCACCTCGGTGCGGCGGGCCATCGGGTCGGCCTTCTCCCGCCAGATGCCGTCGAGGCCGAGAATCTGGAACTTGTAGCGCGTGCCCTCGCCGATCTCGGGGAGGAACAGCTCCCACACGCCCGACCGGCCGAGCGAGCGCATGGGGTGGGCGGCGCCGTTCCAGTGGTTGAAGTCGCCGATCACCCGCACGCCCTGCGCGTTCGGCGCCCAGACCGAGAAGGCCGTCCCGTCGACGTCCTCGTGACGCATCACGCGCGCCCCGAGCACCTCCCACAGCCGCTCGTGCCGTCCCTCGCTGATCAGGTGCAGGTCGAGCTCGCCCAGCGTCGGCCAGTGCCGGTAGGGGTCGTCCGTCTCGTACGGCGGAGCGTCGGGATAGGTGATGCGCAGGCGATAGTCGGGGACCTTGTCGACGCCGGGCAGCGTCACCTCGAACACCCCGAACGCGCGATGGCTCATCGTGTGCGCCGATCCGTCGGCCAGCACCTCGACCTTCTCCGCGAAGGGGCGCAGGGCCCTGATCGTGACGCCGTCGGGCCCGGGATGGGCCCCCAAGATCGAGTGGGGGTCGTGATGCGCGCCCCCGGCCAGCCGGTCCAAGTCCATGTCGCCCAACCTGCCCTAGATATATCCCTCCGAACACCCCGATCTTGTCAGCGAAAGGCCGCGAGCGGGATGGGCAGCCACGAGGGGCGGTTGCGCGCCTCGTAGACGACCTCGTAGACCGCCTTGCTCAGTTCGAGCGCGCGCAGCAGCACCGCGTCGTCGCCTCGGATGTGCCCGCCGCCTTCGGAGTAGCCGGCCAGGAAGGCGGCCCGGTTGCGCTCGGACCACTCCCGGGCCCGGCACTCCAGCGCCTCGGCGTTGGGATGCCCGGCCAGCAGATGCCGCGCCGCGTATTCGAAGGAGCGCAGCATGCCCGCCACGTCGCGCAGCGGCGAGTCGAGCGCCCGCCGCTCGGCCAGCGGCTGGCCCGGCTCGCCCTCGAAGTCGAGCACCACCCAGTCGGTCATCGTGCGCATGACCTGGCCGAGGTGGTAGTCGCCGTGCACGCGCTGCACCGGGATCTCGTGACCGAGGTCGGCCAGCCGGTCGAACGCCTCGGCGGCCACGGCGGCGTGCTCGCCGAGAGGCGGCACTTCGGCGACCGCCTTGTCGAGGCGGCGGCGGAACCGCTCGGTCATCCGCTTGATCTCGGGAGGCTCGATCGTCCCGGTGGGGAAGGCCCGCGCGAGCTCCCGGTGCACCCGCGCGGTGGCCAGCCCGAGCCGCCGCGCCTCGGCGGCGAAGTCGCCTCCCGCGTCCTCCGCCGGCATGCCCTCGGGGCTGGCGTAGAAGTCGCGCACGCTGGTCAGCGCCATCGACCAGCCCTCGTTTGCGTTCTGCAGATACTCCTGCATGATCGCCAGGGTGGTGGGCTCGCCCTGGAGCTCGGTCTCGATCCAGCCGTACGGCTTGGCCACGTGGGCCGAGCCCGCGTCCGCGAGCGCCGTGATGATCTCCAGCTCGGGGTTGACTCCCGGGTTGAGCTGGCGGAACAGCTTGAATATGTACTTGTCGCCGTACACCAGCGAGGTGTTCGACTGCTCGGCGGTCAGCACGAGGCTGCGCTGCGAGGTGTCGATCTCCACCCCGTGCGCGGGGTGGAAACCGAGGCCGTCGAACCGGCGGTCGCCGGCCATCCCCTCCAGCAGGTGCGCCGTCAGGACGGAGTCGTGCAGCGCGTCGTACATCTCGACCTCGCGGCCGTCGCCCCGGCGGCAGGTGCCGATCCGGACGTGACCGAGCCGGTCGGGCAGGTGCTCGCGCAGCCCGACCGGGATCTGGTAGCGCGTGTGGCGCTCCCCCTGCCGCACGCACACGATCAGATGGACCAGCGCCGGGTCGCCGGAGGCGATCTCGATCTCGGAGTCGATGGACAGGTCGTCGATGGCGCGCCCCTTGCCGGCGAACCACCGTTGTCCGGTGATCCAGCCGGCCAGGAGTCCCTGAAGTGAAGTCGTCACTCCTCCTTCGTGCCGGCCGTCCTGTTCGTGACGGGCAGTGTGAACCAATAGAACCCATGCCCGGGGAGCGTCAAAAGATACGGAAGCTCGCCGATCGGGGGAAACGGAACTCCGCCCATGCACTCGACCGGCGTGGACCCCTCGAACCTGCGCAGGTCGAGCTCGACCGGCTGGGGGAAGCGCGACAGGTTGTTGACGCACAGCACCCGGTCGTCGCCCAGCTCGCGCACGAACGCGAGCACGCTCGGGTTGGACGAGTTCAGCTCGGTGAACTCACCGAGGCCGAACACCGGGTGACGCTTGCGGATCTCGATCATCCGCTTGGTGAAGTGGAGCAGTGAGCTGGCGCTCTTCTGCTGCGCCTCGACGTTGATCGCCTGATATCCGTAGATCGGGTCCATGATCACCGGCAGGTAGAGCCGGCCGGGGTCGCAGCTCGAAAAGCCCGCGTTGCGGTCGGGCGTCCACTGCATCGGCGTGCGGACGCCGTCCCGGTCGCCGAGCCAGATGTTGTCGCCCATGCCGATCTCGTCGCCGTAGTACATGACCGGCGAGCCGGGCAGGCTGAGCAGCAGCGCGGTGAACAGCTCGATCTGGTTGCGGTCGTTGTCCAGCAGCGTCGCCAGCCGGCGGCGGATGCCGACGTTGGCCCGCATGCGGGGGTCCTTGGCGTACTCGGAGTACATGTAGTCGCGCTCTTCGTCGGTGACCATCTCGAGCGTGAGCTCGTCGTGGTTGCGCAGGAAGATGCCCCACTGGCAGTTCTCAGGGATCTTGGGCGTCTGGGCCAGGATCTCCGAGATGGGGTAGCGCGACTCCCGCCGCACCGCCATGAAGATGCGCGGCATCAGCGGGAAGTGGAAGGCCATGTGGCACTCGTCGCCGCCGGTGACCGGGTCGCCGAAATACTCCACCACGTCGGCCGGCCACTGGTTGGCCTCGGCCAGCAGCACCCGGTCGGGGTAGAGCCGGTCGACCTCGGCCCGCACCCGCTTGAGGTACGCGTGGGTCGCCGGCAGGTTCTCGCAGTTGGTGTCCTCCTGCTCGAACAGGTAGGGGATCGCGTCGAGCCGGAACCCGTCGATGCCGAGGTCGAGCCAGAAGCGGATGACCTCCAGCATCGCGTCCTGCACGGCCGGGTTCTCGAAGTTGAGGTCCGGCTGGTGGTGGAAGAACCGGTGCCAGTAGTACTGCCCGCGGACCGGGTCGAAGGTCCAGTTGGACGCCTCGGTGTCGATGAAGATGATCCGGGCGTCCTTGTACTTCTCGTCCGTGTCGCTCCAGACGTAGAAGTCGCCGTACGGGCCCTCGGGGTCGGTGCGGGACGCCTGGAACCAGGGGTGCTGGTCGCTGGTGTGGTTCATGACCAGGTCGGCGATGACCCGGATGCCGCGCTTGTGCGCCTCGTCCACCAGCTTGATGAAGTCCCCCAGATCACCGAAATCCGGGAGGATCTTCATGTAGTCCGAGATGTCATACCCGCCGTCCTTGAGGGGGGACTCGTACAGCGGGAGCAGCCAAAGACAGTCGATGCCGAGCCACTGGAGATAGTCCAGCTTCTCGATGAGGCCACGGATGTCGCCGGTGCCGTCGCCGTTCGAGTCGGCGAAGCCCCGGATCAGCACCTCGTAGAAGACAGCCCGCTTGTACCAGTACTTGTCCCGCGGCTCCTCCTCGGTGAAGGTGTTGGGGACCGGCTGCGTGTGGCTGGGCTGGGTGTGACTGGGCTGAGGTGTCGTCGAGCTCACCTTTTGACTCCCCGGATGTGCCGAGCTGCGCTCACGGGCGGTGCGCTGACCCGTGGCGGAGCGTGAGAATGTGTGCGGGATGGACGTGCGGGTCGAGGCGCACGTAGTTCGCCTGGCCCCAGCGGTACGACTCGCCCGACAGTTGGTCGTCCACGACGAACTCGGCATGCCAGTCGAGACCGAGGGCCGGCATGTCGAGCCGGACCGTCGCCTCGTGTGTGTTGTGTGGATCCAGATTGACGACGGCCAGCACGACATCGCCTAGTCCGTGCCGTCGTGAGGCCGTGTCATAGGCGCCGGGCAGCCGCTTGGAGAAGCAGATCACGTCCGGCTGGTCGACGTTGTGAAACCGTAGGTTACGCAATTCCTGGAGCGCCGGGTGCGCTCTTCTCAACAAATTGAGCTGGGTAATGAGCGGGGCAAGGCTGCGGCCCTCACGCTCCGCTTCGGCCCAGTCACGCGGCCTGTACTGGTATTTCTCGCTGTCCAGGTACTCCTCGCTGCCGGGACGCACCGGGACGTTCTCGGCCAGCTCATACCCGGAGTACACACCCCACGTAGGAGCCATCAACGCGGCCAGAATCGCCCGGATCTTGAACGCCGGAACGCCTCCGTGCTGGAGATACTCGTGCAGGATGTCGGGCGTGTTGACGAACAGGTTCGGCCGCAGGTAGTGCGAGGTCTCGTGGGACAGCTCCCACAGATACTCCTCCAGCTCGGGCTTGGAGTTGCGCCAGGTGAAGTAGGTGTACGACTGGTGGAACCCGACCTTGGCGAGCGTGCGCAGCATGGCCGGGCGGGTGAACGCCTCGGCGAGGAACAGCACGTCGGGGTCGGTCGTGTTGATGTCGGAGATCAGCCGCTCCCAGAACCGGACCGGCTTGGTGTGCGGGTTGTCCACCCGGAAGATCCGCACGCCGTGGTCCATCCAGTGCCGGACCACCCGCTTGACCTCCGCGTAGATCCCCTCGGGGTCCTTGTCGAAGTTCAGCGGATAGATGTCCTGGTATTTCTTCGGCGGGTTCTCGGCGTACGCGATCGAGCCGTCGGCCCGGATGTTGAACCACTCCGGGTGCTCCTTGACCCAGGGATGGTCGGGGGAGCACTGGAGCGCGAGATCGAGGGCGACCTCCATGCCCAGCTCGCGGGCCTTGGCGACGAACGCGTCGAAGTCCTCGATCGTGCCCAGATCGGGGTGGATCGCGTCGTGCCCGCCCTCCTGGGAACCGATGGCCCAGGGCGACCCGGGGTCGTACTGGTCGGGGGTCAGGGTGTTGTTGCGGCCCTTGCGGAACTGCGTCCCGATCGGGTGGATCGGCGGCAGGTAGACCACGTCGAAGCCCATCTGGGCGATCGCGGGGAGCCGCCTGGCCGCCGTACGGAACGTGCCCGACTTGGGGGCGACGCCCTCCTGCCCCACCACGGCGCCCTCGGAGCGGGGGAAGAACTCATACCAGGAGCCGAACAGCGCCCGCCGCCGGTCCACCCGCACGCGGTTGCGGCCCGAACGGGTGAGCAGGTCGCGCAGCGGGTGCGCGGCGATCAGCGCGGCGGTCTCGGGCAGCTGGGTCACCGCGAAGCGCGCCCTGGGGTCCACCGCGTCGTCGCGCAGCCGGGCCGCGAGGGCCAGCAGCGCGGCCCGGTGCCCGCAGGTGCCGCCCGCCTCCGCCGCCGTGCAGTCCGCCGCCCGCACGCCCTTGGCCGCCCGCTCGAACAGCCGGGCGCCCTCCTCGCACATGAGGTCGGCGTCCAGGTCGCGCGGGATCTTGATGCCCGCGTCGTGCATCCACGTGGCGATCGGATCACTCCACGCCTCCACCCGGAACTGCCACAGGCCCTCGGCGGGGAGCGTGACCTCCACGCTCCACCGGTCGGTGCCGGGCGCGACCTCGCGCATGGGCAGCATCCGGCCCGGCGTGCCGCTCGGGTCGGTCAGCACCACGCCGGCGGCGACCGCGTCGTGCCCTTCGCGGAACACCGTCGCACTGATCTCGAAGGTCTCTCCCGCGGCCGCCTTGGCGGGCCACTGGCCGCAGTCGACGACGGGCTGGATGTCCAGGATGGGAATGCGTCCGATCATCGTCACTTCGTATTCGGGGGCGGCACACCGGGTGCCGCCGGGGTCAGCGGGGCAGGAACAGCTCTGGTCAGGCGGCAGCACGAGACACGGACCACTGGCCGCGGTCCTTTCTCGTCATACAGGGGTTGCCCTAATAGTCCACTCTTACCCCTGCGGAACGAAAGACCGCTCGCGTGTTTGGGATGACTCCGCGGGGAGATCGATCATTGCGTGCCGGCCGCCGCAGTCCGGCACGCACATCACCAGGTCAAGGGTACTTTGGTGAGGTTTGAACCGGTCTGATGGTGGTGAAAGCGTTCGAGAACTGGCTTCGCAGTACGGCAAGGTTGATTCGGTCGCGCGTCGTGGCGCTGAGTAACTAGGGTCTGGCCCCGTGAGAGCTATCCGCAGGTTCACTGTCCGAACCGTCCTTCCCTCACAGCTCGCACCTTTGGGCGAGTTGGTCCAAAATCTCAGATGGTCGTGGCACCCCGAGACCACGGACCTGTTCGCCGAGGTGGATCCCGAGGTCTGGGAGCGCGTCGATCACGACCCCGTCGCGCTGCTCGGCGCGGTCGAGGCCGAAAGACTGCGCGAGCTCGCCCAGGACCGGCGCTTCCTGCGCCGCCTCGCCGACGCCGCCGACGACCTGCGCGAGTACATGACCGCCCCCCGGTGGTACCAGTCGCTGGAGGACGCGCCGAAGGCGATCGGCTACTTCTCGCCCGAGTACGGCATCTCCGCCGCCCTGCCGCAGTATTCGGGCGGCCTCGGCATCCTCGCCGGCGACCACCTGAAGGCCGCCAGCGACCTCGGTGTCCCGATCCTCGGCGTCGGCCTGCTCTACCGGCACGGCTACTTCACCCAGTCCCTTTCCGCCGAGGGCTGGCAGCTTGAGCACTACCCCTCCCTCGACCCCGGCGGCCTGCCGCTCACCCTGCTCAAGGAGGAGGACGGCGCCCCGGCGCGCATCAAGATCGGCCTCCCCGAGGGGCGCGTGCTGCACGCCCAGATCTGGGTGGCCCAGGTCGGCCGGGTGCCGCTGCTCCTGCTCGACTCCGACGTCGCCGAGAACGACGCGGTCGCCAGGGACGTGACCGACCGCCTGTACGGCGGGGGCGGCGACCACCGCCTGATGCAGGAGCTGCTGCTCGGCATCGGCGGCGTGCGGGCCATCCGGGCCTACTGCCGGATCACCGGCCACCCCGAGCCCGAGGTGTTCCACACCAACGAGGGCCACGCCGGCTTCCTCGGCCTTGAGCGCATCCGCGAGCTGACCGAGGCCCGGCTGTCGTTCGAGGAGGCCCTTGAGGCCGTACGCGCCGGGACCGTGTTCACCACCCACACCCCGGTCCCCGCGGGCATCGACCGGTTCCCGGCCGAGATGATCGCCCGGCAGTTCGGCGGGTCGAACGCCTGGCCGACGGTGTCGGTCGACCGCATCCTGGAGCTCGGCGCCGAGCCCGACGGCCCCGACGCCGACAAGTCGGTCTTCAACATGGCCGTCATGGGCATGCGGCTGGCCCAGCGGGTCAACGGCGTGTCCGAGCTGCACGGCCGCGTCAGCCGGGAGATGTTCCAGGGCCTGTGGCCGGGCTTCGACGTCGACGAGGTGCCGATCGGCTCGATCACCAACGGCGTCCACGCCCCGACCTGGGTCGGCCGGGAGATGATGGAGCTCGCCGGCGCGGAGCTGCCCTCGCTGATCGACAAGGCGCAGGGCTGGGAGGGCGCGCACAAGCTGTCCGAGGCCGATATCTGGGGCATCCGGGGCACGCTGCGGGCCCGCCTGGTCGTGGAGGCGCGGCGGCGGCTGCGCAAGTCGTGGCGCCAGCGCGGCGCCAGCGAGGCCGAGCTGGGCTGGGTGGACGAGGCGCTCGACCCGAACGTCCTGACGATCGGCTTCGCCCGGCGGGTGCCGTCGTACAAGCGGCTGACTCTCATGCTGAACCAGCCCGACCGGCTGCGCAGGCTGCTGCTCGATCCGGACAAGCCGGTGCAGATCGTCATCGCCGGCAAGGCGCATCCGGCCGACGAGGGCGGCAAGAAGCTCATCCAGCAGATCGTCCGCTTCGCCGACTCGGAGGACGTGCGGCACCGCATCGTCTTCCTGCCCGACTACGACATGGCGCTCGGGCAGCTCATGGTGACGGGCTCGGACGTGTGGATGAACAACCCGCTGCGCCCGCTGGAGGCGTGCGGCACGTCCGGCATGAAGGCGGCGCTCAACGGCGGCCTCAACCTGTCCATCCGCGACGGATGGTGGGACGAGTGGTACGACGGCAACAACGGCTGGGCGATCCCCAGCGCCGACGGAGTGGACGACCCCGAGCGCCGCGACGAGCTGGAGGCCACGGCGCTGTACGACCTCATCGAGCGCGAGGTGGCCGACCGCTTCTACGACCGGGCCGCCGACGGCCTGCCGCGGCGCTGGCTGGAGATGGTCAAGCACACGCTGAGCTCGCTCGGGCCGAAGGTGCTGGCCGGGCGCATGCTGCGCGACTACGTGACCGACCTGTACACCCCGGCGGCCGTCTCCGCCCGGTCGCTCGCGGCCGACGGCTACAGCAACGCCCGGCTGTTCGCGGCGTGGAAGCTGCGCGTGGCCAAGGCCTGGCCGGGTGTACGCGTCGAGCACGTCGAGGCGACCGGCGTCGGGGACACCCCCGAGCTGGGGGCCCGGCTGGAGCTGGGGGCCACGATCGCCCTCGGCGAGCTGTCGCCGGATGACGTCCAGGTCCAGGCCGCCTACGGCCGGGTGGGCGCGCACGACGAGCTGCTGTCACCGAGCTACGTCACGCTGAAGGTCGACTCGGTGGGCGACGACGGCCGGGCGCACTACACCGGCGTCGTGCCGCTCGACCGCACCGGCGCGTTCGGCTACACCGTGCGCGTGGTCCCGTTCCACCCGCTGATGGCGTCCGTGGCCGAGCTCGGCCTCATCGCCGTACCGGAGGAGCCGGTCGGCATGACCAACGGCACCCTGCGCTGATCGATCACCCCTCCCTCCTGCTTTCTTCGCAGGTGGGAGGGGTAAGACCAGCACCATGGCACAGGCCCTGCACATCGGGATGATCGCCCCGCCGTGGTATGACGTGCCGCCCCGCGCGTACGGCGGCATCGAGGCGGTGACCGCCACGCTGGTCCGTGGTCTGCGGGCGCGCGGGCACCGGGTCACCGTCATCGGGGCCGGCCGCGAGGTGGATCTGCGGACCTACGACGAGCCGCCCTCGGACCGGATCGGCGAGCCCTTCCCCGAGGTGGTGCACGCGGCCGAGGCGGCCCGCCTCCTGCGGGGCCTGGAGGTGGACGTCGTCCACGACCACTCGCTGGCCGGGCCGCTCACCGCCGGGGGGCGGCTCGTGCCGACGGTCGTCACCTGCCACAGCGACGTGAGCGGGGAGCTGGGCGACTACTACCGGAGCCTCGGCACGGACGTGTCCCTGGTGGCCATCTCCTCGGCCCAGCGCGCCCAGGCGCCCGGCCTCAACTGGGTGGGGCGGGTGCACAACGCGGTGGACGTCGCCGCGTGGCCGTTCCGGGAGCGCAAGGACGACTGGGTGCTGTGGCTGGGGCGGCTCAGCCCCGACAAGGGCGCGCACCTCGCGATCGAGGCGGCGCGGGCGGCGGGCCGCCGCATCCTGCTGGTCGGCAGGCGCACCGAGCCGGCGGAGCGGGCCTACTTCCGCGAACGGATCGAGCCGCTGCTCGGGCCCGGCGTCGAATACCTGGGGGAGGCGGACGAGCGGCTCAAGAGCGACCTGTTCTCCCGGGCCCGGTGCCTGGTGTTCCCGCTGCTCTGGGACGAGCCCTTCGGCATGGTCATGATCGAGGCGATGGCCTGCGGCACCCCGGTGGTGGCGCTGCGGCGGGGCGCGGCGCCCGAGATCGTGGTGGACGGCGTGACCGGCTACATCCGCGACACGCCCGAGGAGCTGCCCGCCGCGATCGAGGCGGTCTCCGCGCTGGACCCGCACGCGGTGCGCGACCGCGTCGTCCGGCACTTCGACGTGCCCGTGATGATCAGAGGATACGAGCGCGTCTACCACGAGGTCACCGCCGCGATGGCGGCCACGCCCTCGCGGCCCCTCCCGCTCGGCCGCTGATCTCCCCCTTATGGTGGGGGCCATGGGTGAATTCGTCAGGGTCGAGATCTCCGAGCACGTCGCCACGATCCGGCTCGACCGGCCGAAGATGAACGCGCTGAACCGGCAGGTCCAGGAGGAGATCGCGGAGGCCGCGCGCCTCGTGGACGCCGATCCGAACACGCACGCGGTCATCGTCTACGGCGGCGAACGGGTCTTCGCGGCCGGCGCCGACATCAAGGAGATGGCGGTCATGTCCTACGCCGACATGGCCGTGCACTCGCGCACTCTGCAGGACTGCTTCACCGCGGTCGCGCGGATCGGCAAGCCGGTCATCGCGGCGATCACCGGATATGCCCTGGGCGGCGGCTGCGAGCTCGCGCTGTGCGCCGACTTCCGGGTGGCCGGGCAGAGCGCGAAGCTCGGCCAGCCGGAGATCACCCTCGGGATCATCCCCGGCGCGGGCGGCACCCAGCGCCTGCCCCGGCTCGTCGGGCCCGCCCGGGCCAAGGACCTGATCTTCACCGGGCGGCACGTTGACGCCGCCGAGGCGCTCGCCATCGGCCTGGTCGACAGGGTGGTGCCCGACGGCGAGGTCTACACCGCGGCGCTCGAACTCGCCGCGACCTTCGCCCAGGGGCCGGTCGCCGCGGTGCGGGCGGCCAAGCTCGCGATCGACCACGGCCTCGAGACCGACCTCGACACCGGCCTGGAGATCGAACGCCTCCAGTTCTCCGGCCTGTTCGCGACCCAGGACGCCCGGGAGGGCATGACGGCCTTCGCCGAGAAGCGCCGCCCTAAATTCACCGGCCGCTGACGGGTCATGCCGTGTGGGCGAGGACGGCGCCGGCCAGCTCGGCGTGCACCTCGGGCGGCAGGGTGTGGCCCATTCCCTTGACCGTCATCAGCCGGGCGCCGGGGATCCGCTCGGCGATGACGGCCCCGTGGCCCGGCTTGGCGGGCTCGTGCGTGCCCTCGACGACCAGGGTGGGCGCCTCGATCCGGTGCAGGACGCCCACCGGCTCGAAGCCGGGCTTGGCCGCCGCCGCGAGCCGGTGGTTGGCCGCCGCGTCGAGGTCCCGCGCCCGGTCGTACACGCGCTCGGCCAGCCTGCGCGAGGCGTCCTCGTCGAACGGCAGGCCGGTGCCGTGCAGCACGCGGTCCTCCGCGATCATGCGCTCGATGCGCTCCCGCCGGTCGCGCGGCGGCGGCGCGGCGATCACCTCGCGGTAGAACGCGACGAACTCCGGCGTGGGCTCGGGCAGGCTGCCCTCGGGCTGCGGCTCGCCCATCAGCGCCCGCATGAGCACCGCGCCCTCACCACCGCCGAGCGGCGACGAGGCGACGACGGTGAGCGTCCGCACGCGCTCCGGCCGCTCCACCGCGATCAGCTGCCCGAGCAGCCCGCCCGCCGAGTGGCAGACCAGATGCGCGCTGTCCAATCCGTGCGCGTCCATCACCCGCAGCACGTCGTCCTTGATGTCATCCCATGTGTACGGATCCTTCGAGAAGTCGACGACGTCGGACATCCCGGTGTCGCGGTGGTCGTAGCGGATCACGCGCCGGCCGCCCGCGACGAGCCGGCCCACGAACGCGTCCGGCCACAGGATCCCCTGCGACATCGACCCCATCACCAGCACGATCGGCGCGTCGGCCGCGGCCCCGAACTCTTCACTCCAGATGTTTGGCATGGGCTAAAGCATGCTGCGCGGGGCCGCCGGCGCCTTCCGTAGAACTACTAGCCGCGCCAGCTCCGTACGCGAGGTGATGCCGAGCTTCGGATAGATCTTGTACAGGTGATATTCGACCGTGCGCGGGCTCAGGAACAGCCGGGCGGCGATCTCCTTGCTGGTCGCGCCATCCGCCACCAGGGTGGCGATGCGCAGCTCCTGCGGGGTGAGCGCGTCGAGCGCCGTCCCCCGCACGTCCGGCACCGCCACGGGCGTCTCCGGCCCGTTCTCCTCCGGCCCGTTCTCTTCCGGCCGGACGCTCTCGCCCGCCGCGCGCAGCTCGCCGTACGCGCGCCGCGCCCACGGATCGGCTCCCGCCCGCCGGAACGTCTCCAGCGCCGCTCGCAGGTGCGCCCTGGCCTCTCCCGGCCGGTGCGTACGGCGCAGCCGCTCGCCCAGCAGCAGTCCCGTCCTGGCCGCCTCGAACGGGTTGGCGTGCAGGCGCGACGCCTCGCCGAGCGCCTCGACCGCCTGGTCGTCCGGCAGGACCAGGCCGCGGCACCGGGCGAGCAGCGCCCGCGACTCGGCCGTCCCCGCATGGGACGACCAGCGCTCGTACGCCTCCAGGGCCGCACGGGCGGCGTCGGCGTCGCCCGCGCCGACGGCGGCCTCGATCCGGTCGGGCGTGCTCCGCCAGACCACGGTGGGATGACCGGCTCCCGGGCCCGCGGCGGCGATCGCGGTGAACCGGTCGTGGGCGGCGGCGAACCGGCCGAGGCACAGGTCGAGCATGGCCAGGGCGTACGCCGCGAGCCCGGCGCGCAGGCCCACCCGGTGGGGGACGGCGATGGCGAGCGCCTCCCCGGCATGCCGGGCGCAGGCCTCCTCCTCGCCGCGCAGGGCCGCCACGGCCGCGAGGTTGGCCAGGTGGGCCGCCACGGTGTTCGCATATCCGGCCTCGCGCGCCAGCTCCAGGCCCTCCTCCGAGACGGCCCGGCTCTCGGCGAGGCGCCCGGCGAGCCGCTCCGCGGTGGCGACGAACTCCAGCACCACGGGAAGCTGGCCGGCCATCCCCGAGACCCTGGCCACGCGCCCGGCCCGCTCGGCCAGCTCGGCGGACAGGTCCACCTCGCCCAGATGGCTGGCCGCCGCCGTCGCCCACAGGAAATCGGCCGCCTCGCGCAGCTCACCCGTACGGCCGAGCGCCCGCCTGAGCAGGTCGTGCCCGCCGTCGCCCGCGAGCGTCGCGCCGATGCCGGCGACCACGTCGCGCAGGAACCCTTCGGGGAAGGCCGCCGCCCGCCGCCCGATCTCGATCATGGCCGCCGTGTCGCCGACGTACGACGCCGCCTCCGAGGCGTCGGCCAGCATGTCCAGGGTGTCGCCCGCCGCGAGGATCCGTACGGCCTCCGCGGCGTTGCCGGAGTTGAGCTCGAAGCGTCCGCGGAGCCGGGCGATCTCCATGGTCAGCGCGGTGTCCGCCCCGGCGAGCTCGCGTGCCTCGGCCAGCAGCGACTCGGCCTGGCCGGGACGGCCCCCGAGCCACGCGGCCTCGGCGGCGTCCGTGAGCCGCCGGGCGCGCACGAGCGGTGCGGGGGTGAGCTCGGCGGCCCTGGTCAGGGCGGTGGCGGCGGCGCCATAGCCGCCTCGGTCCCGGGCCCGCTCCGCGGCCCGCGCGAGGGCGGCGGCGACCGATTCGTCCTGACCGAGCGCGGCCCCGGCCAGATGCCAGGCCCGCCGGTCTCCCTCAGATATCTCGGACGCATCCGACACCTCGGCCAGTGCCGCGTGCGCCTCGCGGCGTGCGGCGGGGGAGGCCGCCTCGTACACCGCCGACCGGATCAGCGGATGGCGGAACCGCACGCGCGTCCCGGACACGCCCGCGAGCCCGGCCGACTCCAGCTCGGGCAGCGCCGCCTCGTCCGCGCCCAGCCGCTCGGCGGCCCGCAGCACCAGGCCGAGATCGCTCTCGACCGCCGCCAGTAGGGCGGTCAGCCGTGCCCCCGCGGACAACGCGGCCACCCGGTCGCCGAAGAGCCGGCTTCCACCGGGCAGGGGGTCGGGCAGCGGTTCCCGACCGGCCCGCTGGGCGTCCGTGAGCAGCCGCGCCGTCTCGCGCAGCGCCAGCGGGTTGCCCCCGGTCAGCGCCACGAGCTCGCGCCTGACCGGCGGCGCGAGCGTGAAGCCGGCGTCGAGCAGCTCGGCGGCCGCAGGTTCGGCCAGCCCGGCGATCTCCAGCGAGGGCAGGCCCGGCACCGGCGTGTCGCCGCGTACGGCCAGCGGCATCGCGATCGGTTCGGTGCGCAGCCGCCTGGCGGCGAACAGCAGGGCGTCGGCCGACGGCCGGTCCACCCACTGGAAGTCGTCCACGACGCAGATGAGCCCGTCCGGCGCGGCGGCCTAGGCCAGCAGCGACAGCACCCCGGCCGCCAGCAGGAACCGGTCGCCCGAACCGGCGGGGGCCAGCCCGAGCGCGCCGCGTACGGCCTCGGCCTGCGGTTCCGGCAGCGCGTCGAGCAGCCCGGTCACCGGCAGCAGCAACTGGTGGAGGGCGGCGAACGCCAGGTCGGCCTCCGCCTCGACCCCCGTGGTGCGCAGCACGCGCATGGGCGCGCCGCGGGAGGCCGCCAGGTCGAGCAGCGCCGTCTTGCCCGCACCGGCCTCGCCGCGCAGCACGAGCGCGCCGCCCTGACCCTTCCCGGCCCGGGCGATCAGGTCGTCTATCGCGGCCGTCTCCGCCGATCTGCCGTAAAGCACAACCGCCGACTGTATTGCGTGGTGAGAGGCGCGACCGACGCGAACCGGCCTTATCGCGGCTTCCCAGGGTCCTTTGAGCGACTTCAAATTTTGCGTCAAGAAACGCTCCAAAATGCCACTATCGTGGCGGTCCATGATGCGGTTGCGAGTGCTGGGCCTGTCACGGCTGCGCCGGGCGCTGCTGTCCCGGCTCGACTCTCGATACGTCACCAAACCCGATCACCGGCAGGACCTGAAGGACGCCATCTGGGAGGTCCAGATGCTCCGCCGCGAGGTCGTGGGGCTGCGTGAGGAGGTCGACCGGCTGCGGCGGATCTCCACGGCGCCGGTGAAACCGGCCGCCGCGCCCACCCCGGCCGCCGACCCCAAGGCGGCCGAGGCGCACCGGCTGGCCACCGAGATCGCTGCGGCGGTGGACACGCTGCTGCAGAACGAGATGCGCATCTGGCAGGCGATCGACGACCTGTCGGCGCGGGTGGGCGCTCCCGGGCGGGCGGGGTGACCGGTCGTGCGGGTGCGATGGACGCGTGACGCGGACGTGTGGCGGCTGGTCTTCCGGCTCGACCCGGAGGACGAGACGACGGGGGCCTGCACCGACGGCCACCCCGTCGAACTGCGGACCAACTCCTGCCACGTCCGGACAGGGGACGCCGGCGCGTCCCCCCATCCCGACCTGCTCGCGGTCGCGGCGTGGACCGTCGTCGCGCCGTGGACCAGGCGGCGGGTGACCTTCGACCGGCCGATCTCCGCCGGGCTCGCCGAGGCGTTCCGTACGGCGTGGGGCGTGGACGCCGGGCCGGTCGGGGCGGACGCCAGGCGCGGCACCCGCCTCGCCATCTCCTACAGCGGGGGCGCCGACTCGATGGCGGTGGCCGCGATGTTCCCCGACGCGCCGTTCGTGCACTTCCAGCGGGTCAGTCACCCCCGGGTGCCCAACCGGTGGACGCACTACCGCTCGGACGTGCTGGCCCAGCTCGCCCGGCAGACCGGCCGCGAACTCCACATCGCCCAGTCGGACCTGGAGTTCCTGCTGAGCCGTCCCCGGCCCGGCTTCCCCGAGCACCACGCCGTCACGGTGGGGGCGCTGCTCCTCGCCGACCTCCTCGACCTCGGCGGCGTCGCGCTGGGCTACGAGATCGGGTCGCGCTGGCTCGGCAGCGACCGCTACGTCAACCGCTACACCCCGGACAACCCCATGTGGGCGCCGCAGGGGAAATGGGCCCCGCTGTACGCGGCCGCGGGGCTCCCGCTGGTGCTCCCGGTCGGGGGCGTGAGCGAGCCCGTGACCATGCGCATGGCGCTGGGCTCCGATCTCGCGCACCTGGTGCGCTGGTGCCTGCGGGGCGACGCCTCGGGACCATGCCGGAAGTGCGGCAAGTGCCTGCGCAAGGAGCTGATCCTCGCCGCCGTCGAGGGGCGGCCGATCACGACGACGCTCACCGCCCGGTCGGTCCCCGCACGCGCCTGGCAGCAGCCGCCGCCGTACTCTGGCCAGGAGACGATCGAGTACGGCTGCGCGCGGGTGCCGGGGATCGAGGACACACCGTTCGCGAAGGCGGCGGAGTACCTCAAGGCGACTGTCGAGTCCACCCGCTGGATGGACCGCTGTTACCCGCCCTCGATCGACGAGACGCCGGAGCCCTGGCGCGAACGAGTCGGCGCGTACATGCGGGAGCAGGTCGGGCTCATGACCGCGGACGAGCAGCGCCAGGTGGAGGCATGGGCGGCGATATGAAGATCTACCTGTCGGTGGACATGGAGGGGGTCACCGGGCTGACCGACCCCGAGGAGATGCACCTCGGGGGCCGCGGATACGAGCGCGGCTGCGAGCTGATGACCGGCGACGCCAACGCGGTGATCCAGGGCGCCTTCGACGCGGGCGCCGCGTCCGTGCTGGTGAACGACGCCCACGGGTCCACCAAGAACCTCAGGATCGACCTGCTGGACGAGCGCGCCACGCTGATCAGGGGGCCGGGCAAGCCGCACCGCATGGGTCAGGGCCTCGTCGCCGGCATGGACGCCGCCTGCTTCGCGGGTTATCACGCACGGGCCGGGGTGCCGCACGGGGTGCTCAACCACACGTGGATGGGCAAGGAGATCCAGAACGTCTACCTGAACGGCGAGGTCTGCGGCGAGACCCGGATCGTGGCCGGCTTCGCGGGCTCGCTGGGCGTGCCGGTCGCCCTCGTCACCGGTGACGAGGCGGTGTGCGAGGAGGCCAGGGAACTGCTCGGCGACGTCGAGACGGTCGCCGTGAAGAAGGGCATCGACAAGTTCTCCGCCGAGCTGCTGCCCCCGGCCGTCGCCTCGCGGCGCATTCGCGAGGCCGCGGCCCGTGCCCTGGGCAGGCTGTCCGATTTCCGGCCCTACGTGGTCGAGCCGCCGTACACGCTCGGTGTGGAGTGGAACTCCACCGCCATCGCCGCGGCCTGCTCGATCGTGCCCGGCGTACGGCTCGCCGGAACTCGGCACACCGAGTTCACCACCGACGACTACCACGAGATCATGGCGGTGTTCGGGCTCTTCTCCATGATCGGAGGCCAGGTCGCCTGCGGCAGCGGCCGGTACGGCTGACGCCCGCCCTGCTCGGAGCTGCCTCTAGGGTGGTCACCCGACTGCACGAGCGCGCCGTCAAGGAGGGCTGAATGCCGCTCGAATGGGTTCCCGCGTCCGACCGGCCGGACCTGCTCGCCGATCCCGTCGCCAAGGCCGTGGCCTCGCTCGACGTCACGGTGAAGGTCGCCGAGATCGATCCCGCGCTGTCCGACACCGCCGCGTTCTGCGAGCGGTACGGCGTGGCGATGGAGGACTCGGCCAACTGCGTCATCGTCGCCGCCAAGCGGGGCGGGCAGACGCGGTACGCCGCCGTCATGGTGCTCGCCACCGACCGGGCCGACGTCAACGGAATCGTCCGTCGCCACCTGGACGCGCGGAAGGCGTCCTTCGCTCCGCAGACGGAGGCCGTCGAACTGACCGCGATGGAGTATGGAGGGATCACTCCGATCGGCCTTCCCGAGGGCTGGCCGGTGCTCGTTGACGAAAACGTGACCCGGCGGCCTTTCGTGGTGATCGGCAGCGGTGTGCGCCGCTCCAAGCTGGCGCTTTCCGGCGAGGCGCTGGTCGCGGCGACGCGTGGGGAGGTTCTCGCGCTCACCATTTGACCGACTGCCGGGAAACCGTCGGCGTCTTTTCTCCGTTGTGCTGACTGGAGATGTGGCGCGATGGTTCACTCATGGGCGTTCTTTTAGTCGGTATGGTGCTTAGGCAATGAATCAGGACGACCGACTGGGCCCGTACCGGCTGCTGAGGCGGCTCGGTGAGGGCGGCATGGGCGTGGTGCACCTCGCCCTCGACCCGCAGGGCAGACAGGTGGCCGTCAAGGTCCTGCGCTCGGAGGTCGCGGGCGACGACGTCGCGCGCAGACGCCTGTCGCGCGAGGTCGAGACCATGCGGCGGGTGCGCGGGCCGAACATCGCGGAGGTCGTCGACGCCGACGTCACGGGACGCAGGCCGTACATCGTCACCCGCTACGTGCCGGGCCGGCCGCTCGACGAGATCGTCAAGAACGACGGCCCGCTGCCCCTGGACGCCCTGCTCAAGGTCGCCGTCGGGGTGGCCGAGGCGCTCGCCGCCGTGCACGCGGCCGGGGTCATCCACCGCGACCTCAAGCCCGGCAACGTGCTGATGCTGGACGGCCAGCCGGTGCTGATCGACTTCGGCATCGCCCAGGCGGTCGACGCCACCCGGCTCACCCAGACCGGCATGTTCATCGGCACGCCCGGCTATCTCGCCCCGGAGATCATCGAGGGGCACGAGGCCGGGCCGCAGGTGGACGTGCACGCCTGGGCCGGCACCGTGCTCTACGCCGCCACCGGCCAGCCGCCGTTCGGCAAGGGCACGCTGGAGATGATCTTCTTCAACATCACCTCCGGCCGGGCCAACGTCGAGGCCGCCCCCGGGCCGATCCAGCCGATGCTGCGTGCCGCGTTCCACCGCGACCCGGCCCGGCGGCCGACCGCGGCCGAGCTCGTACGGCAGCTCTCGCGGCTCCTGCCCCAGTCGCCGGGCGGCAGGCCCCGCGTGCCCGACGAGATCACGACGGTGCCCAATGTGGACGACACCGGCGGTCAGCAGGTCCCCGGGCCAGGCCGCCCGGGAGGGCCGGTCAGAGGGTCGGTCACAGGGTCGGTCACAGGGCCGGTCACAGGGCCGCCGCCGGGCGGGTCGCCGGTGCCGCCGGTCGGCCCGCCGGTCGCGCCCGTGGCGACGCCGCCGGTCACGCCGTCCCAGCCGGGCGGCAAGGCCGAGGAGTTCGTCTCGCTGCTGCGCGAGACCCCGGCGGCGGGCCAGGGCGGCGACCCCTTCCCGACCGTCCGTGTGACCGGAGAGGACCTGCGCCGGGCGGGCCTCGGGCCGAACGGCCCGGCGACCAGTCCGGCGAGCGGCCCGAGTGGTCCGAACGGCCCGAGCGGTCCGAGCGCGCCGCACGGCCCGGCCGAGGGCGACATCCCCACCCGGATGGCTCCGCCCCGCCCCTCGCCGACCGGCCCGTCCGGTCCCTCTGGTCCGTCCGGGCCGCCCGCGTTCCCGGGCACGCCCGTGGCGGGCCCCGGGGTCGCGACCGGCGGGCCGTCCGCAGCGCCGCCTGTCCGGCCGGCGGACGAGTGGCCCACGCCGATGCTGCACCCTGAGGGCGACATCCCCACCCGGCGGGTGACCTCCGAGGAGGTGCGCCAGGCCGTCGCCGGCGACCCCACGGGAGCACGCGCGGCATCCCCCGGGCCCGCCCAGCACGGGACGGCCCAGCACGGGACGGCCCAGCACGGGACGGCCCAGCACGGGACGGCACAGCAGGGATCCGCACAGCACGGGTCCTACGAGCAGGGGGACGTGGCGGCGCGTGACCACGCGATCTTCGGGCACGCGCCCGAGATCTACGAGCGGACTCCGCAGGTCCACCAGCCGAACCCCACGCCGTTCATGCCGACGGTGCGGGTGCCGCCCCCGCCGCCCATGCCGTTCTCGCCCGGCGGGCTGTTCCAGCGCTCCAAGACGTACGGGATCGCGAGCGCGCTGCTGCTCGTCGTGATGACGTCGCTCGCGGTCGTGGCGCCGCTGCTGGTGTGCCTGGTGGCCGTGCCGGCCGTGGTGCTGCTGCGGGCCGCCGACCTGGCCCAGCCGCACCTCAACTCCCGCCGTCCCGCGGGCGCCGCGGCGGCCGACGTGCTGCGGGTGCTGAGCCGCCCGGCGGAGCTCGTGAAGTCGATCGGCATCACGATCGCGCTCGTGCCGTACGCGCTGATCCTGGGGCTGCCGGTGACGCTGCTGCTCACGATCCTGCTCGGCGACACGTCCGCGCTCCGGCTCGCGGCGCTGAGCTGGGGGGTCGCGACGGCGCTGTGGACGATCTGCGCGGGGCCCGGAGTGGTGGGCCCGGGCAGGCAGATGCGGCGGACCCTGGCCTCCCTGGTGCCGGGGGAGGGGGCGGCGAGGGGGCTCGCCTGGGGGATCGGCGCCCTCGCGGTGCTGACGGCGGCGGTCGCGCTCTCCAGCCTTCTGGGTAATCAGACAGCAGGGCACTTCTGGGGCCCAATCGACGTTGTGTCATTACTGGAACGACTGGAAGACCTGCGTAACCAGGCGGGGAACGGGTGACGGGGGACGACATGTCGGCTACTGAGGCTCCGGAGAGGATCGGGCCCTACCGGCTGCTGCGGCAGCTCGGCGAGGGCGGCATGGGGGTGGTCCATCTCGGCCTTGACGCGGAGGGGCGCGAGGTCGCGGTCAAGGTGCTGCACCCGCACGTCGCCACCGACCTCAAGGCGCGCGACCGGCTCACCCGCGAGGTCGAGACCATGCGGCGGGTGCGCAGCAAGCGGGTCGCCGAGGTCCTCGACGCCGACCTGACCGGCGCCGCTCCCTACATCGTGACGCGGTACGCCCCCGGGCGGACCTTAGAGCAGACGGTGCTGGAAGACGGGCCGCTCAGCGACGACGGCGTGATCCGGCTCGCGGTGGGCCTGTGCGAGGCCCTGGTCGCCATCCACGCGGCCGATGTCATCCACCGCGACCTCAAGCCGGCCAACGTGATGCTCGTGGACGGCGAGCCGCTCGTGATCGACTTCGGCATCGCCCACCTGGTGAACGCCACCCGGCTGACCCAGACGGGCATGTTCGTCGGCACGCCCGGCTATCTCGCCCCGGAGATCATCCGGGACACCGAGATCACCCAGGCAGCCGACGTGCACGCGCTGGCGGCCACGGTCTTCTTCGCGGCCACGGGGAAGGCGCCGTTCGGCTCGGGCACGTTCGAGTCGATCTGCTACAACATCCTCGAAGGCAAGGCGCAGGTGGACCTCGCGCCGGCCTGGATGCGGAACTGGCTCCGCCTCGCTATGACGCCCGAGGCGACGTCGCGCCCCACGGCCGCGTCGCTGCTCAGGCTCACCCGTCAGCTCGACCCCTCGGTCACCGTGCTCAGGGAGACGGCCCACGAGCCGCCGCGCGACGGCGGGACGCGGATCCTGGACGGCACGCGCGTGCTCGACGAAGTGGCGCGGAGGGACGGCGGCCCGGTGAACGGATCCGGCACACTGAACGGCGTCGGCGGGAGCCGCACCGGCATGTTGCCGGCCGACGACGACAGCTACTCCGACCTGCTGCCGCCGGTGAACTACGTGGAGCCGGAGCGGCCCCGCCGGGAGCCCAGGGAGTCGCGGGCGCCCAGGCAGCGCCGTCCCGAGTCCGCGCCGCCCCCGGCGCACCCGCAGGCCCTGCCGTACGGCCAGGCGCCGCCGCCCTACCAGTCCGCGCCCTACGAGCCGCCGGTCTACCAGCCGTACACCGACCAGCGGGTGGCGGGCTACCCGGAGCCCCGGGTCGCGCCGCCTCCTGCCACGCCGTACGAGCCCGAGGCGAGGCGGGCCCCCTACCGGGCCCCGCATCCCGTGCTCGCGGCACTGCTGCTGGCCACGATCGTGGCGCTGGCCTGCCTGCTGCCGGTCGTGGTGAGCCTGTTCGCCGTCGTGGCGGCGCTGTGCCTGCGGGTGGGGCAGTATCTGCTCGGCGACCTCGCCGACCGCCGGGCGGCGCGGGGCAGCAGCGGGGCCGACCCGCTCCTCGCGGTGCTCGGCACGCCGTGGGCGCTGATCAAGGCCGGGCTGGCGACGGTGGTGCAGGTGCCGCTGGCCCTGATGTTCGCGATGTGCGTTTGGGGCGGATTCCACTACCTCGGCGGGGTCAGGCCCGACCCCGCCGCGGCGTACGCCGCGGGCGCCTTCGTGGCCGGGCTGTTCCTCCTGCCCGGCGGGAAGGCCCCCCGCAAGGCGGTTTCCCGGACGCTGAGCGCGGTGATCCGGAGCCCCGGCGCGGGAATGATCGTGACGATCGCGGTCGGCACGGTCGCGCTGTTCGCGGTCATGACGGCGCTGTCGGCGGACGCCTCGTGGATCCCCTGGCGGCCGCCGTCGGTGGCGGTGGACCACATCGTCGCCGACCTCAAACAGAGGGGTCAGAACACGGTCGTCAACCTGATCGGCGGCGTGATCGGCGACATCATGGACAGGATCGGCCTGGGCTTCCTGACCTTCTGGACCTGACCGGCCCGATCCCGATAGTGAACCGCAAGGCATGGAGCGAAACGGCACCGGCACGCCGGAGGGGCGCGCCCGGTGCCCGGACTGAGGAGCGAGTGGAGCGAGGGACGACCGACTCCGAGCGGCGAGGGAAGTGTTCGACGCGCGCTTTCGGCGCGACCATCGGATGAGAGCGTCCCGACGAGCGAAGCGGGAGACACAGTTTGGGCACGCCGGAACAGCTTGGTCCCTATCGCCTGGTCTCCGCCCTCGGCTCCGGGGGGTTCGGTGAGGTCCACCTCGCACTGGACCCCGACGGGCGCACGGTGGCGGTGAAGGTCCTGCATCCCCACGTCGCCTCCGACGGGTTCGCCATCACCCGCCTCGCCCGCGAGGTGGAGACCATGCGCCGGGTGCGCGGGGCCCACGTCGCCGAGGTGCTGGACGCCTCCCTGTCGGGGGAGCGGCCCTACATCGTCACCCGGTACGTCCAGGGCAGGCCGCTCAGCGCGGTCGTGGCCAACGACGGTCCGGTCGCGGGGGCCGACCTGCTGCGGCTCGCCCTGGGGCTGGCGGAGGCGCTGGAGTCCGTCCACGCGGCCGGGGTCGTCCACCGCGACCTCAAACCGGCCAACGTGATCGTCTCCGAGCGCGAGCCGTACGTGATCGACTTCGGCATCGCCTGCGCGCTGGAGTCGGCCTCGGTCACCGCCTCGGGCGCCGTCGTCGGCACGCCCGGCTATCTGGCCCCCGAGGTGCTGGAAGGCCGGGAGGCCGGACCGGAGGCCGACGTGTTCGCCTGGGGGGCGACGCTGGCCTACGCCGCCTCGGGGCGGCAGCCGTACGGGACCGGGCCGGCCGCGGCGATCGCCTACCGGGTCGTCCACCGCGAGCCCGACCTGACGGGCGTGCCGTCGTGGCTCGTCCCGATCGTGGAGCGCTGCCTGAGCACCGATCCGGTGGACCGCCCGGAGACGGCCGAGCTGGCCGGGCTCCTCAAGGAGGCCGCGCCGGTGCTGGACGGGATCGAGCCGGCGCGGCCCGCGCTGTCGGAGGCGCCCACCCAGCAGTGGCGGCCCGGAGACCGGCGGGAGCGCCGGCCCGCGCGGGAGAGCCGCAGGGGAGAGGTGGACGACCCGCGCGCCGCGCACCGCGAGAAGCTGCACCGCCGCTGGGTGATCGGCTCCGCGGTGGTGGTCGGCCTGTTCGCCGCCGCGGCGCGGGCCAACCTGCCCGAGGTGTCGCTCCTGCTGCTGGTGCTCTACGGCATCGCGCTGCTCGTGGACGCGGGGTTCGGGCTGCTGGGCAGGTCGCGGCGGCGGCTCGTGGTGGATCTCGCGGGCGGCGTCGGGGCCGTCGCGGTGTGGGCGCTGCTCAGCACGCTGTTCAGCACTGTGACGCTCCTCATGGCCGTCGGCACGGTGGTGTTCTTGCTCGTCATGCTGGTGGTCGCGAGCTAGGAGAACCAGTCGGCGCCGACCTCCTGGATGGTCCGGCTGCCCCGGGGCACCACCAGCGCCTCGCTCAGCACCTGGTTGACGTGGTGGGGGTTGTTGACCATGCCGAACAGGAAGAACGAGCCGCCGTCCGACGTACGGAAGCCGAAGACCGCCCCGTGCCCCTCGAAGGCGACGTACGCCCCCTTGTTGACGGCGGGGAACGCCTTGCGGCTGTAGCTGTCCTTGGCCAGGCGATAGCCGGAGGCGCCCTCTTTCTTCTCGTTGTTCCAGAAGTTCAGATATTCCTGGGTCACGGCGCGCGCCATGTCGTTGTCCATGTCGGTGATGTAGCCGTCGGCGTCGAGCCGCGGCTTGGGCATCCGCCGGCCCCAGTGGAGCGGGGTCGCGACGGCCAGCTTGAACGGCTGCCCGGGTGAGCGGAAGAACGCGAGCACGTGGGGGCGGGCGTGGCCCTCGGTGTCCTTGTAGGTCGCCTGCGCGATGAACCAGTCGCCGATCGACGGCTGCAGCTCCGGCCGGGGCAGGTAGATCCTCGGCGTGCCGATCACGTGGATCGGCCTGTGCCCCGGCTTCGAGCCGAAGATCTCGTGGTTGCGTTCGAGCACGCCCTCGTGCAGCGCCGCCTCGATGAACAGCGCGTCGAGCAGGTCGTTCTTGTTCCACCATTTGCGCTTGCGCAGCGTCGCGTTGTATTCGCCCACCCACTTCGTCATGGCCTGCCTCGCCTCGGGGAGCGTCAGCCCCGTCCCGGCGGTGGCGGTGTTAGCGGGGGTGGCAGAGGAGGTGGGGCCGGCGGACGAAGTGCGGGCGGTGCTCGACGCCGGCCGTGGTGACGCGGGCGGGCTGGGCGCGTCGGCGCGGTGCGCGATCATGTCGGTGACCACGCCGCAGCCGGACAGGCTCACGACCATGGCCACGATCACCCACATCCTGCGCACCGGCGGCACCCCCCCAAGATCGGCCCGCAGAAATGCCAACATATCGGACACCGGAGCGGGGGTGAGTTCCGGCCGTGGGGCCTCCGCGATGCTTCCGGAACATAGTTCGGTAGGGTGGCAGTGGGCGTGACCGGGTTCTGGGTGATTCCTCAGCCGAAGGACGCGGCCGTAAAAACCTGGAGGTTTGCACCTAAGCTACCGATGGGTAACATACGCCTGGGGGGACCAGGGTCAGCTCGACACCCGGGCCACCTGCACAGGCGCGCCCGCTAGCACCTGGCAGTCTTGCATCACGTGCGCGTACCCCGCGCCACGTACCGAGAACCGCGGCGTCAGCCGTACGGAAAGGGGAGGTCGGCCACCGGCCATGAACATCGTCGTCTGCGTGAAGCAGGTCCCCGACACGGCGACCGAGCGCAAGCTGAGGTCCGATGACAAGACGCTCGACCGCGACGCCGCCGACGGCGTCGTGAACGAGCTCGACGAGTACGCGGTCGAGGAGGCGCTGCGGCTCAAGGAGGCCCATGGAGGCGAGGTCACCGTCCTCAGCATGGGCCCCGCCAAGGCGACCGAGACCATCCGCAAGGCCCTGGCGATGGGCGCCGACAAGGCGGTGCACCTGCACGACGACGCGCTGCACGGGTCGGACGCCCTGGGCACCTCCTACGCCATCTCCCAGGCACTGAAGAAGATCGGCTTCGACCTGGTCATCCTGGGGTCGGAGTCGACCGACGCCCGCACCGGCATGCTCGCCGCGATGCTGGCCGAGCGGCTCGGCGCGCCGCAGCTCACGCTCGCCCGCAAGGTCGAGGTCGAGGGCACGGCCATCCGGGTCGAGCGGATCACCGACTACGGCTACGACAAGGTCGAGGCGTCGCTGCCGGCCGTCGTGTCGGTGGTCGAGAAGATCAACGAGCCGCGCTACCCGTCGTTCAAGGGCATCATGGCCGCCAAGAAGAAGCCGGTCGAGACCCTCGGGGTCGCCGACGCGGAGATCGCGGCCGACCAGGTGGGCCTCGCGAACTCCTGGAGCGAGGTCGTGGACTTCGCCGCCGCCCCGCCGCGTGCCGCGGGCACCGTGATCAAGGATGAGGGCGACGGCGGAGCCAAGGCCGCCGAGTTCCTCGCGTCGAAGAAGTTCATCTGAGGGGCCCCGTGATGAGTGAGATTCTGGTTCTCGTCGAGCACGTCGACGGTGACGTCAAGAAGGTCACCCTCGAACTGCTGACCCTGGCCCGGTCGCTGGGCACCCCCGCCGCCGTGTGGGCAGGCCCCGGCTACTCCGACGCCGCGAAGGCCAGGCTCGCCGAGTATGGCGCCGAGAAGATCTACGTGGCGAACGCCGACGAGATCGGCGACTACGTGGCGGCCCCCAAGGCCGAGGTGCTGGCGCACCTGGTGACCGAGCGGTCCCCGGCAGCCGTCTTCGTCGCCGCGACCGGTGAGGGCAAGGAGATCGCCGGCCGCCTGGCGATCAAGACGGACTCCGGTGTGATCTCCGACGCGGTGGGCGTCGGCGAGGGCTTCGTCGCCGAGCAGTCCATCTTCGGCGGCGGCGTCAACGTCCACAGCCGCGTGACCAAGGGCACGCCGATCATCACGGTCCGCCCGAACAGCACCGCCCCCGTCGCCGCCCCCGCGGCCGGCGCCGAGGAGAAGGTGGAGGTCGCGCTGTCGGACGCCGCCCGCGCGGCCAGGATCGTCGAGCGGGTCGTCCAGGAGAAGGGCGCCCGTCCGGAGCTGACCGAGGCCGCGATCGTGGTCTCCGGCGGCCGGGGCGTGGGCTCGGGCGAGAACTTCGCGATCATCGAGAAGCTCGCCGACGCGCTCGGCGCGGCGGTGGGCGCCTCGCGGGCCGCGACCGACGCGGGCTGGTATCCGCACCAGTTCCAGGTCGGGCAGACGGGCAAGACCGTCTCCCCGCAGCTCTACATCGCGGCCGGCATCTCCGGAGCCATCCAGCACCGGGCCGGCATGCAGACCTCCAAGACCATCGTCGTGATCAACAAGGACGCCGAGGCGCCCCTGTTCGAGATCGCCGACTTCGGTGTCGTGGGCGACCTGTTCCAGGTCGTCCCGCAGCTCACCGAGGAGATCGAGAAGCGCAAGTGACGCGCCCGGCCCGTGCCGTGTGAACGCGCGGCACGGGCCGGAAGCCGGCCGTTCTCAGGGGCGCAGCAGCACCTTGACGGCCCGGCGCTCGTCCATGGCCCGGTAGCCTTCGGCGGCCTGCTCCAGCGGCAGTTCGAGGTCGAAGACCCTGCCGGGCCTGATCGTGCGGTCCCAGATCAGCCGGATGAGGTCGGGCAGGAAACGGCGCACCGGGGCCGGGCCGCCGTGCAGGTGCACGGCGGCGTAGAACAGCTCCAGGCCGGGCAGCGCGACGCCGTGGGCGACCCCGACGTAGCCGATGTGCCCGCCGGGGCGAGTGGAGCGGACGGCCTGCATCATCGACTCCTGGGTGCCGACCGCTTCGATGACCGAGTGCGCGCCCAGCCCGCCGGTCATTTCCTTGATCTTGGCCACGCCCTCGTCGCCGCGTTCGGTGACGATGTCGGTGGCGCCGAACTCGACGGCGAGCCTCTGCCGGTCGGCGTGCCGGCTGAAGGCGACGATCCGCTCCGCGCCGAGCTGCTTGGCGGCCAGCACGCCGAGCAGGCCGACGGCGCCGTCGCCGACGACCGCGACGGTCTTGCCGGGGCCCGCTTCCGCGGCGACCGCCGCGAACCAGCCGGTGCCCAGCACGTCGGAGGCGGCCAGCAGATCCGGGATCAGGTCCGCCCGGGGCATGCCGGGGGTGGCGACCAGGGTGCCGTCGGCCAGGGGAACGCGGGCCCGCTGCGCCTGCGTGCCGATGGAGGCCATCGGCACCGCGTTGACGCAGCGGGACTGGTAGCCGGCCCGGCAGATCTCGCAGGTGTTGTCGGAGGCGAAGAACGAGCCGACCACGAACTGGCCCGGCTCGACCGACGTGACCTCGTCGCCGATCTCCTCGACCACGCCGGCGTACTCGTGGCCCATCGGGACCGGCCCGTCGCGCTTCTCGACGCCGCGGTAGGGCCACAGGTCCGAGCCGCAGA
Source organism: Microbispora hainanensis (assembly GCF_036186745.1). Lineage (NCBI taxonomy): Bacteria > Bacillati > Actinomycetota > Actinomycetes > Streptosporangiales > Streptosporangiaceae > Microbispora > Microbispora hainanensis. Next base: position 670,789 of record NZ_CP108086.1, on the reverse strand, counting down.
CGCAGGTCGCGGGCAGCCGGATGATCGCGTCGGTCGGCGCGAGGATCTCCGGGTCCTCGCGCTGCTCCACCCGGACGTCCCCGGGGGCGTACATCACTACGGCTCGCATCTCGTGCACTCCTTCGCGAGTCCTTCCCGGCGGCCCGCGCCTTCCGGCGGAAAGCGCCCTGGCATCTCCAATGCCCACCGGGCCGGGGTCATGGCCCGCCGTCCGGGTAAAACCCCTGGCCCGGTGGTGGAGGCGCGGTGTGGAGATGTGAGTGCGAGGGTGCGGTGTGGAGGTGCGGTGCGCGGGCCGTGGGCGTCAGGCCGCCGCGCGGAGGCGCACCTCCTCGTCCGTCTCCTCGCGCGCCGGCCGCACCGGCAGCGGGATGATCTCCGTACGCGACGCGGGCAGGAGCCGTGCGGCCACGGCGATGACGACGCCGAGGACGACCGCCACGCCCATCGCGACCCGCAGCGAGGCCGCGCTGGACAGGAAGCCGATGACCACGGGCCCGAGCAGCAGGCCCGCGTAGCCCATCGCGCTCGCCTGGGCGATCGCCGGGCCGGGCTCGCGGGTCGCGGTCCCCGCCAGAGACAGCGCCATCGGCGAGATCGTCGCCACCGACAGCCCGATGAAGAACAGCCCGGCCACGGCGGCCATGGTGACCGGCGCGGCGATGACCGCGAGGAACGCGAGCGCGGTGGCGGCGCCGGAGAACATGATCAGCCCGCGGGCGCCGTAGCGGCCGCGCAGCCGGTCGCCGGCCAGGCGCGCGAGCAGCATGCCCGCCTCGAACACCGGGTAGCCGAGCGCGGCGACCGCCTCGGAGGCGTGCAGCGTGTCCATCAGGTAGAGGCCGTTCCAGTCGGCGACGACGCCCTCCGCCATGAACCCGGCGAAGGTGACCGCGCCCAGCAGGTAGACGACTCCGGGCAGCCTGCGCCGGGGCCGGGACGAGGACCGGCCCGCCTCGCCCGCCTCGGGCGCCGGGTCGGGCAGGTGCATGCGGCTGAGCGCCAGCGCCGCCGGCACCGAGAGCAGGGCGACGACCAGGATGTGGGCGGTGAGGGACAGCCCCAGGGCGATGGCCGCCGTGCCGACCAGGCCCGCCGAGATCGCGCCGACGCACCATCCCGCGTGCATGCCGCTCATGACCGGCCGGCCGTACGCGCGCTCGACGGCCGAGCCCTGGGCGTTCATGCCGACGTCGACCGCGCCGAACGCCATGCCGAACAGGGCGGCGGCCAGGGCCAGCACGGGGAAGGACGGCGCGAACGCGACGAGGACCAGTGACGCCGCGCACAGGGGAGCGGCCGCGCGCAGGACGCCACGGCTGCCGATCCTGGCCAGCACGACGCGCATGAGCTGCATGGTGAGCAGCGCGCCGATCCCCCAGCTCAGCAGGGTGAGCCCGACGGCCGACTCCGGCAGGTGGAGCCGGTCGGCCAGGGCGGGGAGGCGCACGGTGAAGGTTCCGCACATCAGGCCGGCCAGGACGAAGGTGAGGACTGCCCCGTGACGGGCCTTCCTCAAAGCGCGGGTCATCACAGCTTCCTTTCCAGGTGAGTCAAGTGGGTTTCCAGGCCCGGATTTACGGGCAGACACCAGCAGGTCGCCCTTTCACGGCAGAGCCGGAAGGAAGGGCGACCACCAGGTGAAGGTCAGAGAGCCGCGAGCGGCGCGTTACAACAGGGCGAGCAGCTTGGCGCGGATCGCGGTGTAGTCGATGATCCCCGCGCAGTGGGTGGCGACCTCCCAGACGCCCTCACAGGCCAGCCGTACGACCTGAGAGGTCAGGGGGTCGGGCTCGTCCTCCAGGCCCTGCCGCATCCAGCGGTTCATCGCCCCGCGCAGCGGCGCGAGCAGTTCGGGGTCGCCGGCCGCGCCCGTCACCACGGCCCATCGTCGCAGCCGGCCGGTCTCCAGGGCCTCGAACGTCGCGGCGACGTACGCCCGGGTGTAGGTGCTCTCCGACTGCGCCTCGATGAGGGCGTCGAAGTCGGCGATCAGGCGCTCGATCATGCCTTTGACGAGCGCGTCCTTGCTCGCGAAGTGATAGAGGAGACCGCCCTTGCTGACCCCGGCGCGCTCGGCCACCGCCGCCAGGGTCAGGGCCTGGGCGCCCTGATCCTGCAGCAGGCCCTCGGCCGCGTCCAGCAGTTCATCTCTCCTCACGGCGTCTACTGTACCGTCTGGACGGTTAAGTTGCGACTCGTGCCCGGGATCTCCGCCCGCCCGGATACGCTTGGTGGGCTGGATCACGTGTTTGGGAGGGGTCGTGGGAGCTGCTTATCTGGACCATGCCTCGACCACGCCGATGCTGCCCGAGGCGATCGAGGCGATGACCGCCCAGCTCGGTCAGGTCGGCAATCCCTCGTCCCTGCACGCGGCGGGCCGCCGGGCCCGCCGGGTCGTCGAGGAGTCGCGCGAGACGATCGCGTGCGCGCTCGGCGCCCGGCCCAGCGAGGTCGTGTTCACGGCCGGCGGCACCGAGGCCGACAACCTCGCCATCAAGGGCCTGTTCTGGGCGAGGAAGCGGCCCAGGATCCTCATCAGCTCGGTCGAGCACCACGCCGCCCTCGATCCCGCCCACTGGCTCGGCGACAACCACGGCGCCCGGGTCGAGCTGCTGGAGGTGGACGAGCGGGGCCGGGTGCATCCGGAGACGCTGCGCGAGGCCATCGCCCGCGACCCGGACGACGTGGCCCTGGTGAGCGTCATGTGGGCCAACAACGAGGTGGGCACCGTGCAGCCGGTGCGCGTGCTGGCCGGCATCGCCCACGAATACGGCATCCCCTTCCACACCGACGCGGTGCAGGCGGTCGGCCAGCTCCCGGTGTCGTTCGCCGAGTCCGGCGTGGACGCCATGACCGTCTCCGGTCACAAGGTCGGCGGTCCCGTGGGCGTCGGGGCGCTGCTGCTGGCCCGGGGCGTCGATCCGGTGCCCGTCCTGCACGGCGGCGGGCAGGAGCGCGACATCCGCTCCGGCACCCTGGACGCGCCGGCCATCGCCGGGTTCGCCACGGCGGTCGAGACGGCCGTCGCGCGGCAGCCCGCCACGGCCGAGCGGCTGTCGGCGCTGCGCGACGACCTGATCGAGCGCGTACGGCTGGCCGTGCCCGACGTCGTGCTGAACGGCGACCCGGTGAACCGGCTGCCCGGCAACGCCCACTTCTCGTTCCCCGGCTGCGAGGGGGACGCCCTGCTCATGCTGCTCGACGCCAAGGGCGTCGAGTGCTCCACGGGCTCGGCCTGCTCGGCCGGGGTCGCCCAGCCGTCCCACGTGTTGCTCGCCATGGGCCAGGACGGCGCGCGCGCCCGCGGCTCGCTGCGTTTCTCCCTCGGTCACACCTCGGTGAAGGAGGACGTCGACCGGGTCGCGGGGGTCATCGGGCACGTGGTCGAGCGCGCCCGCCGCGCCGGCCTGTCATAACCCGCCCTGATCGTCCCTTGATGCCCGCGCCTCGACGGCTTCCCCGGCAGCGCGTACGAGGCGACTCGCGGGGCGTTCGTCCCGCCGGTCAGCGAGCAGCGGCCGCGGGCCTCGGCGCTGCGGGCCGTCGTGCGCAGACCTCCATCTCGAACTTCATGCGGGGATCGGAGAGTCCGCACACGAGCATCGTCGCGGCTGGGCGGACGTCGCCGAAGCAGCGGCGCAGGGTCGGCCAGCACGGCGCGAAGTCCGCACGGTCGGGCAGCAGATATCTGACCCGGACGACGTCGGCGAACGAGCAACCCGCCTCGGCCAGCGCCGATTCGACGTTGCGCAGGCACTGCTCGGCCTGCTCGACCACGTCGGCGGAGATCGTCATGGTCGCGTAGTCGAACCCGGTCGTCCCGGACACGTGCACCCAGTCGCCGTCGATCACCGCCCGCGCGTAGCCGATCTCCTCTTCGAAGGTGGATCCACTCATGATCATGCGTCGCTCGGTATCCTCGACGTGTGCCGCAGCGCGGGTTTCGAACCCCGCCTCGGCCGGCAGGCGATCGAATGGCAGACGGTCTGCGCGCTCGTCGAGGCAGGACTGGGAGTGTCGCTCGCCCCGGCGAGCATCCGCCGGATCCGCCTCAAAGGTGTCGCCTACCGCCGGATCGAGCCGAACGACGCACGCACCGCCGTCGCGGCGGCCTGGCGTCGCGACGACCGGAACCCCCTGGTCACAAGATTCCTCGAGGTCGCCCGCGGCGAAATCCCGACCGGCCGGAGCGAGGCCGACCCGTGATCACGCCCGGCTATCGGGCCGTACGGCGCAGCAGCGCCCGCTCCAGGCGGAGGAACGCGCGGATGCGCTGTGACGAGCGCAGTTGGTCCAGGCGGGTCTGGAGGCTGTCGCCCACGTCGACGAGCAGTTCCTCGTCCGCGAAGCGCTCGACCTCGGGGAACATCCGGAGTTCCTCGTCCAGGTGGGCGTGTGACACCAGCACGTCGTGCAGCACGCCCAGCTCCCGGTCGAACCGCTCGCTGCTCGGGTCGGCCCGCACGAGCGCCGCGAGCTGGTCGGTGAGTTGGCGGTGCTCGGACCACGCCGCCGCGATGGCCGGAGTGATGTCGCGCACGGCGGGATAGAAGACGTCCTCCTCGATCCGTTCGTGCATCCACAGCTCGTCGAACAGCTCGTCGGTGAGCGCCCGCCGCCGTCCGGGCTCGGAGCGCGGCGTCTCCGCCAGCTCCCGCAGGAGGCCGCGCAGCACCTCGTGGTGCTCCACGAGCACCCGCGTCGCCGTCTTCCGCTCCTGCAGGGAGGGCGCCTCACGCACCTCCGTGAGCGCCGATGACCTTCTCCTCACGGCTGCACCTCCTGCTGGTGGACCAGCGCGCTGCCGGGCGGCGCGGTGGCCACGACCGGCGCGCGGCGCACCTCGATCCACCCGTGGCGTACGCGGGTCTGGAAGCACGGCGCCGGTGCGGTGGCCGGGCCGTTCAGGCTCTCCCCGCTGGACAGCTCGAACTGGCTGCCGTGCCAGGGACAGGTGAGGGCGCCGTCCCGGAGCCAGCCGTCCGACAGCGGGCCGCGCAGGTGCGGGCAGGCGTTCTCCAGGGCGTGGATGCGGCCGTCCGCGCGGACCAGGACGACCTCCACGTCGCCCGCCCGCACCCGGCGGGGGCTGCCGTCGGCCAGGTCGCGCTCGGCCAGCACGCGGGTGAAGCGACGTGGTTCGTGCTGCCCGACGCTCTGGTCGACCCCGATCCGGTGGCGGAAGACGAGCGTGCCGCCCAGGAACCCGCTGGCCATGATCAGGGGATAGCCGAGCAGGGTGGCGAGCCGTCCCCGCAGGTGGTGTCCCCGGCCCCGCTGCAGCCACGACCAGCCGTACAGGCCGAGGGCGACCGTGTTGAGCGCGCCGTGGACCATGCCGATGCGCCGGGCGTTGTCGTGCGTGTACTGCCAGTCGTGCAGGCCGGTCGCCATCGCGGCCAGCGCACCCGCGATGCCGACTCCCACGGCCGTGCGCGCCGCGCGCTTCTGCCCGGTGAGGTCCAGGACCAGCGCCGTCGTCCAGGACCCGATCGGGATGTCGGTGAGCGCCGGGTGGAGCGGGTGCCCCAGCCAGACGCCGTGCAGGAGGCCGCGGGCGCGGCCTTGGGTGACCCCGAGAAGGTTCTCGGCGAAGCCGAGGCCTTGTTCCAGCCGATGACCGGGCCGGTCGAGGCGGCCGTCGCCTTCGATCGCGTTCAGCAACCGGTCCAGTGTGCGCTGAGCCATGTCCGACCCCAATCCCTCGCCGGATCGGCCCCGCAGCCTGCGGGGAACGGGCGGAACGCGGGCGCTCGCCCGCGCGTCGCGTCTTATCGCGGGGTGCCCGCCCGTTATGGCGTGAAACGCGCTCTATTCCCGGTTCAGGTCAGGAAGTGGGCCACCGCGCTCCAGGAGGGGTCCTCGGCCACGTCGACGTGGGCGCGCCCCTCCTTCCACCCGGCGGCGACCTCCTCGACGACGGACGGCACGGCCGCCGCGGGGTCGGCGTAGAGGTGCATCACCCGGCTGCGGTCGGCGCTCAGGTGGGCCACCAGGACGGCCGAGCCGAGCGCGGCCAGCCGTTCGTTCAGCCGCTCCTCGAACTCGCCCAGCGCGTCCAGGGAGGCCCCTGCCGGCAGCCCGTCGCCGTCGGCCTCCCGGTAGGGCAGGGTGACGGTGATGTGCTGGTCGAACAGCGGGAAGTCGACCGGCCTGAGGGGATAGCGGGCGGTCGCGGTCAGCCGTCCGCCGGTGGCGGTGCGGCCTTCGAGGAGCGCCCACTGCTCCTCCTTGAACTCCTCCGCCACCTCGGCGACGACCGAGGGCAGGTGGATCGCGGGGAGCGCGTCGATCGGCTCGAACTCGGCGGCCACGATCTCGCCGACCCAGCGGGCCACCTCGTCCTCGCCCAGCAGCCAGTCGAGCGCGAGGAAGGCCGCCTCCGTCCGGGTGTCGTCGTCCACGTCGGGGAAGATCGGGTGGAACGCGGTGACGTCCACGCGCGGCGAGCCCGGCGGCACGCGCAAGGCCACCACCAGCCGGTCGAGCCCGAACTCCCGCCCGCCGACGTCGACCGTCAGATCGGCGGCCTGCGGGTTCGCCTGCCGCGACGGATAGAACTCCCACATCGCGTCCGCGGGCGGCGCGGCCAGGGCCCACCGGTGGGCGAACGGCCGCAGCTCCGGGTCGTTCGACGCGCTGACGACCAGGGCGTTCACGGCCATGCGGCCGGGAGCGATCTCCCAGACGAGGGAGGGGTGAAGGGCGGTGACGGCGGGGCCGATCATCTCGAACAGGGCCTCGGGGTCCTCCGCCTCGACGTGCGCGTCGATCTGGGGACGTGCCTCGTCCCACCAGGTCCAGAAGGCCGCGATGGCCTCGGCGGGGTCGGCGGACTCGCTCTTGCGCCCGAACAGTCGCATGACCCCGCATCCTCCCAGCCCGCCCGCCCCGATGCCAACGCGGGCGCGGCTCCGCGGGCGGTAACCTCGAACTGTTATGGGTTCCACACGAAAGCTTCGCGTCCTCGCGGCCATGTCCGGCGGGGTCGACTCCGCGGTGGCCGCCGCTCGGATCGCCGAGGCGGGGCACGACGTGACCGGCGTCCATCTGGCGCTGTCGTCCAACCCGCAGTCCTATCGCACCGGCGCGCGCGGGTGCTGCACCCTGGAGGACGCCCGCGACGCGCGCCGGGCGGCCGACGTCATCGGCATCCCCTTCTACGTGTGGGACATGGCGGAACGCTTCCATCGCGACGTGGTCGACGACTTCGTCAGCGAGTACGCCGCCGGGCGCACCCCCAACCCCTGCCTGCGCTGCAACGAGAAGATCAAGTTCGAGGCGGTGCTCGACCGGGCGCTCGCGCTCGGCTTCGACGCCGTCGCCACCGGCCACCACGCGCGGCTGGAGGACGGCGTGCTGCGGCGCAGCGTCGACGACGCCAAGGACCAGTCGTACGTGCTGGGCGTGCTCACCCGCGAGCAGCTCGCGCACGCGATCTTCCCGCTGGGCGGCTCGACCAAGGCGCAGGTGCGCGAGGAGGCGGCGCGGCGCGGGCTGACCGTCGCCGACAAGCCCGACAGCCACGACATCTGCTTCATCGCCGACGGCGACACCCGGGCGTTCCTCGCCGAGCGGCTCGGCGCGGCCGAGGGGCCGATCGTCGACGCGCTCACCGGCCGGGTGGTCGGCAGCCACCAGGGGGCGTACGGCTTCACGATCGGGCAGCGCAAGGGCCTGCACATCGACCAGCCGGCCGCCGACGGCAGGCCCCGTTACGTGCTGTCGATCGAGCCGGTGTCCAACACGGTCACCGTCGGGCCGCGTTCCTCCCTGGAGGTGACCTCCATCGTGGGGGAGCGGCCGGTGTGGAACGGGCGGCTGCCGGAGCCGCTCGCCCCGATCACCTGCACGGTGCAGCTTCGGGCGCACGGCGAGGTGTACGGCTGCCGTGCCCAGGTGTCCGGCGGCGAGCTGCACATCCAGCTCGACCGCCCGGCGACCGGCGTCGCGGCGGGTCAGGGGGCCGTTCTGTACGACGGGGATGCCGTCATCGGCTCCGCCACGATCGCCTCGGCTGTCTGAGCTCAGGAGATCTCGACGGACTCCCCGACGGGGATCCGGCGGAAGTCGGCCTTCTGCCGGCCGGCCTCCATGCCGAGCCAGTTGTCGATCAGCGTCGCGCCGATGTCGTTGACGAGCCCGTCGTGGGTCGAGTACGCCCGCGCGGGCCGGACGTAGCGCAGATACATGATCATCTCCGCGCCCTTCAGCCACGGCGCGTTGGTCGGCACGAGCAGCGTGGGCACGTCCGCGCCCGGAGGCGTGAGCGCGTCACCGGGATAGAACACCTCGTCGTCCACGAAGAAACCGACGTTCTGCACGGGCGGGACGTCGGGCAGGTTGACCGCGTGCCACTCGCCGACCGCCCGCACATGGAATCCCGCCGTGTCGAAGGCGTCCCCATGGGTGACCACCTGGACCTTGCCCGGGACCTGACCGAGCTGGTCGGCGACGGCCTGGCAGGTGTACACCTCCAGGTCAGGGCTCGCGTTCTTGAACAGGTTGACGTCCACGTGGTCGAAGTGCTCGTGAGTGATCAGCACGGCGTCCGCGCCGTCGAGGAGCCCTTGACCGCTGAACGAGCCGGGGTCGATGACGAGGGTCCGCCCGTCCTTCTCCAGCCGCCAGCACGCGTGACCGAGTTTGGTGAGTTTCATAATCCATAAGCTAGTCACCGTGAGCGAGTATCCGTGGAGCGAGGCCACGGCAACAGGGGTGGGGTCCTATCCGGGCGAGGACCACCTGGAGGCGGTCAGAACGGCCTTCGGCGAGCTGCCCATGCCCTACCTGCCCGAGCTGCCCGCCCGTGGCGTCGGCGCCGACATGATCGGCCGTACGGCGTCGCTGCTGGTCGAGCTGCCCGTCGAGGTGCAGCCGTCCGGCTGGCGGCTCACCGACCGGCCGGGGCGGGATTTCAAGCGGGCCAGAGACCATCTCGTTCGCGACCTCGACGGGCTGGAGGAGGTCTCCCAGGGCTACGAGGGGCCGTTCAAGATCCAGGCGTGCGGGCCGTTGACGCTGGCCGGGGCGATCGAGCTCAGGCATGGCGACAAGGTGCTCGCCGACGCGGGAGCCGTACGCGACCTGACCGAGTCGCTGGCCGAGGGGCTGGCGCAGCACGTTGCGGACGTGCGGCGGCGGATTCCGGGAGCCGACGTCGTCGTCCAGATCGACGAGCCGGGGCTGCCCGGGGTGCTCGCGGGCACGGTGCCGACCGCGTCGGGCTTCGGGCGGCTGCCCGCCGTCGAGTCCCCGATCGCGGCCGAGCGGCTGAAGGCCGTGCTGTCCGCGCTCGCGCCCGCCTTTCCCGTCGTGCACTGCTGCGCGCCGGACGTGCCGTACGAGGTCATCCGTACGGCGGGGGCGCGGGGCGTGTCGGTGGACGCCGCGCTGCTGCGCCGTCGCGACGAGGACCACATCGGGGAGACGATCGAGAAGGGGCTCGCGATGTTCCTCGGCGTCGTGCCGGGTATCGACACCCGGCTCGCCGATGTCGGGGTGGTGGCCAAGCCGGCGGTCGAGCTGTGGCGGCGGCTCGGCTTCCCGCCCGCCCGGCTCGCCGAGCAGGTCGTGCTCACCCCCGCCTGCGGCCTGGCCGGGGCCTCGCCCGCGTACGCCAAGGCGGCGCTGGCCCGGTGCCGGGACGCGGCCCGGGTGCTCCGGGAGGACCCCGGCGAGTGACGTCGGCGGTGGCGACCGGTCCGAGTACAGCGGACAAAAGGGAATGAAAGTGGGCTGCAAGCGGTCTACCGTAATTCTCGATCGCTCTTGCAGCGAGGGGCCGCGGGGTCTGGAGCGGCACCTCGGCGAGCGGTCCGGCGGGAGTCGCCCACGTCCTCGGTGCGGCTCCCGCCCCCTGCCCATCGCGCACTGCCCATCGCGAACTGTCGGTCGCCGGAGATACGGTTGCCCTGGGTGTCTGACGAGGGGAGACGTGCGACGTGACCGACAGGGCTGACGAGGCTGGCGGGTTCGACGGCGTCGCGCCCGGGGACGCGTCCGGAGACACGGCGAACGGGCGCGAGGAGGCCGCACGCGAGGTCGAGCGCGTGACGAACGCCGCCGAGAGCGCCAGCGGGGAACCACAGAGCGCCAGCGGGGAACCACAGAGCGCCAGCGGGGAACCACAGAGCGCCAGCGGGGAACCACAGAGCGCCAGCGGGGAACCACAGAGCGCCACTAGGGAAACACAGGGCGCCACCGGAGAGGCGCAGAGCGCGAGCGGGGAAGCATCGAGCGCCGGCGGAGAGAGACAGAGCGCGCCGGCCGAGGCACGGGAGCGGCACGCCGAGCTCGCCGAGCTGATCGAGGAAGCCAACTGGCGCTACTACGTGCTCGACTCGCCGACGGTGAGCGACGCCGAATACGACCGCTGGATGCGGGAGATCCGGGCGCTGGAAGAGGCCTATCCCGACCTGCGCACGCCCGACTCGCCCACGCAGAAGGTGGGAGCGCAGATCTCCACCGACTTCGCCCCCGTCACCCATCTCACGCGGATGGAGAGCCTCGACAACGCCTTCAACGACGCCGACCTCGCCGCCTGGCAGGCCAGGGCGGAGCGGCTGATCGAGGCCGACCCCGGGCCCTACCTGTGCGAGCTGAAGATCGACGGCCTGGCCGTGGCCCTGGTGTACGAGAAGGGCCGCCTGGTGCGCGGCGCGACCCGGGGCGACGGGCGCACCGGCGAGGACGTCACCCCCAACATCCGCACGCTCGCCGACGTGCCGCACCGGCTGCGCGGAGACGACGTGCCCGACCTGCTGGAGGTGCGTGGCGAGGTCTTCCTGCCGGTCGAGGGCTTCAAGAAGCTCAACGAGCAGCTCATGGACGCGGGCAAACCGCCGTTCGCCAACCCGCGCAACTCCGCGGCCGGATCGCTGCGGCAGAAGGACCCGCGGGTCACCGCGCAGCGCCCGCTGCGGATGATCGTGCACGGCGTCGGCAAGTGGGAGGGCGACGGTCCGCTGCCCGCCACCCAGTCGGCCGTCTACGAGCGGCTGCGTGAGTTCGGGCTCCCCGTCAGCGACCGCTACAAGGTGGTCAAGAGCCTCGACGAGATCCGCGAGTTCATCGCCTACTACGACGAGCACCGCCACGATCCGGAGTACGAGATCGACGGTGTGGTGGTCAAGATCGACCGTATTGCCGTTCAGCGGCAGCTCGGGTCCACCAGCCGGGCCCCGCGCTGGGCGATCGCGTTCAAATACCCGCCCGAGGAGGTCACCACCAAGCTCCTCGACATTCAGGTCGGGGTGGGCCGGACGGGCCGGGTCACGCCGTTCGGCGTGATGAAGCCGGTGACGGTGGCCGGGTCCACCGTGGAGCGCGCGACGCTGCACAACGCCGCGGAGGTGGCGCGCAAGGGTGTGCTGATCGGCGACACCGTGGTGCTGCGCAAGGCGGGCGACGTCATCCCCGAGATCGTCGGGCCCGTTGTGGAGCTGCGGCAGGGCAACGAGCGGGAGTTCGTGATGCCCACGCACTGCCCCGAGTGCGGCACCGAGTTGGCCCGCGAGCGCGAGGGCGACGCCGACCTGCGCTGCCCGAACGCCCGCTCCTGCCCCGCGCAGCTTCGTGAGCGGGTTTACTTCGCCGCCGGGCGCAACGCGTTCGACATCGAAGGGCTGGGCTATGTCGCGGCGACCGCGCTGACCCAGCCGCTGCCGCCGCAGGAGCCGCCGCTCCGCACGGAGGCCGACCTGTTCGACCTGACCATCGAGAAAATGCTGCCGATCAGGACGGTTGTCCGCGACCCCGACACGGGCCTGCCGAAGACCGACCCGGAGACCGGCGAGCCGAAGGTCGTCGCGCTGTTCGCCACCGTCTCCGGCGAGCCGAGCAAGAACGCCGAGCTGATCCTCCAGCAACTGCAGGAGAAGAAGGACCAGCCGCTGTGGCGGGTGCTCGTGGCGCTGTCGATCCGGCACGTCGGCCCGCCCACGGCCCGCGCGCTCGCCGCGGAGTTCCGCTCGATCGACGCCATCGCCAACGCGTCCGAGGAGGAGCTGGCGGCGGTCGAGGGCATCGGCCCGCGGGTCGCCGCGACCATCAAGGAGTGGTTCGCGGTCGACTGGCACCAGGAGATCATCGAGAAGTGGCGGGCCGCCGGGGTCCGGATGGCCGACGAGTCGCCCGAGGACGAGGGCCCGCGTCCGCTGGAGGGGCTCACCTTCGTCGTCACCGGCACGCTGTCGGACTTCAGCCGCGACGAGGCGAGCGAGGCCATCAGCGCCAGGGGCGGCAAGGTCACCTCGTCGGTGTCGAAGAAGACGAGCTTCCTGGTGGTGGGTGACAACCCCGGCTCGAAGTACGACAAGGCGGTCAAGGCCGGCGTCCCGATCCTCAACGAGGAGGGCTTCCACGTCCTCCTCGACAAGGGCCCCGACGCCGCCCGCGCCGTCGCCCTCACCCCCGAGGAGTGAGCCGCACCTTATTGAGCCGCACCTTGTAGAGCCACTGAGGCAGGGCCGACGGGACCGAGGGGCGTCCTCCGGATCCGGGCCTCGCGGGCACCTGGACGACCGGCCTCGCCTTGAGGATCACCGTTCCGGCGTGCCCAGGCACTCCTGGAGAGGCAGTTCAACGCCACCACTCAGGGGAACATGGCCAACTGCTCTGCCGTTGGCCGAGACATGCCGAGTTCTGCGATGCCCATAGCCGAAGTCATGCACTACGCGGCCTTCACCACCGATCCCGCCGGCGGCAACATGGCCGGAGTGGTGCTCGACGCCGCAGGTCTGGACGACGCGGACATGCTCGCCGTCGCCGCAGAGGTGGGCCACCCGGAGACGGCCTTTCTGAGCGAGGCTCCCGCGCGTCTCACCGAGGCCGGCCGGACGTTCGCCGTCCGTTATTTCAGCCCGAAGCGGGAGGTGCCGTTCTGCGGGCACGCCACGGTGGCGTCCGCGGTCGCGCTGGCCGAGCGGATCGGCCCGGGTGGCCTGGTCTTCGAGACGAAGGCGGGAACCGTACCCGTCGACGTGGCGGCGGACGACGACGGCGTGCTGTGGGCGACGCTGACCAGTGTGGATCCGTACGTCGAGCCGGTCGGCGAGGACGACGTGGCACAGGCGCTCGACGCGCTGAGGTGGCGGATCGACGAGCTCGATCCCGAGCTGCCCCCGCGGATCGCGTACGCCGGGTCGCGCCATCTCGTCCTGGCCGCCGCCACCCGCGAGCGCCTGGCCGATCTGGACTACGACTTCCCGGGGCTGGCGCGCTACATGACCGAACGGGATCTCATCACCCTGCAACTGGTGTGGCGCGAGTCGGCGGACACCTTCCAGGTGCGTGATCCGTTCCCCGTCGGCGGGATCGTGGAGGACCCGGCCACCGGGGCCGCCGCGGCCGCTTTCGGCGCGTACCTGCGGGAGCTCGGCAAGGCCGGTCCCGGCGCCGTGCTGACCCTGCACCAGGGTGTGGACATGGGACGGCCCGGCCTGCTGCGGGTGGAGTTGCGGGACGGGGACACCAGGGTTCGGGTGTCCGGCGCCGGGGTGCCTGTTCCGGCCGGCGACTGATCTGCGCATGCCCCCGGAAGACTGCGGCCGCGAACCGGTGGCAGCCCTCGCGGACGAAGCCCATCCGGCCCACGGCGAAGCGGTGGCATGGTTCGGCGTGACTGGGACGCCGCGGCGATCGGTGGGACCGTCGCCGGTGATCCCGCCGAGTCGTCCGAGACTCAACCGTTCAGGCTTCGTTCCGCCGTGGGCCGCCGGGGACGTTCCTGCGGATTGTGAAAGAGGCCTGGAGGAGGGCGGCGGAGCAGGGAGAATGCAGGCGTGCAGCGTGACTTCGTCATCGTCCGCAATCCAGACCCCGACTCCCGCCTGCCGTACCTGATTCGCGTGCCGTTGGGCGCGGCGGGTCTGGTGCTGCGCGCGGGCGGGACCTGGCCCCGCGAGAGGGCGATCTACTGCTACCCGGCCGGCGATGACGAGTGGCCGGCCGAGCCGGAGGTGATCGAGCGCGTGCCGGTCCGCCAGTGCGTACGGCGGGGCGCCGCGATCGACCTGGTTCTCGACCGCGGCAGGGAGAACCGGTCGCAGATCGTCTACACCACCGCCCGGGGGCGGGACGCGATCTTCTGGCAGACGGCCCGGGTGCGCAAGCAGGCCAGGCCGGGCGTCCGCACTCCGACCGCGCGGGCCTCCGGCATCGCCGCTCTGCCGATCGTCGTGGACAGCGGTGAGCGGTACGGTTACCGCTTCGCCTCGCAGCAGGTCCAGATCGACAAGCGCCGCCTGCCCGCCGGTGACTACGCGGTCGAGAGAGACGGCCGGGTATGGGCCGCCGTCGAGCGCAAGAGCCTGCCCGACCTCGTGGCCAGCCTCCTCAACTCACGGTTGAAATTCCAGCTCACCGAGTTGGCCGCGCTGCCGCGCGCCGCCGTCGTGGTCGAGGACCGCTACTCGGAGGTGTTCAAACTCGACCGTGTCCGGCCCGCGGTGGTGGCCGACGGCATCGCCGAACTGCAAGTGACCTTCCCCGGTGTCCCGATCGTGTTCTGCGAGACCAGGAAACTCGCCGAGGAATGGACCTATCGCTTCCTGGCCGCCGCGTACGCGCTGGCCATCATGCCTGCGGAAGACGGCGAGGCGTACGAGACGCCGGGGGCGGGCCCATCGCGGCGGCCGGTTTCTGAGACGCCGGCTTCGGACCTTCGGCGGCACACGCCGTCCGCGACCGATGCGCAGGCTCCGGACCTTCGGCGGCACACGCCGTCCGCGAGCAACGGCCCGACGACAGCGGAGATCCGGAGATGGGCCCGGAACAACGGCCTGGACGTGTCCGATCGCGGCAGGCTCCGCCCCGAGATCCGGCTCGCCTACGAGCGCGCCCACGAGGAATGACCCGCCTGTAGGTCCGGCCAGGAGCCGAGCCGACGCGTCAGCAACGAGTGCCCGGCCCCCCGGCGCCTTGGGAGACGGCGGCCTGGACACGGAACCCACGAAGGCGTGCCGTACGGGTGGGGAGTCCGTACGGCACGCCTGGACTATGCGGCTGGACTATGCGGCGGGGATCAGGCCGTGGTGCAGACCAGCGGAGACGGGGTGGACGGGGTCCCGCTGGAGCTGCCGAGGAAGCCGAACGCGGTGCTCGCGCCGGGGGCGAGGTTGCCGTTCCAGCTCAGGTTCGAGGCCGTGACATTGGTGCTGCCGGTCAGGTTGGCGTTCCACGACTGGGTGATGGACTGCCCGCCGGGCATCGTCCAGCTCACGGTCCAGTTGTTGATCGCCGAAGAGCCCGCGTTGGTCACGGTGATCTCACCCTGGAAGCCGCCCTGCCACGAGCTGATGACCTTGTAGGTCGCCGTGCAGCCGCCGTTGCCGGGGAAGGTCGGCGAGGCCGACGGAGAAGGCGACGGCGACGGAGACGGCGACGGGGACGGGGACGGGGACGGGGACGGGGACGGGGACGGGGACGGGGAGGGCGACGGCGACCGGGTCGGCGACGGCGACGGAGACGGCGAGGGGGTGTACGGGGCGGCTATCGCCAGGTCGTAGGCCCGCTGCGGCACGAACTGCCCTGCAGGGGCGATGCAGCCGTCGGACTCGCCCGGAGGCTTGACCCAGAGGAAGGCGGCGATCGCCGAGTCGCCGGTGTTCGTGGTGCTCCAGGTGCCGGTGGCGCGGCCGGCCGGGTCACACCACTCGGTGCCGACCGGGCCGTTGCCGTTGCGGCTGGTGTCGATCACGGCCTTCAGCCAGGAGTAGCCGGTGGCCGAGATGACGCTCTTGGCGTAGGAGACAGCGCCCGAGGTGAAGCGGTAGTTGGAGACGTTGAGGGCGATGCCGTCCGCGCTGTTGGCGATGTCGGCGCCGCGCAGCCGGTTGGCCATGTCGGAGGCGCCCACCCAGGCGTCGTTGCCCGCGTCGAAGAAGACCTTGACGTTCGGGGAGGTGGCCTTGAACTTCTTCCCGGCGTACGCCATGGAGGCCTGGACCTCGGCCTGCTGCGAGGAGTTCATGCAGTTCGGCATGATCGCCAGGGCGTCGGGCTCCAGGATGATGTAGGCGGGCCGCCCACCGAGCCCCGCGGCGACCTGATCGATCCAGGCGCGGTACGACGAGTGGTCGGGCGCGCCGCCCGCGCTCGCGCCGCCGCAGTCGCGGTTCGGCATCTCGTACACGACCATGATCGGGATCTTGCCGGCGGAGGCGGCGGCTCCGACGTACGCGTCGACCTGGCTGCGTACGGTCGAGGGGTTGTAGCTGGCGAACCACCGGCCCTGCGGGACGGCGGCGATGCGGTCCCTGATCACCGGGGTGCGGCTGTCACCGGGGTTGGCGGCCACCCACTTGGCCGCGTTGGTCGTCGGGTCGACGTAGAACTCGGAGTCGGCGGCTTGCGCGGCGGAGGAGGTGAGCACGGACGCTCCCACCGCGGCCGTGGCGACCGCTGTGAGTACAGCTGCCGTCAATCTGCGAGACATGGAAATACTCCGTCCGGTAGAGTGGGAGCGCTCCCACATGTCTCTGGATGGTAGGGAGCAGACAGCGGGTCCAAGAAGGGTCGCTCAGGGTTTGTTTGGACGGCCAACCTAGTAGGCGCAGGCGGGCGGGGGAGTGGACCTGTGGAGCAGTTGAAACTTTCACCCCAACTCCGGCCAGACCGTGATATCTCCAGAAATCATGGTGACGGAGTGTGCCCAAGCGGTTTCGCGAAGTGGCCCAGAGGTCGTACCCTCCCATAGTGACCTCTTGGGGGGTTTCTTACCGATGACGCTTTCACGCGGTCTTATGCCGCTTGCCGGGGTGCCACGTGTCCTCCTGCCCGCCGTCGACCTGGGCGAAATGTCCACGCCCGTCGACACCCGGGACACCGGACCGCGCCCGGGCTCGCCCCTGTGGGCCTACCTCACGGCGGTCACCGCCGTCGGCGTCACCGCGCTGGTGATCGCGCAGGTGCGGCTCGGCTTCGGCGAACTGGGTGAGGTGGCCCGCACTCCGCTGTTCTGGATGCTGACGGTCCTGGTCGTGCTGGGCGAGCTGCGCCCGGTCATGTTCAGCTCCTCGACGCTCGTCGGGGGCACGCCGGCATCGACGATGTTCACCTTCGCCGTGCTGATGTACCAGGGCCTGCCGACGGCGGCGCTGATGCAGGCGGTCGCCGTGGTGGTCAGCGGGCTGGTGCATCGCAGGGCCTGGCACCGGGTGCTGTTCAACCTCTCCCAGGTGACCCTGGCCTGCGTGGCGGCCGCGGGGGCCTTCGCCGCGTTCGGCGCGCATGCGGCGCCCCTCACGCCCCGGACGCCCGACGGCGCGGACATCCCGGCCATCGCGGTGGCCGCCACGGCGTACTTCGCGGTCCGCGCGATCCTGGTCTGCCAGGCGGTGGCGCTGCACGAGCGCCGGCCGCTGGCCCGGGTGATGAAGGCGTCGATCGGCCCGCAGGCCCTCGTCTACGGGGCGCTGCTCGGGCTCGCGCCCCTTGTCGTGGTCGTGATGGCGCACTCCACGGCCCTGGTGCCGCTCTTCGTCGCGCCGCTGGCCGCGGTCTACTTCACCGCGACGCTCTCGCTCCGCCGCGACCACCAGGCCACCCATGACGGGCTCACCGGCCTGCCGAACCGCAAGATGCTCATCCTGCGCACTGAGGAAGCCCTGGCCGAGGCGCGCGAGCACGAGCGGGTGGGGCTGCTCCTGCTCGACCTCGACCGCTTCAAGGAGGTCAACGACACGCTCGGCCATCCGGTCGGCGACCGGCTGCTGCAGATCGTGGCCCACCGGCTCACCCACAGCGTGCGGCCGGGCGACGTGGTCGCCCGGCTCGGCGGGGACGAGTTCGCGGTGCTGCTGCCGTCGATCAGGGACGCCCACGCGGCCAGGGAGGTCGCCTCGCGGCTGCGGGTCGCGCTGACCGAGCCGGTACGCCTTGAGGGGATGACATTCGATCTCGACGCGTCGATCGGCATCGCGCTCTATCCCGACCACGCGCCGGACTTCGAACTGCTCATGCAGCGCTCCGACGTGGCGATGTACCTCGCCAAGGAGGGCCGTACGGGCGTCGAGTTCTACCTGCCGGGCAAGGACCGCAACTCGCCGGAACGCCTCAGCCTGCTCGGCGACCTGCGCCGGGCGATCGACGCCGACGAGCTGGAGCTCCACTATCAGCCCAAGGTGAGCCTGGAGGACGGCAGGGTCGAGAGCGTCGAGGCGCTGCTGCGCTGGTGGCACCCGGTGCGCGGGCCGATCTCACCCGCCGAGTTCATCCCGCTGGCCGAGCAGTCCTACCTGATGCGCGAGCTCACCCAGCACGTCATCGGCCACGCGCTGCAGCAGGCGGCCCGCTGGTGGCACGCGGGGATCGACGTGCCGGTCTCCGTCAACGTGTCGGCCCGCGACCTGCTGGATTCGAGCCTGCCCGAGCAACTGGAGTCCGGGCTGGAGAAGCTGGACCTGCCCCCGGAGGCCATCCGGCTGGAGGTCACCGAACGTATTCTCATGACCGATCAGGCCTATAGCGCCGACACGATCCGCACCCTGGCCGGTCTCGGCATCCAGCTGGCCCTGGACGACTTCGGCACCGGCTACTCCTCGCTGGTACGGCTCCAGCGGCTCCCGGTCTCCGAGGTCAAGATCGACGCGTCGTTCGTACGCCGGCTCGGGGAGTCGCCGGACGACGAGCGGATCGTCCGCTCGATCATCGACCTCGTACGGTCCCTCGGGCTGAGGTCGGTGGCCGAGGGGGTCGAGTCGCCGGAGGTCGCGACGCTGCTGCGCGAGATGGGCTGCCACGCGGGCCAGGGCTGGTGGCTGGCCAAGCCCATGCCCGCGAGCGAGGCGACCACATGGCTGCGCGGCCGGCTCAGCGCGGCCTTCCGCGACCGCGAGACCGGCGGAGCCCGCCTCGCGCCCCACTGAACCGCCACACCGAGCCGCCACACCGAGCCGCCACACCGAGCCGCCACACCGAGCTTCCACACCGAGCTTCCACACCGAGCTTCCACACTGGGTCTCCGGGCAGCCGCGCTGGGCGGCAGCACCGAACCGCCATGCTGCGTGATCGCGTTTTGCCGTCGCGCTGAACCCGTCGCGCTGAACAGCCGCGCTGGGCGGCCACAGTGGGTCTCCACAGTGGGCAGCCGCGCTGATCTGTCGTGCCGGGCCGTCGGCGCCGCGCCGCCCGCGCCGGCCCGCCCGCGCTGGGGAGGGCGCGGCAGGGCGTCGGCCTCGGCGCGGGAGTCGCGTTAAGAGGATGTGACGCGCCGTCGCCGGTTCGGCCGCGCTCGGCGACGAGCCCTAGGATGGGTAGGTCCAATCTCCATCATGAAACGGGTTCGACGACTCATGTCCGCCATAACCCGCGATGAGGTCGCTCACCTCGCCCGGCTGTCCCGGCTGGCACTGGCCGACGACGAGCTCGACCACTTCGCCGCCCAGCTCGACCAGATCGTCGGCGCCGTCGCCCGTGTCGCGGAGGTGGCGGCCGACGACATCCCGCCGTCCTCGCACGCGCTTCCGCTGACCAACGTGTTCCGGCCCGACGTCGTACGGCCCGGCCTCACGCCGGAGGGCGCCCTGTCCGGCGCGCCCGCGGTGGAGGACGACCGATTCCGCGTGCCGCGGATCCTCGGGGAGGAAGAATGAGCTTGATTCGCAAGACCGCCGCCGAGCTCGGCGCGCTGGTCGCCTCCCGAGAGGTCACCGCGGTCGAGGTCACCCAGGCCCATCTCGACCGGATCGCCGAGGTCGACGGCCGGGTCAACGCCTTCCTGCACGTGGACGCCGAGTCCGCGCTGGCGCAGGCGCGCTCGGTCGACGAGCGCATCGCCGCCGGCGAGACGCTCGGGCCGCTGGCCGGGGTGCCGATCGCGCACAAGGACGTGTTCACCACGACCGACATGCCGACGACCGCAGGCTCGAAGATCCTCGAAGGCTGGCGCCCACCGTACGACGCGACCGTGACCCGCCGCCTGCGCGAGGCCGGCCTGGTGATCCTCGGCAAGACCAACCTGGACGAGTTCGCCATGGGGTCGTCCACGGAGAACTCGGCGTACGGGCCGACGCACAACCCCTGGGACCTGTCCCGGATTCCGGGCGGTTCTTCCGGAGGTTCGTCGGCCGCGGTGTCCGCCTACGAGGCGCCGCTGTCCACCGGCACCGACACGGGCGGCTCGATCCGCCAGCCCGCCGCGGTGACCGGCATCGTCGGCATGAAGCCGACGTACGGCGGCTCGTCCCGCTATGGGCTGATCGCGTTCGCGTCCTCGCTCGACACGCCCGGGCCGTTCGCCCGCAACGTGCTCGACGCGGCGCTGCTGCACGAGGCCTTCTCCGGCCACGACCCGCTCGACTCGACCTCGATCGACGCGCCGGTCCCGCCGGTGGTCGAGGCCGCGCGGCACGCCGACGTGGCGGGCATGCGGGTCGGCGTGGTCAAGGAGTTCGGCGGGGAGGGCTACCAGCCCGGCGTGCTCGCCCGGTTCAACGAGGCCGTCGAGCTGCTTGAGTCGCTCGGGGCCAAGGTCGTCGAGGTCTCCTGCCCGACGTTCTCCTACGCGCTGCCCGCGTACTACCTGATCGCGCCCTCGGAGTGCTCGTCCAACCTGGCCCGCTTCGACGCCATGCGGTACGGCCTGCGCGTCGGCGACGACGGCACCCGCAGCGCCGAGGAGGTCATGGCCCTGACCCGGGCGGCCGGTTTCGGGCCCGAGGTCAAGCGGCGCATCATGCTCGGCACCTACGCCCTGTCGTCCGGCTACTACGACGCCTACTACGGGCAGGCCCAGAAGGTCCGCACGCTGATCATGCGGGACTTCGAGGCGGCCTTCCAGCAGGTGGACGTGCTGGTATCGCCGACCACGCCGACCACCGCCTTCCCGATCGGTGAGCGGGCCGACGACCCGATGGCGATGTACCTCGCCGACCTGTGCACGATCCCGACCAACCTGGCCGGCAACGCGGCGATCTCGGTGCCGTGCGGCCTGGCCGACGAGGACGGCCTGCCGGTCGGACTGCAGGTCATGGCACCGGTCCTGGCCGACGACCGCTGCTACCGGGTCGGCGCCGCCGTGGAGAAGGCATTCGAGAGCCGGTGGGGCGGCCCGCTGCTGTCCCGCGCGCCCGCGCTCTAGTCGCCGAGAGGAGGGGAACGGCGGCATGATCACCCGCATCGAGATCGACGGCTTCAAGTCCTTCCTGGACTTCCGGCTCGACGTGCCGCCGTTCCTCGCCCTCGTCGGCCCCAACTCCAGCGGCAAGTCCAACCTGCTGGACGCGTTCCTGTATCTGCGCGATTCCGCGTGGGGTCCCGAGGCGCTTCTGACCCCCTCCAGGGGAAGGCCCCATGAGCTGTTCCATCGGGTGAGCAAAGGCCGGCCGGTGACCGAGTTCACGATCCGAGCATGGACTTTGACCCACATCGGCGACGGCATCCTGCCGTTTCTCTACTACAGCGGTGCTGATCTCGGCGACGACGGCGTTCCCCGGCCTTGGGCGCTCTCGGCCGGGCCGCTACGAGAGTCTTTCTTCCCAGTGCTTTCCCCGTGGCTTCCGCACGAGCCCGAGAAGGCGCAGAAGGCGCTGAGCCGGGAGATGTCCAATCCGAGCCGCTATGTGCAGCTTCTGAATTCCGAGGTCGATGCCTGGAATATGCACCAGGTGGAGCCGGATTGTTTGCGCTCCTGGTCGTCGGCGGCGGATCACGGACCACTGCGGGCGGATGGCGGCAATCTGGCTTCCGTTCTCGGGCGGCTCAAGGCGGAGGGAGTGCTCGAAGAACTCCTCGTGGACATGGTGGCGCTCATCCCGGACATCACCGGGATCGAGCCGATCCTGGACGAACGGCGTCAGGAATGGACGTTCGACGTCATCGTGGACGGCCAGGGGGCGATACCCAGCACACTGCTGTCCGACGGGACGCTCAGGGTCATCGCGCTGCTGGCCGCGCTGCATGATCCGGCTCACGCCGGAGTGCTGCTCATCGAGGAGATCGAGAACGGGCTGCACCCCAGCCGCCTCGCGGAGCTACTCCGCAGGATCCAGGGCAGGGTCACCGATCTCAACGACCCGGAGAGCGCCAAACGACCGTTGCGGCAGGTGATCCTCACCACGCACTCGCCGGTGGTCGTCTCCGAGCTGTACCGGCTCCGGCCGGACGCGCTGGTCTTCCTCGACACCGCCGTACGCGTCGATCCCGACAACGACAGGATCTCCCGGGTCACGGTCGCCAAGCCGGTGCGGTCGGAGGGGGAGCCGGGCACGTTCGTCTCTCCGCGCCAGGTGAGGAAGTATCTGAGCGCGGTGGGCGAGGTGCCATGAGCAGGCCGCTGGTGCCCGGGCTGATCGCCGAGGGGGAGACAGACGAGGTCTTCCTCGGAGTGGTGATCTCCCGGCAGCTCCGTGAGCTCACCGCGCAGTCATCCCGGTGCGCCGTCGACGTGGAGAGCACCGAAATCGGCGCCTGCCGATCGATCTACGACCACGGCAGGATGACCGGCGCGCTGCGTGAGCTGGCGAGCGACTGCCACCTGCTTTTCGTCCACAACGACCACAGGGAGCGGGACAAGGCGGACCGGGTCGTGCGGGACTCGGGACTGCCCACACCGGTGATCGCGCTGGTACCGGTTCAGGAGACCGAGGCGTGGCTTCTCGCGGACGCGGGCGTGTGGCGCCGGTTGAGCGGGAGCGACCACGGACGGTTGCCCGCCCGCCCGCGGGACGTCGAGAAGATCGCGGACCCCAAGAAAACACTCGCCGAGGTGGCGCCGCGCCGCGGAAAACCCGTTCGTGACTACTTCGAATACATCGCTCGTAACATCGACCTCGACGTTCTCGCCCAGGTGCCCGCGTACGCGGACTGGGTCTCCGACGCGAGGAACGCATTGAAGGGACTTGGTTACCTGTGAGCAGCACTGAGACGCTCATGCCGTACGACGAGGCGCTGGAGCGCTTCGAGCCGGTGCTGGGGCTGGAGACGCACGTCGAGCTGGGCACCGAATCGAAGATGTTCTGCGGCTGCCCGACGACCTTCGGCGCGCCGCCGAACACGCAGGTCTGCCCGGTGTGCCTGGCACTGCCCGGCTCGCTGCCGACGGCCAACGAGAAGGCGATCGAGTCGACGATCCGGATCGGCCTCGCGCTCAACTGCACCATCGCCGAGTGGTGCAGGTTCGCCCGGAAGAACTACTTCTATCCGGACATGCCGAAGAACTACCAGATCAGCCAGTACGACGAGCCGCTGTGCACGGACGGCTACCTGGACGTCGAGGTGGACGGGAAGACCGTCCGCGTGGAGATCGAGCGGGTCCACCTGGAGGAGGACACCGGCAAGTCCACCCACGTGGGCGGCGCGACCGGGCGCATCCACGGCGCCGACTACTCGATCGTCGACTACAACCGCGCCGGCATCCCGCTCGTGGAGATCGTGACCAAGCCGATCGCCGGCACCGACAGGCTCGCCCCCGAGGTCGCCCGCGCGTACGTCACCGAGCTGCGCGAGGTGATGCGCTCGCTCGGCGTGTCCGACGTGCGGATGGAGCAGGGCTCGCTGCGCTGCGACGTGAACGTCTCGCTGATGCCGCGCGGCTCGTCGGAGTGGGGCACCCGTACGGAGACCAAGAACGTCAACTCGCTGCGCAGCGTCGAGCGGGCGGTGCGGGGCGAGATCGAGCGCCAGGCGGCCATCCTCGCCGAGGGCGGCCGGATCGTGCAGGAGACCCGCCACTTCCACGAGGACACCGGCCAGACGACCTCCGGGCGGTCCAAGGAAGAGGCGCAGGACTACCGCTACTTCCCCGAGCCCGACCTGCTGCCGATGGCGCCCGACCCGGCCTGGGTCGAGTCGCTGAAGGCGGCGCTGCCCGAGCTGCCGTCGGCGCGGCGCAAGCGGCTCCAGCAGGAGTGGGGCGTGTCCGACCTGGACATGGCCGCCATGCACAACGCCGACGCGATCGACCTGGTCGAGGCGACGGTGGCCGCGGGCGCGCCCGCCGCCGACGCGCGCAAGTGGTGGATGGGCGAGCTGGCCCGCAGGGCCAACGAGACGGCCACGGCGCTCGCCGACCTGCCGATCACCCCGGCGCAGGTCGCCCGGGTGACCGAGCTGGTCGCCTCCGGCGCGCTGAACGACAAGCTGGCCCGCCAGGTGCTGGAGGGCGTGCTCGCCGGCGAGGGCGGCCCGGACGAGGTCGTGGCCAAGCGCGGGCTCCAGGTCGTCAGCGACGAGGGCGAGCTGTCGGCGATCATCGACCAGGTGCTGGCCGACAACGCCGACGCCGCCGAGAAGGTGCGCGGCGGGAAGATCGCGGCCGTGGGCGCGCTGGTCGGCGGCGTGATGAAGGCCAGCCGGGGCAAGGCGGACGCGGGCCGGGCCCGCGAGCTGATCCTCGAGAAGCTGGGCGTGCAGGGCTGACGGGCCTCGCGCACTTCGGTCACTGTGGCGGTCATCGCAAAGCCTGACCGACGCGTCCACCCACCTCGGGCACGTCGGTCACTGCGCCGGAAAGGAAGCGCCGGTCCTCGCGAAGCCCGCACCGCTGGACCCTCGCTGCGGTCCTGGCTCCCTCCACTCCGGTGAACGTCGCGGACGCCGCCTCGGCGGGGGTCGCGCGGCAAGGTGAGAACGGCCGGTCACGGTTTCGCGTGGCCGGCCGTTGGCCTTTTCCTTTGTTGGGTTTGTTCCGGTTTGTTCCGAATCGTGCTTCCGGCGAAAGTGGCGTCGGTGAAAATCGCGTCTTCTGCACGGAAAGCGACCTTTCTGGCGAGTGCGGAAGGTGTTGCTTCGGGACATATCCAGCGGAGGGCGTTTAGGGTTAACTGATCGCGAGTTGACCTTGAGCTGGAGGAGTCTGAGGCGTGCGCAACGCCGGAGCGTCCGTCGACCCGCCCACGGATCCGTCCGGGGCGGCGTCCGCTCCTCCGCACAAACATCCCGTGCGCCGCGTCACCTCACTGCCCCGCGGGGTCTCGGCCCTCCCCCGAGGGGTGTCGGCCGACATCTTCGCCGAACCTCCCGCTCCCGCCGCACCGGCCGCCAAGCCGTCCGGTGGCGGGAGCATCCCGCCGCCTGCCGCGCCGGTCGAGCCGTGGCGGGTGCCGGAGCGCCCGGCGCGTGAGGAACCCGCCGTCGTCCCGTCGCAGGATCCCGACGACCTTTACGACCCCGTCCCGCAGGGCCGTACGCTCCGCCGTACGCTGATCGGCCTGGCGGTGTTGCTCCTGCTGCTCTATCTCGTGCCGGCCGTCTTCATGGCGGGGAAGGTCCTGCCCGGCACGACGGTGCTCGGCGTCGACATCGGCGGGCAGAGCAGGCCGGAGGCAGTCGCCACCTTGCGCGAACGGCTGTACGCCCAGGCCAGGACGCCGGTGATCGTACGGCAGGGCACGCGGCGGCTGACCGTGGACCCGCAGCAGGCCGGTCTGATGCTCGATGCCGAGGCCACGGTCACGGCCGCGCCGGGCGGCTTTCCCAACCCCCTGGAGGTGTGGAACGCGCTGACCGGCACCCGTGAGGTGAAGCCCGTCGTGTCGGTGGACCGCCGCAAACTCGACGAGGCGGTGGCCAGGTTCGTCGCCGCGCCGCTGGAACGCCCGGGGCGCGAGGGAGACGTCTCGTTCGAGGGGGTCACCCCGGTCCCGATCTATCCCCGGGTCGGCTACGTCATCGACAGGAAGGCGACGGCCGACCAGATCGTCCGGGGATACCTCGACCCCGTGGCCGTCGTCGTGGCGCCCACGTCGCGTGATCTGCCGCACATCACCCGGGCCGAGGTGCGGCGCGCCCTGCAGTGGGCGCGACGCGCGGTGGCCGCGCCGCTCACGCTGACCAACGGGACCGCGTCGGTCAGCCTGTCACCCGCCACACTGGCGCGATATCTCACGTTCGCGCCCGACGGAGCGGTCCTGCGGCCGCACTTCGACGCCGTGGCTGCGGTCAGGAGCGTCGAGCCCACGCTGGTCGGCCCCTCGCGGGTGGCCCGCGACGCCGCCTTCACGGTGAAGGACGGCCGGCCGGTCCTGGTGCCCGGCAGGCCGGGCGACCGGGTGGACACGGACCGTCTCGCCGCGGACGTGCTGGCCGCCCTCGACGGCAGCGACCGTACGGTGGCCGTGTCGGTCGTGAACGGCCCGCCACGGATCACCGACACCGCGGCGCAGCGGATGGGGATCCGGGAGGAGATCGGCCGTTTCACCACCTCCTACGCCTGCTGTCCCCAGAGCGCGGCCAACATCCGCACCGCCGCCGCGCTCCTCGACGGCCGTCTCGTGGAGCCGGGGGAGACGTTCTCGTTCAACGGGGTCGTCGGCCCGCGCACGGCGGCCGCGGGGTTCGACGGCATCACCCCCACCATGATCCACGGCCGGGCCGGCACGGAGGCGGCGGGGATGACCCAGGTCGCGACCACCCTGCTGAACGCCGTGATCCGCGCCGGGCTCCGGGTCGGCGAGCACACCCCGCCCGAGGTCCACGCCTCCCAGCTGCCGGCCGGCACCGAGGCCGCCGTGTCCTTCCCCGGCCCCGACCTGCGCTGGAGGAACGACTCGCAATACGGCGTGCTCGTCCACGCGTCCACGAGCGGCACCTCGCTGACCGTGACGCTGTGGAGCACCAAGCGGTACGACGTGGAGGTGCAGGAGCCGGTCGTCGGGCAGCGGGTCGAGGTGCCCGCCGTGACCGGTCAGGGGCCGGGCTGCGTGACGACGCAGGGGCAGCCCGGTTTCACCGCCGCGGTGACGCGGGTGCTGCGGCAGAACGGCGAGGTGGTCTCCCGGCAGACCTTCCGCACCTCCTACCACGCCCAGGCCGCGGTCATCTGCCGCTGATCAGGAAGGCCGCACCACCAGGATCCGGTCGTCGCCGTCCCTGGGGGAGCCGCGCCCGTCCCGGTTGCTGGTGCCCACCCACAGCGTGCCGTCGGACGCGGTGGCCACCGCGCGCATCCTGCCGTACTCGCCCATGTAGAGCGCGGCGGGACGTCCGGCGCGGCCCGAGGCGTCCACCGGAACGCGCCACAGGCGCTCGCCGCGCAGCGCCGCGGCCCACAGCGCCCCCGAGGCGTACGCGAGACCGGACGGCGACGCCTCGTCGGTCGACCAGGTGAGCAGGGGGTCGGTGTATCCGGACCGGTGGCCCACCCCTTCGACCTCCGGCCAGCCGTAGTTGTGGCCCTTCTCGATGAGGTTGATCTCGTCGTAGGTGTTCTGGCCGAACTCGGTGGCGTACATGTGTCCCCGGTCGTCCCAGGCCATCCCCTGCACGTTGCGGTGCCCATAGGTCCACACGAGGGTGCCGAAGGGGTTGCCGGGAGCGGGCCGGCCGTCCGCCGTCATGCGCAGGATCTTGCCGCCCAGCGAGTTCCTGTCCTGGGCCATGCCGCGTTCGCCGGTCTCCCCGGTCGAGGCGTACAGGT
Source organism: Microbispora hainanensis (assembly GCF_036186745.1). Taxonomy (NCBI): domain Bacteria; kingdom Bacillati; phylum Actinomycetota; class Actinomycetes; order Streptosporangiales; family Streptosporangiaceae; genus Microbispora; species Microbispora hainanensis. The sequence continues at coordinate 643,428 of NZ_CP108086.1, read as the reverse complement.
AGCCGTCGGGGCCGAAGGCGAGGCGGCCCCCGTTGTGGATGGCACCCTTCGGGATGCCGCTGACGATCACCTTCCGGTCGGAGAGCCCTCCGTCGTAGCGGTAGCGGACGATCCGGTTGTCGTCCTGGGCGGTGAAGTAGACGAAGACATAGTGGTCGTCGGCATAGCGGGGCGAGACGGCCACGCCCAGCAGGCCGCCCTCGCCGCTCGCGGCCACCCCCTCGATCACGCCGGCCTCGTGGACCTGGCCGCCCGGGGTGACCCGCAGCAGCCGCGCCGACTCGCGCTCGGTCACCAGCGCGTCGCCGCCGGGCAGGAACGCGATCGCCCAGGGCACGCTCAGGCCGGTGACCAGCGTGCGCGGTGCGGCGGGGGCGACGCTCGTCTCACCGCCGGCGGGAGTCGCGCCCGCGCCACCGGCGGTGGCGGCGTCGCTCGCGGCGGACAGGGGCGGGGGAGTCCTGCCCCCGCCCTCCTCACCCGGCGCGCACGCCGCGGTCGCCGTCAGAAGGGCCGCCCCCAGCAGCGCCGCGCCCACCCCGTGCCTGTTCGCCATCCCTGATGACCTCCTCATGCACCCCATACTCGCTGGCCGGGCCGATGGTTCCCTAGGTTTGTTCCTGTGAAGATCTGGGTCGCATCACAGGACATCGCCGACGCGCTCACAGAGCTGCCCGAAGGCCTCCCCTCCCTTGACTGCGTCGTGTACGACGGGCGGACGCCGTTGCCCGGCCCGCCCGAGGACGTGGAGATCTGGGTGCCTCCGCTGGTCCCGCTGCCGGACACCCCCGGCCTCCTGGGCCGCATGACCAGCCTCCGCCTGCTGCAGACCGTGACGGCGGGGGTCGAGCCCTACCTTCCGCACGTGCCGCCGAAGGCGGTCCTGTGCAACGCGCGCGGCGTCCACGACGCGGGCACGGCCGAGTGGGCGGTGGGCGCGATGATCGCGATGCTGCGGGAGTTCCCCGATTTCGCGGCCGCCCAGGCCAGGCGGGAGTGGACCTACCACCACACCGGCGTCCTCGCCGACAGCACCGTGCTGATCGTCGGGTACGGCTCGATCGGCGAGGCGCTCGAACGGCGTCTTGCCGGATTCGAGGTGGACATCGTGCGGGTGGCGCGCACGGCCCGCGACAGCGCCCACGGCCGTGTCCATGGTGAGAGCGAACTGCCCGCGCTGCTGCCCGAGGCGGACGTGGTCGTGCTCCTGGTGCCCGCCACCCCGGGGACGGCCGGCCTGGTGGACGCCGGGTTCCTCGCCCGGATGAAGGACGGCGCGCTGCTGGTGAACGCCGCGCGCGGGTCGGTCGTGGACGCCGACGCGCTGCTGGCCGAGTTGCTGACGGGCAGGCTGCGGGCGGCGCTCGATGTCACGCCCGTCGAGCCGTTGCCGTCCGACCACCCGCTGTGGACCGCGCCGGGGGTCTTCATCACCCCGCACATCGCCGGCAGCACGCCCGCGTCGGTGCGGCGTACGCGGAGGCTGGTGCGGGAACAGGTGATCCGTCATCTGACGGGCCGTCCACTCGATAACATGATCACCGGGCATTACTGACCGCTCCGTTAAGGATTCCGGAACGTGGCTGCCTCGTGACCTGGGGTGCGTACGGTGAAGCTCAGCGTGCGCGGCTGGTTATCAGATCGGTGACGACTCGCTCGTTGTCCCCCTCTCGATCAGCGGGAGTGCGCACACTGGCCATGTGACAGGGAGAGTAAAGCCGAGTCGAGAACGGGAGGGGCAGTGATGGCACACCCCACCGAATCCGGCGACGCTGACACAACTCCGGACTCGGCCAAAACCCCGGCGGACACGACAACCGGAGACGAATCGGCGACAGGTGCAGAGGCGACGCGCGTGAACGGCAGGCGTGACCCCCGGGTCCCACTCACCACGGCGGCCGGGCTCGGCGCGGTGGCGGTCGTCGTGGCCCTGGTCACCGGAGGCTCGGCACCGGTCGTGACCGCGGTCGCGGGTGTCGTCACCGGCCTGCTCGCGGCCATCTCGCTGATCATGGCCGCCTCCCGCGTCGTCCCCGTCCACCGGCGCCAGCCCGGCGCGTGGCGGTGGATGGCCGCCGGGTCGCTGACCTGGCTCCTCGGCGTCGGGGTGCGCCCCGTGGCCGACGGCACGCCGTTCGTGCTCACCTTCGCCGACCTGCTCATGCTCGTCGGGTCCGTGCTGCTCGCGATCGGCTGCGGCATGTCGGTGAAACCACCCGCGTTCACACGCGGGGTGATACGCCAGGCGGCCGACGCCTACCTGGGCGCGGCGTCGGTCTTCGCCGTGGCCTGGGTCGCCGTGCTCGGCCCGGCGTTCCGTAAGGCGGAGGACACTGGAGCGTTCTTCGTCGCGCTCGCGCTGCCCGTGGTCTGCCTGCTCGCGACCTGCGCCGTGACCCCGGCCGTGGCGGCCTCCCGGTCGGGCAACCGGGTGGTCGGGCTCGCCGGTGTGGGACTGCTCACCGCGATAACGGCGGCGGAGCTGGCCACGGCCCTCGCCCGCCTCGACGGCGACACCCCGCCGCTCGCGGCGGGGCTCGTCGTCCCGGCCATGCTGCTGGTCCTCGCCGTCGCCCCGTGGGTGCACGAGGACCGGCCGGTCAGGCCGTTGCCCGCCGCGCTGACGGCCGCCACCCCGCTCGTGCTGGTCGCCGCGGCCACGCTGGTCGCCACCCTGTACGCGATCGGGAACAGCCGCGACGCCGCCCTGGTGATCGTGGCCGCCTCGGTCGTCCTCGTCCTGCTCGGCCGCCTGTTCGTGCTCCTGGTCGAGACCGCGGGCATGCGCCGCCTGGTCGACGTCGGAGAGCAGCAACTGCGCAGGCTCGCCGAGAACACCGGCGACGTCGTGCTGGTGTGCGATCCCCGCGGGATCATCCAGGAGGTCGGCCCCGGCCTGGAGACGACGTACGGCTACTGCCCCGACGACCTCGCCTTCCGGCCGATCTTCGACTACATCCACCCCGAGGACGTGCCTGCCGTACAGGCCCTCCTCGACCGCATGATGGACGACGAGGACGACGGGCCGGATCAGGAGGGTGAGCCGGCGCAGGAGGGCGGCACCCGCATCTCCTGCCGGTTCCGCGCCTCCGACGGCACCTGGCGTCCCACCGAGTCCGTCGCCGCCCGGCACGTACGCGACGACGACCTCGTCCTGGTCACGATCCGCGACCTCAGCGACCAGGTGGCCCTGCGCAACCAGGTCACCCACCTGACCTTCCACGACGGGGTCACCGGGCTGCCCAACCGGGCCTACTTCGAGGAGCGCGCCCGGGACGTGCTCACCCGCCGGGGAGCCGGCGGGACCGCGGTGATCTTCCTGGACCTCGACGGCTTCACCTCCGTCAACGACTCCGTCGGCCACGCCAGCGGCGACCACCTGCTCGGCCAGGCCGCCCGCCGCCTGCGCTCGGCCGTACGCGCCGACGACACGCTCGCCCGGTGGGGCGGGGACGAGTTCGCGGTGCTGCTGGAGGGCGGCGCGTCCGGAGGCACCGACGCGCAGACCGCCATCGACCTGGCCGAACGGCTCGTCCGCGCGGTCTCCAACGAGCCGTTCCGGGTGGCCGACCGCGACATCGCGCTGACGGCCAGCGTCGGCGTGGCCTTCGCCGAGGAGGACCTGCCGCCCGGAGACCTGCTGCGCAACGCCGACGTGGCGATGTCGCGGGCCAAGGAGCTCGGCGGGCGCCGGGTGGAGGTCTTCGCCACCCACATGCACGCCGACGTCCTGCGCCGCCTGGAGATCGCCTCCGACCTGCAGCGGGCGCTGCTGGAGAACCAGTTCGCGATCGAGTATCAGCCCGTGGTCGACCTGGCCACGTCGCAGGTGACCGCCGTCGAGGCGCTGGTGCGCTGGTGGCGGGGCAGCACGTTCGTGCCGCCCGAGCAGTTCCTCGGGCCCGCCGAGGACACCGGGATCATCGTGCCGCTCAGCGAGTGGATCCTGCGCGAGGCGTGCCGCGAGGTGGCGGCCTGGCGCGCGTCGTCGTGGGACATCGGGCTGGCGCTGAACCTGTCCGCGCGGCAGATCATGGCCCCGCGCTTCGTGGAGACCGTGGCGGAGGCGCTGAGCGAGAGCGGGCTGCCCGCCAGCAAGCTGACCCTCGAAGTCATCGAGGAGATGCTGGTCGAGGACGCCGGCGAGATGATCAGCAGGCTGTCGGAGCTGAGGACACTCGGCGTACGGCTGGCCATCGACGACTTCGGCACCGGCTACGCGTCGCTCGCGTTCCTGCGGCAACTGCCGGTCGACATGATCAAGATCGACCCGTCGTTCGTCTCCGGACTCGGCCGCGACGACACGCTGACCCTGCTGACGAAGACGATCGTGCAGCTCGGCAACGACCTCGGGCTGATCGTCGTCGCCGAGGGCATCGAGCGGCCCGAGCAACTCGACCTCCTGCGCAAGATGGGCTGCACGCGCGGCCAGGGCTATCTGGTGGCCCGTCCCATGACCGCACGGGGCGTCGACTCCCTGATGCCGAGCACGACCCTCCAGAACACCGCCTGAGCCGCGCCGAAGGCGCGCCGTGAGCACAGCGTCATGCCGGAGGCGCGCCAGGGGGCAGCGTCGATCGTCTGGGCGCTTTGATCGGCTGGGCCGTGCCTGCGGCACGCAAGGAGCGCGTCCCTCGTCGCGCGTGGTCGCTTCGCACCCGCGCGCCTCAGTCCAGAACGGTGGCGCGGACACGCGGCGTCGTGCCGGCCGCGCTGCGGGTCGCATAGCCTGGGAGTCCGTTGTGGGTGTCTTGGATGGCGAGACGGGCGTCCCACATGATTTGACGTGGAGGCGCTCCATCGGACATCGTTGTAGCCATGCATAGCGGTGGGATTCTCGTAGTACTTCGCAGGCGCGCAGCCTGACGAAGCACTAGGTCCTGCGCGCGCCCCAGCTCCGCTCAGCGGATGGGGCATTTTTTATGCCAGGAGCCACGCCAAGCAGCCCAGCCAGAAGCAAGCTCAGCCACAAGGAACGAGCCGATGACCGAGAAAATGACAGGTGCCCAGGCCCTCGTGCGGGCGCTGGAGCAGGTCGGGGTCGACACGGTGTTCGGGATCCCCGGCGGGGCCATTCTCCCCGCCTACGATCCCCTCTACGACTCGACCAAGGTCCGGCACGTGCTTGTACGGCACGAGCAGGGCGCCGGCCACGCGGCCGAGGGCTATGCGCAGGCGACCGGCAGGGTCGGGGTGTGCATGGCCACCAGCGGCCCGGGGGCGACCAATCTGGTGACCCCGATCGCCGACGCCTACATGGACTCGGTGCCGATCGTCGCGATCACCGGGCAGGTCTCCACCCCGCTCATCGGGACCGACGCGTTCCAGGAAGCCGACATCTCCGGTATCACGATGCCGATCACCAAGCACAACTTCCTCGTCACCAAGGCCGAGGACATCCCGCGGACCATCGCCGAGGCGTTCCACATCGCCGCGACCGGCCGTCCGGGGCCGGTGCTGGTGGACATCGCCAAGGACGCCCTGCAGGCGACCACCACCTTCTCCTGGCCGCCGGTCATGCAGCTTCCCGGCTACCGTCCGGTGACCCGGCCGCATTCCAAGCAGATTCGCGAGGCCGCCCGGCTGATGACCGAGGCCAAGCGGCCGGTGTTCTATGTCGGCGGCGGCGTGCACAAGGCGCGCGCCTCGGCCGAGCTGCTGGAGCTGGCCGAGCTGACCGGCATCCCGGTGGTCACCACGCTGATGGCGCGGGGCACCTTCCCCGACAGCCACCCCCAGCACATGGGCATGCCCGGCATGCACGGCAGCGTCTCGGCCGTCGGCGCCCTGCAGCGCTCCGACCTGCTGATCGCGCTCGGCACCCGGTTCGACGACCGGGTCACCGGCCAGCTGTCCAGCTTCGCTCCGCACGCCAAGGTCATCCACGCCGACATCGACCCCGCGGAGATCTCCAAGAACCGCCACGCCGACGTCCCGATCGTGGGCGACTGCCGCGAGGTGATCGGCGACCTGATCACGGCGGTGCGGACCGAGCAGGCCGAGGGCCGCAAGGGCGACTACAGCGAGTGGTGGCGGCTGCTCAACGGCTACAAGGAGACCTACCCGCTGGGCTACGAGGAGTTCGCCGACGGCTCGCTGGCCCCGCAGTACGTCATGGAGCGGCTGAGCGCGCTGGTCGGAGCGGACGCGATCTACGCGGCGGGCGTCGGCCAGCACCAGATGTGGGCCGCCCAGTTCATCAAGTACGAGCACCCGGGGACGTTCATCAACTCCGGCGGCGCGGGCACGATGGGGTACGCCGTGCCGGCCGCCATGGGCGCCAAGATGGGCCGCCCGGACAAGGTCGTGTGGGCCGTCGACGGCGACGGATGCTTCCAGATGACCAACCAGGAGCTGGCGACCTGCGCGATCGAGGGTGTGCCGATCAAGGTGGCGGTCATCAACAACGGCAACCTCGGCATGGTCCGCCAGTGGCAGACCCTGTTCTACGACGAGCGCTACTCCAACACCGATCTGCAGCGGCCCAAGCGCATTCCCGACTTCGTGAAGCTCGCCGAAGCGTACGGTTGCGTCGGCCTGCGGTGTGAGCGTCCCGAGGACGTGGACGACACGATCCGCAAGGCCATGGAGATCAACGACGTGCCGGTGGTGGTCGATTTCGTCGTGCACCAGGACGCGATGGTCTGGCCGATGGTCGCGGCCGGCACGAGCAACGACGACATCAAGTACGCCCGTGACATGGCGCCGAACTGGGAGGGTGGAGAATGAGCCCCGCCCAGGCCCGACCCGTTCACGACCAGCAGCGCGAGGAGATGGAGCAAGCATGAGTCGCCACACGCTGTCCGTGCTGGTGGAGAACAAGCCGGGCGTGCTGGCCCGGGTCGCCGCCCTGTTCAGCCGCCGCGGGTTCAACATCGACTCGCTGGCGGTCGGGCCCACGGAGCACGACGACATCTCGCGGATGACCATCGTCGTCAACGTGGAGGACCTCCCGCTGGAGCAGGTCACCAAACAGCTCAACAAGCTGGTCAACGTCATCAAGATCGTCGAGCTCGACAACAGCCAGTCGGTGCAGCGCGAGCTGATGTTGATCAAGGTGCGGACCGACTCGGAGAGCCGGTCGCACGTCCTCGAACTCGTGAACCTCTTCCGGGCACGCTGCGTTGACGTGGCTCCGGACGCGGTGACGATCGAGGTCACCGGGACGACCGACAAGCTGGAGGCGTTCGTCCGGGTCCTTGAGCCGTACGGCATCAAGGAGCTCGTGCAGTCGGGCATGGTGGCCATCGGCCGCGGCGCCCGTTCCATCACCGACCGCTCGCTTCGCGCCCTCGACCGCAGCGCATAGCTCCCATGGCAGGCACGTCGCGACGGACAACCCGTGAAAGGCAAGCAAGTGACTGAGATCTTCTACGACGACGACGCCGACCTGTCGATCATCCAGGGCCGCCACGTCGCGGTGCTGGGTTACGGCAGCCAGGGCCACGCGCACGCCCTGAGCCTGCGCGACTCGGGTGTGGACGTCCGGGTCGGCCTGCCCGAGGGCTCCAAGAGCCGGGAGAAGGCCGAGGCCGACGGGCTGCGCGTGCTGTCGCCGGGCGAGGCCGTCGAAGAGGCCGACCTCACGATGATCCTCGCGCCGGACCACATCCAGCGGCACCTGTACGCCGAGCACGTCGCGCCGAACCTCGTCGAGGGCGACGCGCTGTTCTTCGGCCACGGCCTCAACATCCGCTACGGCCTCATCGAGGCCCCGGCGGGCGTCGACGTCGCGATGGTGGCGCCGAAGGGCCCGGGTCACCTGGTCCGCCGCCAGTACTCGGCCGGTCGCGGCGTGCCCTGTCTGGTCGCCGTCGAGCGCGACGCCACCGGCAACGCCTGGCCGCTCGTGCTGTCGTACGCCAAGGGCATCGGCGGCACCCGCGCCGGCGCGCTGAAGACGACCTTCACCGAGGAGACCGAGACCGACCTGTTCGGCGAGCAGGCCGTGCTGTGCGGCGGCGTCTCCGAGCTGATCAAGGCCGGTTTCGAGACGCTGATCGAGGCCGGCTACCAGCCGGAGGTCGCCTACTTCGAGTGCCTCCACGAGATGAAGCTGATCGTGGACCTCATGTACGAGGGCGGCATCTCCAAGATGTACTGGTCGGTGTCCGACACCGCCGAGTACGGCGGCTACACCCGTGGCCCGCGCGTGGTCAACGCGGAGACCAAGAAGGAGATGCGCCGCATCCTCGACGAGATCCAGGACGGCCGCTTCGCCCGCGAGCTGGTCGAGGAGTTCGACTCCGGCCAGACCAACTTCAAGCGCTACCGCGAGGAGCTGGCGGGCCACTCCATCGAGCAGACCGGCGGCAAGCTCCGCCCGATGATGAGCTGGCTCAAGGGCGAGCAGGCCTGAGGCTCGCGAACGCTCGCGTGACCGCGGCGCCGCTCCCCGCCCGGAAGGGCGGGGCGCGGCGCCGCGTCGCGTTTCACGCCTCCCGCCGACCGGCACCGGCCCCCGCCGACCGGCACTGCCCCCCACCGGTTTCCGGCAGCTCCCACCAGCCCCCACCAGCCCCCGCCGACCCCGCCGACCCCGCCGGTCAGCGCTGGGACCCGAACGGCCCGGCACCGTCGCAGCCGGTAGGCGGACCTCAGAGCACTGTCGCCGCCGGTCTAGCGGCCGGGGCCGGACGGGGTCAGCACCGGGCGGGCTTGAGCCAGGAGCATTCGAGGTCACCGGCCGAGGGCCGCCGCGACGCCTGGCCGGTCTCCTGCGGCGTCGGCTCCGGAGCCACACCGCGCGCGTCCGCCGAGACGCCCGCCGCCTCATCGACCGTCTCATCGACCGTCTCATCGACCGGGGCGTTCCTGGTGAACTGCGCCAGCCTGACGGCGATCCGGTCCTCCAGGTCGCGCGGCGGGCCGGACAGGTAGCCGTTGCTGATGACCGAGAAGACCAGCGGCTCGCCGTCCGCGCTGGTCACGTAGCCCGACAGCGCGGTCACGCCGGTCAGCGAGCCGGTCTTGGCGTGCACGTTCCCGGCCGCCGCCGTGCCGCCCATCCTGCTGCGCAGTGTCCCGCCGACCATGCGCTCCGCCTCTCCCGCGATCGGCAGGGCGGCGTACCAGGTGGGGAACCAGGGCTTGCCGCGCACCGCCGCGAGCAGGGCGGTGATCCCGCCGGGCGTCAGGGCGTCCACCCGGGACAGGCCCGAGCCGTCCCGCAGCCGCAGCGTCTTCACACCGTTGGCCTGCGCGAACGCGGTCGTCACGGCGAGCCCGGCCGCCCATGTTCCCGCGCCGGAGACCTTGCGTCCCATCGCCTTGGTGAGGATCTCCGCGTGCATGTTGTTGCTCAGCTTCAGGAACGGCACGAGCAGGTCGCCGAGAGGCATCGACCGGCGTGCGGCGACCGTGACCGCCTTCGCGGTGGCGGTCCCGCGCACGGTCGGCCCGAGCACCTTCACGCCGTGCCGGGCCAGCCCCTCACGGAACAGGGTGGCCGCGTAGAGCGTGGGGTCCCACACCGCGACCCACTCGTCGTACGGCTCGGCGACCGTGCCGCTGACCACGACGGTGTTGGTGCCGTGCTGCCGCTCGACGAGCACGTCCGTCTCGTCGCCGGTGACGGCCTTGTTCACGATCGTCACGTAGCCGGTGGCCGGGGTGGTGGAGACCTTGGCGGCCTTGCCGGGGCCGCTTCCGGGCGCGACCGAGACGATCACGGAGCCCGCGTCGTAGTCGGTGTCGGGCGCCGCGGTCAGCGCCGAGATCTGCCCGGCGTAGTAGTACGGCTCGTCGTCCCAGGCCCAGTCGGTGCCGAGCCGTACGTCGTCGAACCAGGTGTCGTCGGCGACCAGCCGTCCCGTGACGACCTTGACGCCGGCCGCCGCGACCTTGGCGGCGAGCGCGTCGTAGTCGGCGGCGAGCATGGTGGGGTCGCCCGTGCCCCGCAGCGTGAGGTCGCCCACGACCGTACGGCCCGCCTTGGACGCGGCGAGCACGTCGGTCGTGAACCGGAAGTCCGCGCCGAGCGTGTCGAGAGCGGCGGCGGAGGTGAGCAGCTTGGTGTTGGATGCGGGGGCGAACAGCTTGTCCGCGTCGAGGGAGTAGAGGTCCTCGCCGCTGGCGGCGGCACGTACGGCGACGCCCGCCCGCGCGGGGGCCAGCCGGGAGTCGGCGAGGATCTGGTCGAGGTCGCGGGTCAGGTCCGCGATGCCGGGGGCCGGACCCCGCGCTCCGGCGGGGACGCCGGACCCGGCGATTCCGGTGGCCAGGACGGCACCGGCCAGCATGATCGTGATACGTCGTGACAATCGCACGGTCCGCTCCCGGGTGAGTGGCTTTCCGCGATCGTCGGCGAGCCGTGCCGGGGCGGCAATACGGAAATGTACGTATAACGATCAGGCGGGCATCGAGACCAGGAACACGCAGTCGCCGAAGGCCACCTCGTCGCCTGCCCGTACGGACGCGGGGCCGACCAGGCGCCAGCCGTTCAGCCGGGTGCCGTTCATCGAGCCGAGGTCGACGAGCAGCCAGGAGTCCTGCTCCCGCCGCAGTTCGGCGTGCACCCGCGAGACGGTCAGGTCGGCGAGGACGAGGTCACAGGAGGAGCCGCGGCCGACCAGATAGCGGGCCCGGCCGTCGGCGGGCAGGGCGAGCCGGGGCAGCCGGGGACGCCGCCAGGCGGACTCGATCCGGCTGCTCAGCTCCGACACGGAGGCGACGGCGTCGGTGATCCTTCTGCGCCAGCGCCCGCGGTGCGGGAGGTCGGAGACCAGCTCGTCCAACTCGTTGCGACTGCGAGCACGGAGCGCGAGGTCCACCCGGCCGACGAAGGTCTCCATGGACAGGCGTCCTTCGGCGGCCCGGTCGCGGAGCTCGCTGAGCGCACGCTCGCGGTCCCCGTCCGATGCGCGAACCGGGGGAGAGCTCATGAAAGGAGTATCCGTCGCAGTGGTCCGAGGTGTCCAGAAGACCGCCGTATTCCCCGTCGATCCCGGGGTGGGAGCGGGGGCGCCGGGCATGGCGTCCCCGCTCCCTGCGCCGTCGGCGCGTCTCTACCGTCGGCTCTACTGCCGGCCGAAGTCCTGGGTCCAGTACGGGCCGCCCGCGGCGACGTACCCGACCCCGATGTCGGTGTAGGTGCAGTTGAGGATGTTCTGCCGGTGCCCGGGGCTGTTCATCCAGCCCTGGACCACGGCCTGGGCCGTGCCGTAGCCCTTGGCGATGTTCTCCGCCGCGGCCCGCCAGGTGTAGCCGGCGGCCGTGATGCGGTCGGCGAAGGAACGGCCGTCCTTCGAGGTGTGGTCAAAGTAGTTCTTCGCGGACATGTCGGCCGAGTGGGCGTACGCGGCGGCGCGCAGGCGCGCGTCGTGCTTCAGCGGGCCGCAGCCCGCCTTGGCCCGCTCGACGTTGGTGAGGCGCACCACCTCGTTCTCGATGGCGGTGCCCACGGCCGAGCCGCTCGTCGGAGAGGCGCTGGGCGCGGCGGGGGTGGGGGCGCTCGGGGCGGGGGCCGTGCTTGGGGTGGTGCTTGGGGTGGTGCTGGGAGTGGTGCTGGGGGTGGTGCTGGGAGTGGTGGTGGGGATGGTGGAGGGGGTGCCGCTGGGGCGTGGGGAGGAGGTGGCGGTGGGAACCGTGGTGGGGATGTCGCAGTCGAGGCGCACCGGCTTCGAGCGCGAGACGTGGCCGCGATAGTCGGTGACGACGCTGTAGTACGCGCCGTTCACGCAGGTCAGCGCCACGGTGACGCGCGCGTTCCTGACCACCTTGGAGCCGCTCTTGACCACGCGGTCGGGGCCCGGCCTGCTCTTCACGATCCGGACCCGGAAACGGGCGTTGTCGACGCAACCGGCCCGCGAGCCCGCCGCGCGGATCTTGCCGTCCACGCTGACGTACGGCTTCGCGGCGGCGACCCGGCAGCCCGCGTGCCAGGCCTCGGCCTGAGCCGGCACCGCCGTCATGCCGGCGGCCGCGACGCTCCCGAGGCACAGGACCGCTCCGAGCGCTCTGTTCACGATCATTCCTCCAGTGGGGGTTAGACGCTGGGGAAGTCGTCATTATGGTGCGCTAGAGACCGACATGTGGTGATAAATCGGTCCAAGGAGGAAAGTATCTACCTTCTCTTAAACTTCTTTTATGCCGCGCAATGCCTTGGATGTCCGATAATCCGCAGGTCAGCGGCGTGATCAGCGCAGAGACCGGCTTGAGGCGCGTTTAAGGTCGTCCGCGGCCTCCCGCGCCACCCGTTCCAGCCGCTCGCGGCAGCGCTCCCACCACGGCGGACGGCCGGCCGTCACCCGGTCGTCGCCCTCCCGGCATCCGGCGCCGCCGTCGACCGGCCCGCGGACGACGTGAGCGTGGCAGGCCGGGCCCCTGTCCGGACGCCGGCCTCGGCCCGGCGGGGCGCCGCCAGCGGCGCGAGGCCGCCCGATCACCTCATTCTTCGGTGCGGAGCACTTCTCCGGGTTCGGGCCGCCCGCCGTCCTGCGTGCGGTCCTGTCCGCCGTGCTGCCCGTCGCTCCCGGAGACGGGAGCCGCGGAGGGCGTGCTCCCGCCGGTGACGGCGGCGAGGCGGTCGGCGGTGAGGTCGTACCTGAGGGTCATCAGCACGCCCGCGAACGTGATCAGGGCGGGCACCACGGTCACGCCGATCACCACGGCGACGTGGGCGCTGTCCGGCTGGGTCACCGGATGCTCGGGGTCGGAGGAGGCGAAGCTGCCCAGGCTCAGCACCCATCCGTACGCGGTCGCCCCGAGCGCCTGGACCGCGTTCTCCACCGCGGTCCACAGGCCGGTGAAGATCCCGCCCCTGCGCTCGCCGCTGAGCATGCCGTCGTACGCGATGACGTCGGCGAGCATGGAGAACTGCAGCAGCTGGGTGCCCGCGTAGCCGAAGCCCACGATCATCACGCACAGGTGCGCGTACAGCTCGCCGAACGCGGGCGTCGCGAGGAGCAGCAGCGCGCCGATCGTGAACAGCGCACCACAGAGGATCATGGCGCCGCGCTTGTCGAGCTTGCGGGCCAGCCACACCCACAGCGGCATCGTGATCAGCATCGGCCCCACGAGCGCCGCGAAGAGCGTGGTGGTGGCGGCGGTGTCGTCGAGCGCGTACGCGGCGAAATAGGGCGCCCCGGCGAGCATCACGCCGGCCCCGAGCGTCTGCGCGGAGCTGAGCCCGAGGAGCCACAGGAACTGCTTGCTGGTGCGGGCGGCGGCGAGCTGCTCCCGGAGCGTCCCCTCGGACTTGCGCGGTGCGGTGAAGGGCGCGCGGGCGGTGCCGAAGAACGAGCCCAGCATCGCGACGAGAAGGATCACGCCGAAGGTGACGCCCATGACGCGGTAGCCGTCGGCCGTCTCGCCGGCGAGCGTCGGCGCGAGGATGCCGCTCATGGCGATCGAGACCGCGATGAGCGCCATGCGCCACTGCAGCAGCGAGGTCCGCTCGTGATAGTCGGTCGTCATCTCCGCGGGCATCGCCTTGTACGGCACCTCGTACAGGGCGTATCCGGTCGCGGCGGCCAGGAAGGTGACGCCGACGTACACGGCGGCGGGGACGCCGGTGATCGGCGGGCCGGCGAACATGAGGGCGAACGACACCGGCAGCACCGCGGCCCCGGCGAGCAGCCAGGGGCGGCGTGGTCCCCACCGCGAGACCGTGCGGTCCGACCATCGGCCGACCAGCGTGTTGGCGATCAGGTCCCAGGCCTTGGGCACGAAGAGCACGACGCCCGCGAGCGCGGCGGGGACCGCGAGCACGTTGGTCATGTAGAAGAGCAGCAGCAGCCCGGGGATCGTGGAGAAGTTGGCCGTGCAGAACGAGCCGACGGCGTACCCGAGGCGAACCCCGAGGGAGACCTTCGACGGGGACGGCGTCGCCGTGGAAACCATGGTCGCCATTCAAGCCGAGCAAGCGTCCGTTAGGAAGGACTGATCGGCAACGGTTCGGCGGCTGCCCGGTGTCCCGCCGATCTCCGCCGGGGCGGCCCCGGCGGAGATCGGTGACGGGCCCGCGGGCTCAGTCGCGTACGTCGGGGAAGACGACGTGCGCGCCGATCTCGATCAGGCGGCGTTCGGTGTGGGCGTCGGCGACCCGGGCCATGAGCACCGGCGCCTCGCTGGCCGCCAGTTGCGGCAGCCGGCTGCGCACCCGCCGGTGCAGCTCCTTCACGATGTCGTCGGCGCCCGAGATGTGCACCTTGACGTGCAGCATGATCCCCCACAGCCCGGCGGCCGTACGCGCCTCGGAGATCCAGACGTGGTGGACGTAGGGATACTCCGGCAGCAGCTCGGCGACCGCCACTCGCAGCGCCGGCAGGATCGGATGGCGCGTCCTGCGATAGCCGGGGTCCACGACCTGCATCGCCCCCGACAGGTGCTGCCGCGGAGCGGGGACCCACTGCGGGAGCGCGGAGGCCGCCTCCGGGACAGGGGCGGGCATGGGAGGGACGGGCGTGGGCGGCGGTGGAGCCTGCCGCGCCGCCTGCGCGCGGGTCACGGTCGCCATCGCGCCCGTGGCGTACGCCGTGGGGGCGGCCGAGCCCAGGGCCGACAGCGCCGGAGCGGGACCGGTGCGGTTCTGCTCCAGATATCGGCGCAGGTCGTCGATCGGCACGGCGGCGGCGGCGGGGCCGGCCGCGTCGATCACGATCTCGCGCACGCCCGTGACGCGCTGGATGTCGAGGATGGTGTCGGCGTCGCACGCCGACAGGGAGTGGCTCCCACGGTGCCGGGCATAGGTCGCCGGTCCCGTGTAGCCGAGCAGAACGCGTTCGCCGTTCTGCGTAGTGCCGAGCACCACGGAGCGGTCGGGGCGGACCGCCACCAGGATGCCCCACTCCGCGAGGGCCGCCAGGAGTTGCCGGGGGCTGCCATGCCGCGCGAGAACGTCGCCCAGGGAGGGGTTCCCGATGCTCATAGCCTGAACGATAGGGACTGGACCATGGCGAATCAGGCTAATCCCCAAGATTAGGTGCGATCAATACCGAGATGGGTGGCAGTCTGGATGGATCAGGCTAAGCCGGGGTACATCCATCGGCTGGGCCCGTACGTGAGCGAGTCTCACGAATCCCCTGAACCCCACCGGAACCTCCCGGCAGCCGGGCTGCGTGGAGCCGCCCGGAGCCGCCGGGAGCCGCCCGGAGCCGCGCGGACCGCGATTCCGAGACCAGGTCGTCGTGCCGCCGCGACACCGCCGAGACCTTGCGTCGTCTCGTATGCCGGGCGCTCGTGAGAGCCTTCACAAGGCCCGGATAGACTCACGTCGTCCGCGCTGTCGCACTTCACGAAGGACTCAACCCAGTGAACAAGCCCGTCGTACTTGTCGCAGAAGAGCTCTCAGAAGCGGGTCTCGCCGTGCTCGGCGCGGACTTCGAGGTCCGGCACACCGACGGCGCCGACCGGTCGCAGCTCCTGCCCGCCCTCGCCGACGTGGACGCCCTGATCGTACGCAGCGCCACCCAGGTCGACGCGGAGGCCATCGCGGCGGCGCCCAAGCTGCGCGTCGTCGCCCGGGCCGGCGTGGGCCTGGACAACGTCGACGTCGAGGCGGCGACCAAGGCCGGCGTCATGGTCGTGAACGCCCCGACCTCCAACATCACCAGCGCCGCCGAGCACACGGTCGCGCTGATCCTCGCCAGCGCCCGCAACGTCGCTCAGGCGCACTCCGCGCTCAAGAGCGGCGAGTGGAAGCGCTCGAAGTACACCGGTGTCGAGCTCGACGAGAAGGTCATCGGCATCCTCGGCCTCGGCAAGATCGGCCAGCTTGTCGCGCAGCGCCTGCAGCCGTTCGGCGTCGAGCTCATCGCGTACGACCCCTACCTGCAGCCGGCCCGCGCGGCGGCGATGGGCGTGCGGCTGGCGTCGCTGGAGGAGGTGCTCCAGCAGTCCGACTTCATCACGGTCCACCTGCCCAAGTCGAAGGAGACCATCGGCCTCATCGGCGACCGCGAGCTGCACATGGTCAAGCCGACGGTCCGGCTGATCAACGTCGCGCGTGGCGGGATCATCGACGAGAACGCCCTCTACGCCGCTCTCAAGGAGGGCCGCGTCGCGGGCGCGGGCATCGACGTGTTCGCCAAGGAGCCCTGCACCGACAGCCCGCTGTTCGAGTTCGACCAGGTCGTGGTGACGCCGCACCTCGGCGCCTCCACTCACGAGGCCCAGGAGAAGGCCGGCACGCAGGTCGCCCGCAGCGTCAAGCTGGCGCTCGCCGGCGAGTTCGTGCCCGACGCGGTGAACGTCCAGGGCGGCGCGGTCGCCGAGGACGTCAAGCCGGGCCTGCCGCTCACCGAGAAGCTCGGCCGCATCTTCACCGCGCTCGCGGGCGAGGTGGCCACCCGCCTCGACGTCGAGGTCCGCGGCGAGATCGCCGCGCAGGACGTCCGGGTCCTGGAACTGGCCGCCCTCAAGGGCGTCTTCACCGACGTCGTCGAGGACGCGGTGACCTACGTCAACGCGCCGCTGCTGGCCAAGGACCGCGGCGTCGTGGTCGAGCTGGTCACCAGCGCGGAGAGCCCCGACTGGCGCAACGTCGTCACGGTGCGCGGCGTGCTCGCCGACGGCCGCACGGTCTCGGTCTCCGGCACCCTGTCGGGCCCGCGGCAGATCACCAAGATCGTCGAGGTCAACGGCTACGCGATGGAGATCGAGCCGACCGAGCACCTGGCGTTCTTCACCTACGCCGACCGTCCCGGCATCGTCGGCATCGTCGGCCGCCTGCTCGGCGAGCAGAACGTGAACATCGCCTCCATGCAGGTCTCCCGGGACGTGAAGGGCGGCAAGGCGCTCATCGCGCTGACGGTCGACACGGCGATCCCGTCCGACGTCGTCGAGCAGATCGCGGGGGAGATCGGCGCCGACAGCGGCCGCACGGTCGACCTGGAGGACTGACCCTCCGATACCGCCTCATCGAACGGCCCGGCGCCTCGTGCGCCGGGCCGTTCGTTTTCTCCCATCCGTTTTCCCGATTCATGGACGGCGTCTCACCAGGTGAGATACTAGGTCGTCCTACGAGATTGTGGGGTACTCTTGCGATGACGAGGCGCCCCGCGCTTCCACCTGCCGCGACGGGGCCTGATCAGGGCAGGCCGGCCCGTCGCGGAGCGCCGCGCAGCCGGCCTTCGGCCCGCCCGTGACGCGTGACCCGCGTTCCATCGGCGGCCGACGCATTGGACCCGCGACAGCCGGGTCCCGCTCTCCGCATTTCTCCGTCGAAGAGAGAATCGCCATGTACGAGATGTATCCCTGGGGTCGTTCCGAGGACGCCGAGGACGAGGCGGCGGCGGCGCTGCAGATCGCGCTCGACCGTCGCGACAACGGGGGCGTACCGCAGCGCTGACCTGGCCGGAAAGCCGGTCTGGCCGGAAATGGGCGGGAACGGCCACCCTCCGGATGTGTCAATCTTGAGTGCGTGGTGAGCATCGGCGGTGGGGCCGCGAACACGACGAGCCTGCTCCGGTTGATCAACCAGCGGGCGGTGTTCACCGAGATCTTCCGCCTCGGCAAGGCCTCGCGCCCCGAGCTCGCCCAGGTGACCGGCCTGTCGAAGCCGACGATCTCGATGGCGCTTGCCGACCTGGAGCGTGCCAGGCTCGTCCGTCCTGTCGGGTTGCGTACCGGCGGCACCGGCCGTGCCGCGCTGCTCTACGAGATCAGGCCGGAGGCGGGCTGGGTGCTCGCGGCCGACATCGGCCGCACCACCGTGCGGCTCGCGCTCGCCGATCTCGTGGGCGACGTCGTCGTCCGCAGGCAGGAGCCCTCGGCGGCGCGGTCGTACGACGGCCTGGTGGGGCAGCTGGAGCGGCTGGCCGCCGAGGTCGTCGCCGAGGCCGGCCTGGCATCCGGTGACGTCACCGTCACCGTGTTCGGCACTCCCGGAATCCACGACAAGGAGAGCGGGGCGCTCCGGCTCGCGCCCGGCCTGCCCGGCTGGGAACGCCCCGGCGCGGTGGACGCGCTGGCCGGTGTGACCGGCTCGCCCTACACCGTGGAGAACGACGTCGACCTCGCGGCGGTGGGGGAGGGCGCGTACGGCCTGGGCAAGGGCGTCTCCCACTTCGTCCTCGTGTCCATCGGGACGGGCGTCGGCATGGGTGTGATGATCGACGGCGGTCTCTACCGGGGTGCCCGGGGAGCGGCCGGCGAGATCTCCCACCTGCCGATGGGCGTTCCGGAAAGGGCGGACGGCCCGGGAGCCGGGCGCGGTGAGTTCGAGTCGGTCGCGTCCGCCGACGGCATCGTGGCGGCGGCGGCGCGTCTCGGCATGACGGCGGCCACGGCCGGTGAGGTCGTCGCCGCGGCGCGCCGCGGCGACCCGGCCGGGCGCGAGGTGCTGGCCGCCGAGGCCGGTCACGTCGCCCGCGCTCTCGCCGGGGTGATCGCCGTGCTCGATCCCGAGCTGATCGTGCTCGGCGGCGGCATCGGCGCACAGGCCGGCGACCTGCTCGCCGACGCGGTGGCCGAGCGGCTGGAGACGCTGGTGGCCCTCGCGCCACCGCGGATCGAGGTGTCCACGCTCGGGCCGGACGCCGTGATCCTCGGGGCGCTGGCGGTCGGGCTGTCCACGGCGCGCGACCTCGTTTTCGAACGTGCCGTCGCGTCTGGACCCGCCTGACCGGCAGGTGCGCCCGGGTATGGACCGAATAGTGAGATCGTGTTTCGATCCACGAGACAACCGGTAAGGTACACGCATGGAGTCGAGCAACATCCGCCTGGCAGTCATCCCCGGTGACGGTATCGGCACCGAGGTCGTCGCCGAAGGCCTCAAGGTCCTCAACGCCGCGGGCGTCAAGTCCGAGACCACCGAGTATGACCTCGGCGCCAGGCGCTATCACGCGACCGGGCAGACGCTTCCCGACGAGGTGCTCGACGAGCTGCGCGGCTACGACGCGATCCTGCTCGGCGCCGTCGGCGACCCGAGCGTCCCGCCCGGTGTCCTGGAGCGCGACCTGCTGCTGCGCCTGCGCTTCGAGCTCGACCACTACGTCAACCTCCGCCCGGTCAAGCTGTTCCCCGGCGTGACGACCCCGCTCGGACAGGCCCGTCCCGAGGACATCGACATGGTCGTCGTCCGTGAGGGCACCGAGGGGCCGTACGCCGGAGCCGGTGGCGCGATGCGCCGCGGCACGCCGCACGAGATCGCCACCCAGGAGTCCCTGAACACGGCCTACGGGGTCGAGCGCGTGGTGCGCTACGCCTTCGAGAAGGCCATGACCCGGCCGCGCCGCAAGCTGACGCTGGTCCACAAGACCAACGTGCTCACCTACGCGGGCGACCTGTGGGCGCGCACCGTCGACCGGCTCGGCCTGGAGTTCCCCGAGGTCGAGACCGACTACTGCCACGTCGACGCGGCCTCCATGTTCTTCATCACCCAGCCGCAGCGGTTCGACGTGATCGTCACCGACAACCTGTTCGGCGACATCCTGACCGACATCGGCGCGGCGGTCGCCGGCGGCATCGGCCTCGCGGCCAGCGGCAACGTCAACCCGGCCCGCACGGCGCCGTCCATGTTCGAGCCCGTCCACGGCAGCGCGCCCGACATCGCGGGCCAGGGCAAGGCCGACCCGACCGCCACGATCCTGTCGGTCGCCATGCTCCTCGACCACCTCGGCCACGCCCAGGCGGCGGCCCGTGTCGAGCAGGCCGTGGCCGACGACCTGATCGAGCGCCAGAGCGCGTGGACGGCACGCTCCACCCGCGAGATCGGCGACGACATCGCCGCCCGAGTAGCCGGCTGATTCCGGCCGCTCATCCCGACAT
Source organism: Microbispora hainanensis (assembly GCF_036186745.1). NCBI lineage: Bacteria > Bacillati > Actinomycetota > Actinomycetes > Streptosporangiales > Streptosporangiaceae > Microbispora > Microbispora hainanensis. The sequence goes on along the minus strand of NZ_CP108086.1, from coordinate 623,718 downwards.
CACGCGCATGGCGGCCCGGTATGGGCCGCCATGCGCTTTTTCATATCTGTGAAATGCCCTAGTTTTCCCTTAGCCGACTCGTCGCACAATTACTACGACGACGTAGAGAGAAGGACCCCGCATGACCACCCACCTCAGGTTCGACGTGCAGCTCAATCCGCAGGCCCGCTCTGCGGCCGAGCGCGAGCAGCTGCTGGCGAGCCCCGGCTTCGGTCAGGTCTTCACCGACCACATGATCTCCATCGACTGGACCGAGGGGGAGGGCTGGCACGACGCGAAGCTCCAGCCGTACGGTCCGCTCGTGCTGGACCCGGCGACGTCGGTGTTCCACTACGCCCAGGAGCTGTTCGAGGGGCTCAAGGCCTACCGGCAGCCGAACGGCTCCATCGTCGCCTTCCGGCCGTACGCGAACGCGGCGCGGTTCAACCAGTCGGCGCAGCGCATGGCGATGCCGGAGCTTCCCGAGGAGACGTTCGTCGAGTCGCTCGAACTCCTCGTGCAGACCGACCGCGACTGGGTGCCGACCGCCGAGGGGCACAGCCTCTACCTGCGTCCCTTCATGATCGCCACGCAGCAGGCCCTCGGGGTGAACCACCCCTCGCGGAACTACAAGTACATGGTGATCGCCTCGCCCGCCGCGTCGTACTTCACCGGTGGCCTCAAGCCGGTCTCGGTCTGGCTGTCCACGGAGTACACCCGCGCGGCGCCCGGGGGCACCGGGTTCGCCAAGTGCGGCGGCAACTACGCGGCGGCGTTCGTGGCCCAGCGGCAGGCCGTCGAGGAGGGCTGCGACCAGGTCGTCTGGCTCGACGCCTTCGAGCACCGGTGGGTCGAGGAGATGGGCGGGATGAACCTGTTCTTCGTCTTCGGCGACCGCCTCGTCACCCCGGCGCTCACCGGGACGCTGCTGCCCGGCATCACCCGCGACTCGATCCTCAGCCTGGCCGGCGAGCTGGGATACAAGGCGGAGGAGGGCAAGATCTCCATCGAGGAGTGGCAGGCGGGCTGCGAGTCCGGCGAGCTCACCGAGGTCTTCGCCTGCGGCACCGCCGCCGTCGTCACCCCCGTCGGCTCCGTCAAGGGCGTCGACCGGAGCTGGACCGTCGGCGACGGCACGCCCGGTCCGGTCACGATGAAGATCCGCGAGGAGCTCGTGGGCATCCAGTACGGCAGCCGCCCCGACACCCACCACTGGATCCACAAGATCTGCTGACGGTCGCCGCACCGGCCCGCCTCTCTCCGGGTGGTGGCCGGTGCGCGGTCGGAACGTGCGCCGGGCAGGGCTGAACGGCCGACGCGCATGGGGCCGTGCTCAAGGGGCCGTGCTCAAGGGGCCGGGCTTGAGGAACGGGGCTTGAGGAACAAGGCTTGAGGAACGGGGCTCGGAGGCAGGGTGCAAGCGGTCGTTCAGCCGATGGCGCCCGGGCAGGGCCTGGCCACCGCGAGGACGGACAGCGACACCAGTCCGTGGAGCAGGCCGGTGCCGCTCACTCCGGCCCTCGCGTCGACACTGATCAGGGGCCGCGCGACCGGGCACGGCCTGGGCGCCGGAGCGGGAGCCGGCGCCGGAGCCGACACGACGCGCGGAGCGGGGGGCGGCGGCGCGACGGGAGACGGCGTGGGCGTCACGGTCACCGTGACGGTGACCGTGGGCACCGGAGTGGGCCTGGCACTGGGCGCCGGAGCAGAGGGCGCCGGGCTCGCGGTCGGGCCGACGACCGTCACGTGCTGGGTGATGTTGCAGACCCGGGCGCGCCGGCACAGCGCGTTCTGCACGTTCGAGGAGCCGCCCGCGGTGTTGGTGGACGTGTGCTGATAGCCGTGGTTGCGCGTGTCGCCGGACACCGACAGCCTGTCCCCGGGCCGGTCCTGCGGGTCCTTCCCCTGGGTGGACGTGACGTTGCGCACGGCGCGATCGCCACGGCCGTGCCCGTTGTCGGCGGCGGCCCCGAGCGGGACGACACCGGCGATGAACGCGGTCGAAGCCGATGTTCCGGCGAGAAGGAGACCGGCGATCCTGCCGGTGAGAAACGCCCTGCTGCCGCGCCGACAAGTCATCCGCCGCCCCCTGTTCGGATCAGACGCCTGGTCGCACCAGACGCCGGGTGATAAAGACGAGCTCCGGGCAAAGCGATCCGCCAATGCGAATCGCTTCGCGAGCGTACTCATCGAGGGGGCGGCGATCATGCGTCCCGCGCCTCTATGGCGCGTTATTACCCGGTCATTGCCCTACGTCCATCGAGATCCAGGATTCAGTTCTTCCTGATGAGCGTGAGGCCGTCGGCGACGGTCAGGAGCACGCTCGTCACCCGGGAGTCGCGGGCGACGAGGTCGTTGAACTCCCGCATCACGGGCACGGTGCCGCCGGCGGCGGGATCGGTGATGTCGCCGTGCTGGAGCGTGTTGTCCACGGCGATCAGGCCGCCGGGCCTCAGCCGGGGCAGGATCTCCTCGTAGTAGACCGGGTATCCCGCCTTGTCGGCGTCGATGAAGGCGAAGTCGATGCTCTCACCCGCCGGCATGGCCCGCAGCGTGTCCGCGGCCGGGCCGAGGCGCAGCTCGATGCGGTCGTCGAGACCCGCCTTCCGCCAGTAGCGGCGCGCCACCGCCGTCCACTCCTCGCTCACGTCGCAGGCGATCAGGCGCCCGTCGGCGGGCAGCCCCCTGGCGATGCAGATCGACGAGTAGCCGGTGAAGGTCCCCACCTCCACGGCGCTGCGGGCGCCGCTCAGCCGGACCAGCATGGTCAGCAGGGTGCCCTGCTCCGGCGCGATCTGCATGGTGATCCGGTCGCCCACCAGCCGGTGGGTCTCCTCGGCCAGGTCGGTGAGCAGATCGTCCGGCGGGCTCGTGTGCGCCGCGGCGTACTCGGCGACGGCAGGGGTGATGAAATTGGCGGCCTTCATGGCTTCACACTAGATCGTCAGCCCGCTGACCTGCGCGAACACTCTCGGATATCTCGTACTATGAGATCGATGTGCCAGAGGGTGACCGGCTGTGGCAAACTGCTCAGCACCATGTTCTACGGTCTGCTCATTATCGGCAGGCGCGCCGGCTAAAAGGACACCGCCGGCGCGCAGACCTCTCACGTCCGTGAGGGGTCTTTTTGTTTGGGCCCCAAGCGGAACCACAGGCCGATGAGCGCGCGGCGAGACGCAACCCGCGAAGGAGACACAGAGATGGCCGACGATCGTTTCCACGTGTACGACACGACGCTCCGTGACGGTGCCCAGCAGGAGGGGCTGAACCTCACGGTCGCCGACAAGCTCGCTATCGCACGTCACCTGGACGGCCTCGGCGTCGGCTTCATCGAGGGTGGCTGGCCGGGCGCGAACCCCAAGGACACCGAGTTCTTCCGGCGGGCTCAGACCGAGCTCGACCTGAAGCACGCGCAGCTCGCCGCGTTCGGCGCGACCCGCCGGGCGGGCGTGAAGGCCGCCGACGACCCACTGGTGGCCGCGCTGCGCGAATCCGGCGCGCCGATCGTGACGCTCGTGGCCAAGAGTCACGACCGTCACGTGGAACTGGCCCTCCGCACGACGCTGGAGGAGAACCTCGCGATGATCCGCGACACGGTCTCCCACCTGACCGCGGAGGGCCAGCGCGTCTTCCTCGACGCCGAGCACTTCTTCGACGGCTACCGCTCCAACCCGGCGTACGCGCTGGAGGTGCTGCGCACGGCCGCGGAGGCGGGGGCGTCGGTGGTCGCGCTGTGCGACACCAACGGCGGCATGCTGCCCGACGAGCTGGCCGACGTGGTGCACGAGGCGGCCGGCACCGGGGCCCGCATCGGCATCCACTGCCACGACGACACCGGCTGCGCGGTCGCCAACACGCTGGCCGCGGTCAAGGCCGGCGCCACACACGTGCAGGGCTGCGCCAACGGCTACGGCGAGCGCTCCGGCAACGCCAACCTCTTCACGGTGGTGGCGAACCTCCAGCTCAAGCGGGGATTCGACCTCGTGCCGCCGCAGTCGCTGCGCGACATGACCCGCATCGCCCACGCGATCACCGAGGTCACCAACGTCACGCCGAACTCCCACCAGCCGTACGTCGGGACGTCGGCCTTCGCGCACAAGGCGGGCCTGCACGCGTCGGCGATCAAGGTGGACCCGAACCTCTACCAGCACATCGACCCCGCCGAGGTCGGCAACGACATGCGCATGCTGGTCTCCGACATGGCCGGCCGCGCCTCGGTCGAGCTGAAGGGCCGCGAGCTGGGCTACGAGCTCACCGGCGAGCAGTCCAGGCAGCTGGTCGAACGGGTCAAGGACCTGGAGGCCAGGGGGCACACGTTCGAGGCGGCCGACGCGTCGTTCGAGCTGCTGCTGCGCGACACGGTCGACGGCGAGCTTCGGCGCTACTTCACGGTCGAGTCGTGGCGGGTGATCGTCGAGCGCCGCCCCGGCGGCGACGTGGTCAGCGAGGCGACCGTCAAGCTCCACGCGAAGGGCGAGCGGATCATCGCGACGGGCGAGGGGAACGGCCCGGTCAACGCGCTCGACAAGGCGGTGCGGCTGGCGCTGGAGAAGCTCTACCCCGAGCTGGCCGCGGTCGAGCTGATCGACTTCAAGGTCCGCATCCTGGAGGGCACGCACGGCACGGACGCGGTGACCCGCGTGCTGATCACGTCGAGTGACGCGACCGGCGAGTGGGCCACGGTCGGGGTGGGCGAGAACATCATCGAGGCGTCCTGGCAGGCGCTCGAGCAGGCGGTCACGTACGGCCTGCTGCGGGCCGGGCACAGCGCCTGAGCAGCGCCTCGCCGAAGCCGGAGCGAGGCCTTGCCGGCGCGTCGCCGAAGCCGGAGCGGGGCCTTGCCGGCGCCTCGTCAAAACCCGGAACAGCGCCTCGCCGGCGCCTCGTCTGCAACTCGGCAGGGCCTGAGCAAAACGGTGCCTGACCAGGGCCTGACCAGGGCCTGACCAGGGCCTGAGTGGTGCCAGGCCCTCCTCAAGGGATGGTGCGAGTGGTGCTCACGATGCGCTCGTGAATGTTGTGGTTTTAGTGACATTTAGTCTAGTTGGTGCTTAGATAGGCGAAGCTCCTGAGGCGGTCATCGCCACGATCGGCGATCCGGCCACGGTTCCAGCCTCAGCGCCCCGCTCTGGCTCAACGGAGGGTGAAGGCAAGAAGTAGCTGCGCACCGAACCCCGTGCTGTCGCGGTGCCTGCCGCCATGCTTCTGATCGTTTTTTCGGAGGCGGCCGGTGCCGTGAGAGCCGAGCGACCGTCTGTCACCATGACCAGCCACGTGACTGCGTGGAGTCCGAAAATTTTCGGCTCGCAGTCATCCCCCTCGCTGGTGCACCCGGAATGGGAGGGTCTGTGATCACCTCGCCGTCTTACTATGACCAGATCGGCGGCGCACCTGTGGTGCGCGAGGTCGTCGAGCGTTTCTATGATCGCGTGCTCGGCGACGACGATCTGAAGCCGTACTTCACCGGCATCGACATGCCCAGGCTGAAGCGGCACATGGTCATGCTGCTGTGCTCCGTCCTCGGCGGGCCCGAGCCGTACGAGGGCCGTGACCTGGGCGAGGCCCACGCCGGCATGGGCATCACGTCGGAGCACTACGACAAGGTCGGCGAGCACCTGGTCGCGGTGCTGCAGGGCGGCGGCGTCGGCGAGGACATCCTGCGCGACGTCGGCCTCGTCCTCGGCAAGGTGAAGTCGTCCATCGTCGCCGAGCCCGCGGAAACGGCCGACTGAGTGGACACGCAGGCTCTCAAGGACAGCTGGCACCTTGTTTCCCGATCGGGCGACCAGGTGCCGCTGTACTTCTACTCGATTCTTTTCCTGATGAACCCGGACGTACGGGACATGTTCCCGGTGTCGATGGCGCGTCAGCGTGACAAGCTCGTGGGCGCCCTGGGCCGCGTCGTCAGCAACGTCGACCGGGTGGAGGAAGTCGTCCCGTTCCTGCAGCAGCTCGGCCGCGACCACCGGAAGTTCGGGGTGACCGCCACCCACTACCCGGCCGTCGGCCAGGCGCTGCTCGCCACGCTGGAGCACTTCCTGGGCGACCGGTGGACGCCCACTCTCGCGCACGACTGGACGCAGGCGTACAACCTGGTCGCCCAGGTGATGGTCGACGCGGCGAACGAGTCGTCGAAGGTCTCCCCGCCCTGGTGGGAGGCGGAGATCATCAGCCACGAGACGCGCACCCTCGGCATCGCCGTCATCCGCGCGCGGCTGAACTACCAGTACCCCTTCCGCCCGGGCCAGTCGGCGTCGATCTCCTACGCCATGCGGCCGCGCGTGTGGCGCTTCTACTCCTTCGCCAACGCGCCCCGCCAGGACAACACCATCGACCTGCACGTACGCATGGTCGACGGCGGCGTGCTCAGCTCGGCGCTCGTCATGGGCGCGCGGCGGGGCGAGGTGCTGCGCGTGGGCGCGGCGGTGGGCGAACGGCTGACGCTCCCCGCGGACGTCCAGGGCGACCTGCTGATGATCGCGGGTGGCACCGGCCTCGCGCCGCTCAAGGCGCTCGTGGAGCAGATCGCCTACGAGGGCCCGACGCGCAGGGTGGACCTCGTGATCGGCGCCCGGAACTCCAGGGAACTGTACGACTACGAGGCGATGGCCAAGATGGCCGCCGAGCACCCCTGGCTCAACGTCGTGCCGGTCGTCTCCCATGACCCCTTCTATCGGGGCAACCGCGGCTACGCCGTGGACGTCGCGCTGCAGGGATGGCGTGGCCAGCACGTCTACGTCTGCGGCTCGGAGGAGATGGCACAGGCCACCGTCGGACGGCTGCTGGACGCCGGCGTGCCGACCGAGCAGATCCACTTCGACGAGTTCACGAGCGACAAGGGTCGGGAGTCATGACGGCAGAGACGCCTTGGGGCAACCCGACGGGGGAGCGCCAGCCGCTCACCCCGGATCGGGTGCGCAAGCAGGAGTTCACGCGCACCTCGCTCGGGCGCCGCGGCTACAGCGAGGACGAGGTGCGCGCGTTCCTCTACCGCGTCGCGGAGGACATGGCGGCCAGCGACAAGGAGAAGGCCGACCTGCGGGCGTACATCGACCGCATGAAGCAGTGGTACAAGGAACACGGCATGAACCCGGAGCAGGCCGCCGTGTCCCAGACCCCGAACGTCGACGCCATCAACATCCTGTCCCGCGCCCAGCAGACCGCCGACGCGCAGATCGCGGAGGCGGAGGACTACGCGCGGCGCATCGTGAGCCAGGCCCGCCGGCAGTACGAGGAACTCCTGATGGAGGCGCAGCGGCAGGCCGAGGAGGCCGCCAACCAGGCGGTCGGCGCCTACCGCGCGTCGGGCAACGGGCTGCAGAGCGCCGAGGCCGAGGAGCTGGAGCGCCGGATCGCCTACCTGCGCACGTTCGCCGACGTCACGCAGGTGCAGTTGCGGGCGGTCCTCGAGGGGCTGGCACAGGAGGTCGACAAGCTCGGCCACGTGCCCGAGCAGGCCAAGCAACTGGCGGCCGGTCCTCTGGCGGGCGGCTCCCCGTCACCCTCGGTGTACGGATAACCGCCCGCCGCCCTCCTGTCGGGGGAGGAGGTCTACGACAGCGTGCCGGCAGAGCTCGCGTGCAGCGTGACCGAACCGGCCGGGGTGTGAACGATCAGAGTGCGTCCTGAGCAGCTGACCTCCGGCCGGTCGGTTCCGGGCACCACCACGGTCAGCAGCGACGTGGCCACGGGCGAGACGATCACCGGAGCCGGCTCCTTGTGCATGTAGCTCGGCGAGACCCAGCCCTGGTAGGGCGAGGTCTGCCCGCGCACCACCCGCTGGCCGCCGACGGGCTTGCACGACGGCATCGCGAGCTGGACGATCGACGCCTTCCAGTCGCCGTCGCCCACCACTACCTGCCCGCCCGAGTCGGACACGACCTTCAGCTTGGGATCGAGGTGCCACAGGTTCTGGAGCTTGCCTCCGCCGCTGTCGAGCACCGCCATGACGTCCTCGCCGTGGTTCACCAGCACCGACCGCTTGCGCGGCACGCCGTACGCCTTGTCGGTGAACGTGAACGCCTGCCGGTCCTTGCGAACGGACTTCGACACCAGGGCCGTGGGGGTGTGCCCGCGGAACTTCCTGCCCACGATGATCGGCACGTTGTGCGCCTCGGGGCTCATCGTCCACCGCCGGTAGGGCGTGTTCTCGTACGAGACGAAGCCCGCCTCGGTGAGGATCGAGCGGCCCTGGGCGTAGTAGGTGACGCCCATGTGGTCCTCGTGGCCGTGGAACTTCAGCGCCGGCCCGAAGCGGATCGAGTAGTAGGCCGACTTGGGGTCGTCCCACGCCGTACGGCCGAACACGTAGCCGGCGTTGAACACCTGCACGGTGGACCTGGCGTGCTCGAAGGCGGTCGGCTGGACGTCGGCGGGGCCGTCGCCGATCGGCACCATGTAGCCGTTGGGCTGGGTGGCGGCGCTGATGTGCCGCGGCAGGCTCTCCCAGCGGGTGGCCAGCGCCGCGGGCACCTTCATCTTGCAGTCCTTGATCGTGTCGACCGCCACCCTGAGCCGGTCGTGCACGTAGATGGCGTAACGCGGCGCCTGCTCGCGCAGCGCGCCCTGCGCGTCGATGTCGAGCTTCATCGACTTCACCATGCGGTTCACGGCGAGGTTCTTCCACGTCGCGTTGCCGTAGCGGCAGCCGATGCGCAGCAGGCCGATGTCCTGGTCGAGCCCGTGGTTGTGGCCGAGCTCGTAGTTCTTGGGGTCCGACAGCAGCTTCGCGTGCAGGGCCAGGCTCTTCGTCAGCCAGTCGGCCTTCACATACCTGCTCAGGCACACCAGGGCCGGGGCGCGCAGCGCGATCGGGTGCTCGGCCCAGGCGTACGGGCTGGTGGTGCGCCCGCCGTACGGGTTGTCCTTGACCCAGTCCTTGGCGATCTCCTCGGCCCGGCTGAGGTAGTCCTCCTCTCCGGTCGTCTCGTAGTCGGCCACGAGCCGGCCCATCCACCGCAGCGACTGGAACACCATCTGCCAGGACCGGTTCTTGTACGGGTCCGTGTGCCAGTTGACGTCCTTGCCGACGATGACCGCGGGCAGGCCGAGGAAGGACAGCTTGCCGCTCATGACGTCGCCGGCGGTGGGGGTCGCGGGCAGCCAGTCTCCCTGGCACTCCGCGGTGCGGTGCGGCGCCCGCGCCTGGGCGGGTGCGGCCACGGCGAGCGCGGTCAGCGGGAGGACGGCCACCAGAGAGAGGGCTGAGAGGCGGCGGAACACGCCGGATTCCTTCCGAGATCGAATTGGGAGCCGCTCATGCTGTCCGAATTCTGGCGATCTGGTCAAGTCACTCTGATTACAAGTGCACAACTGCTCACAAAAGCCACTTCGGGCCGGGCTGGCCCGAATCATGCGGCACGTGGCCGTACGGCTGCTCGCGCCCGGTCTCCGCGCTCTGCCAGCATGAGGCCATGCCGGCTCCGTTCCCAGAGAGGTTCCCGGACGCGTTCCGAGACTCGTTCCGAGACGCGTTCCGAGACGCGTTCCCCGAGACGCCCGCCGCCGCGGCCGCGCTCGCCGTCGCCACCCGCTTCTGCTCGCCCGCGCTGCTCAACCACTCGATCAGGGCCTACGTGTGGGGCGCCGGCTACGCCCGGGCGCACGGGATCGAGTTCGACGACGAGCTCTACTACGTGTCCTCCCTGCTTCACGACATCGGGCTCACCGAGACCTTCGACAGCCACACGGTGCCGTTCGAGGAGGCGGGGGGACGCCTCGCCTGGGTCTTCGGCACGGCCGCCGGATGGTCGCCGGAGAGGGCCGCGCGGGCCGAGAAGATCATCGTCGTGCACATGCGCGACGACGTCGCCGCGTCCGACGACCCGGAGTCGCACATGCTGCAGGTGGCCACGTCGTGGGACGTGTCGGGACGGCGGCCCGAGGAGTTTCCGCAGGACGCCCGGGCCGCCGTGCTCGCGCGGCATCCCCGGCTCGGGTTCGGCGCGGAGTTCCTCGCCGCCTTCGAGGATCAGTCGCGGCGCAAGCCGGGCTGCGCGGCGGACCGCTCCGTCACGGGAGGCATCGCCGCCCGGATCGCCGCCCACCCGCTCGACGCCTGAACCCGTACGTACGACGGCCCGGCGGGGCGTCCGGGTCCGTCTCGGTCAGGACGCCATCCGCAGGGTCGGCCGCAGGGTCGGCATGGAGACACGCGAGCGGCGGCCCCGCGTTCCGGGGCAAGGAATTCACGCATCCCACACGGCCTGTCCTCGTCGCGGACAGGCCGGGCCGCGGACAGCGACGCCGACGGGTCTGACTCAGCCGTCCTGCTTGGGACCGGTGCTCTCCACGACCTCGAACGTCCACAGCTCGGAGCCGGTCGCGGCCGGGCCCTGCCCGTGACCATGACCATGTCCCTGAGCCTGCCCCTGAGCCTGGGCCTGGGCCTGGGCCTGGCCGTGTCCGTGGCCCTGCGCCCCGGCCTCGGCGGCGGCCTGCGCGTGCCCCGCCTGGAACGCCCGGCTCTCCTGCCAGCGCCGGAAGTCCTCCTCGCTGCGCCAGCGGGTGTAGACGAGGTAGCGGTCGCTGCCCTCCACCGGCCGCAGCAGCTCGAACCACTCGAACCCGTCGGCCGACTCCACCATCCCGGCCCGGTTGGCGAACCGCTTCTCCAGCTCGCGCCGCATCTCCTCGGGCACCGTCAGCACATTGATCTTCACGACCGAAGGCACATCGACTCCCCGTAGCGCTCGACAACGTACGTGACCACCTTACGTACGCCCACCCGGCGTCCCCCACTTCGTGCCCCTCCCGTCTGTGTTCGCCCGTCGAGTCGCCCGTCGAGTCGCTCGTCGCGCCGCCCGTCGCGCCGCCCAGAACGGCACCTCGCTGCGTTGTGTGGACGCCCACGGCTCCGCTGTGGCCTCCTCCTCCGCCTTGCGATGCACCACTCCGGACACCGCTCCTTCTGGCAAACCTTGGCGGTCGCGGCACTAGGCTCGTGACGTGCGTATTGCGAGGTTCTCGATGGGCGACCAGGTCGCCTTCGGCGTGGTGGAAGAGGGCGGGCAGGTCATCGCCCGCATCGGCGGGCACCCCTTCCACGGGGTGGAGTTCACCGGCGAGCGGTTCCCGGTCGCCGAGGTCCGCCTGATCGCCCCCATGCTGCCCAGCAAGATCATCGCTATCGGCAAGAACTACGCCGACCATGCCAGGGAGATGGGTGGCGAGCCTCCGGCCGAGCCGGTGATGTTCCTCAAGCCCAACACGACCGTGATCGGGCCGTCGGAGGCGATCGCCTACCCCGGGAAGCTGACGGAGCGGGTCGACTACGAGGGCGAGCTGGCCGTGGTGATCGGCCGGCTGTGCCGTGACGTCCCCGCCGAGCGCGCGAGCGAGGTGATCTTCGGGTACACCTGCGCCAACGACGTGACCGCACGCGACCTGCAGGCCAGGGACGGCCAGTGGACCAGGGCCAAGGGCTTCGACACGTTCTGCCCGCTCGGTCCCTGGATCGAGACCGAGCTCGACCCGGCCGACCTGGCGATCACCACGACGCTCAACGGCGAGGTCAGGCAGAGCGCCCGCACCTCCCTCCTGCTGCACGACATCCCCGCGCTCATCGCGTACGTGAGCGCGGTCATGACCCTGCTGCCCGGCGACGTCATCCTGACCGGCACGCCCGCCGGGGTGGGGCCGATGTCCGTGGGCGACGAGGTCGGCGTGACCATCGAAGGAATCGGAACTCTCACTAACCGGGTGATCTCACGTGACTAGGGTGCGCTTCGCCCCTTCGCCCACCGGCATGTTCCACGTCGGCGGCGCCCGTTCGGCGCTGTTCAACTGGGCGATCGCCGAGCAGTCCGGCGGCACGTTCGTGCTGCGCATCGAGGACACGGACGCGGCACGCAACCGGCCGGAATGGACCGAGGGCATCATCTCGGCCCTCGCCTGGATCGGCATCAGCGGCGACTCGCCGCACTTCGAGGGGCCCTACTTCCAGTCCGCCTACGAGCAGCAGCACCGCGACGCCGCGGCCAAGCTGCTCAAGGAGGGCAAGGCCTACCACTGCACCTGTACGCGTGACGACGTGAAGGCCAGGACCGGCTCGGAACACCAGGGCTACGACGGCTACTGCCGCGACCGTGGTCTCACCGAGGGCGCCGTGCGGTTCCGTACGCCCGACGAGGGCGTGACCGTGGTGGAGGACAAGGTCCGCGGCCGGGTGGAGTTCCCCAACTCGGCGATGGAGGACTTCGTCATCGTCCGCGGGGACGGCTCGCCGCTGTTCATCCTCGCCAACGTCGTGGACGACATGGAGATGCGCATCAGCCATGTCGTACGGGCCGAGGAGCACCTGTCGAACACGCCCAAGCAGCAGCTCCTGTGGGAGGCGCTCGGCCACGAGCCGCCGATCTGGGCGCACGTGCCGGTGATCGTCAACGAGAAGCGGCAGAAGCTGTCCAAGCGCCGCGACAAGGTCGCCCTGGAGTCCTACCGCGACGAGGGCTACCTCCCCGAGGCGATGGTCAACTACCTGATGCTGCTCGGCTGGGGGCCCGGCGACGACCGCGAGATCATGCCGTGGTCGGAGATGATGCCGCTGTTCCGGCTGGAGGACGTGAACCAGGCGCCGGCGTTCTTCGACGAGAAGAAGCTGCGGGCCTTCAACGGCGAGTACATCCGGGCGCTGCCACGCGAGGTGTTCGTCGCCCGCTGCGAGCCGTGGCTCGACCCGTCGTGGGACCGCTCGGTGTTCGAGCGCGTGGCCGACCTGGTGCAGACCCGGGTCGCCGTGCTGTCGGAGGTCACCGCCAACGTCGACTTCCTGTTCCTCGACGAGCCCGTCTTCGACCAGGCGTCCTGGGACAAGGCGATGAAGCCGGGCGCGGCCGAGATCCTGGCAGGGTACGCCGAGCGGCTGGAGACGGTCGACTGGAACCCCGAGTCGCTCAAGACCGCCCTGGAGGAGGTCGGCCTCGCGCACGGGCTCAAGCTCGGCAAGGCGCAGGCCCCCGTCCGCGTGGCGATCACCGGCCGGACCGTGGGCCTGCCGCTGTTCGAGTCGATCGAGGTGCTCGGTCGCGAGCGCTCGCTCGCCCGGGTGCGCGCGGCCCTCGCCAGGCTGGGCTGACCAGGCCGAGCGACAGCGCGGCGCCGGCGGCCATGGCCAGCCAGACTCCCGTGGTGCCCATCCGGGCGCCGAGCAGGAAGGCCAGCGGCAACTGGACGGCGAAGCCCGCCAGCGTGGCCGCGAGCAGGCCGGCGCCCCGCCCGCCGGCCTGCAGCACGCCGCCGACGGCGATCAGCCCGCCGAAGGGCACGAGATAGAGCGGCATGCAGCGCAGGAACCACACGGCCTCCGCGGCCACCGCGGGGTCGGCCGTGAACAGGCCCACGGCCGCGGGGGCGAGCGCGTTCAGCACGAGCGAGGCGGCCAGCCCCGCGGCCAGGCCATAACGCACCACGGGAGCGGCGTGCCCACGAGGCGGGCCGTCCGCCTCGCCGGCCCGCGAGGTGTGGATCATCGCCGCCTGCCGGAGGGCGTAGAAGGACATCACCCCGGCCATCATGATCTTCAGGCCGATGCCGTACCCGGCGAGCGCGGCCACGCCGTGCCGGCCGACGATGCCGGTCAGCGCCATGCCCACGAGCGCGCGGGCGAGGAAGTCGCCCGACATGGGCAGCCCGGTGCGCAGGATCGCCGCCGCGTCCGACCGGCTGACCGTGCCCTTCTCCGCCCCCGTCCGCGCGCGCAGCCGCCGTACGAGCAGGAGGGCGGACACGGCCAAAGTGGCCAGACGGGCCGCCACGGTGGCCAGCGCGGCTCCGCGCACGCCCAGGCCGAGCCCGTAGATCAGCAGCGGGTCGAGGCCGATCACGAGCACGTTGCAGAGCAGGGCGGTCCGCATCGGCGTCCGGGTGTCGCCGAGTCCCTTGAAGACGCCGTCGACGAGGTTCTGCGCGTAGAAGATCGGGATACCGGCGAACACCACCGCGTAGTAGCCCGCGGCCAGCCCCACCGTCACGGGATCGTCGGTGAACAGGCGGGCGATCGGCTCGCGCAGCAGCACGCCGGGCACCGCCACGGCCAGGGCGAAGCCGCCCAGCAGCAGCCAGGCCGTACGGATGACCGGGGCCAGCGGGGCGCGGCCGTCGCGTCGTCCGACCAGGACCGTCGTGCCGGTCCCGATGCACAGGATCACGCCCAGGGCCAGGTTCTCGGTCGTGGTGGCGACCGTGACCGCCGCGACGGCTTCGCTGCCGAGGCCGGAGACCCACAGCGTGTCGATCAGCCCGACGGCCACGACGGCCGTCAGCAGCTCGACGTAGACGGGCAGGGCGAGCCTGATCAGGCGCATACGTTCACCTCGGCATCCTGAGAACATCGAATCGAGATACATCGAATAGAGGTATAACGATACGATGCCGCCGTGGCAAGCGGTGACCTGGCGCTGACGATCCTCGGATTCCTCGACGAGGAGCCAATGCACGGATATGAGCTCAAGCAGCGGATCGCCGAGCTGAGCGGGCATGTCCGGCCGGTCAGCGACGGCGCGCTCTATCCGGCGATCGCCCGCATGGAGGCCGCGGGGCTCCTTGAGCGGCACGAGGAGGAGGGCTCGGGTGCCGCCCGGCGTCAGGTGCTCACGATCACCGAGCGGGGCCGGGAGGAGCTGTTCAGGCGGCTGCGGGAGCCGTCCGATCTCGAGATCAGCGACCAGGCGAGGTTCTTCACCGTGCTGGCGTTCCTGTCCCGGCTGCCCGATCCCGAGGATCAGGCGCGGGTGCTGCGCCGGCGCCTCGCCTTCCTGGAGACGCCGGCGAGCTTCTTCTACCGCGGCGGAAAGCCCCTCAGGGCCGAGGAGACGCCCGATCCCTTCCGCCGCGGCATGATGCTCGTCGCCCGGGCCGTGACCGCCGCGGAGAAGGACTGGCTCCGGCAGGCGATATCGGACCTCACCCGGACGTGACCGCTACCGGAGCCCTTACAGCAGCCCGCGGCGGTCGAGCAGGGGAGTGATCTCCGGGGCGCGGCCCCGGAAGTCGCGGAACGCCGTCATCGAGTCGACGCTGCCGCCCCGGGACAGCAGGGCCCGGCGGAACGTGTCGCCGTTCTCCCGGCGCAGCCCGCCGTTCTCGTTGAACCACTCGACGGTGTCGGCGTCGAGGACCTCGCTCCAGATGTAGGAGTAGTAGCCGGCGCTGTAGCCGCCCGCCCAGATGTGGGCGAAGTAGGTGCTGCGGTAGCGCGGCGGGACGGCCGGCAGGTCCACCCCGGCCTCCCGCAGCGCCCGCCGCTCGAACTCCTCCACGTCCTCCTCGCCGTCGTACGCCGTGTGCCAGGCCCAGTCGAGCAGGGTGGCGGCCAGGTACTCCAGCGTGGCGAAGCCCTGGTTGAACTTCTGCGTCTCCAGCATCCGGTCGACGAGGTCCTGCGGCATCGGCTCGCCCGTCTCGTGGTGCCGGGCGTACTCGGCCAGGATCTCCGGATGGGTCGCCCACATCTCGTTCACCTGGGAGGGGTACTCGACGAAGTCGCGCGGCACCGCCGTGCCCGAGAACCGGGGGTGGCGCACGTCGGAGAACAACCCGTGCAGCGCGTGCCCGAACTCGTGGAACATCGTGTTGACCTCGTCGAACGTCATCAGGGTCGGCTCGCCCTTGACGATGTTGAGGTTGTTGACCACGACCGGCCTCGTGCCCTCCAGGCCCGACTGCCGCACCAGGCTGTTCATCCACGCCCCGCCCCGCTTGGAGGCCCTGGCGTGGAAGTCGCCGAGGAACAGGCCCAGCGGGGAGCCGTCCTCGTTGCGCACCTCGAAGACCCGTACGTCGGGGTGGTAGCCGTACAGGTCGGTGCGCTCGTGGAAGGTGACGCCGTACAGGCGCGACGCCGCGTTGAAGACGCCCTTCTCCAGCACGGTGTTCAGCTCGAAGTACGGCCGCATGAGCCGGCTGTCGATGTCGTAGCGGGCCTTGCGCACCTTCTCGGAGTAGAACGCCCAGTCCCACGGCTGGATCGGGTGACCGGCGATCTCCTCCAGGTCGGCCTGCTCCTTGCGCGCGTTGGCGACGGCGGGCGGCACGAGCCGGTCGAGCATCTCGGTGACCGCACGGGTCGAGCCCGCCGTCTGGTCGGCCAGGACGTACTCCGCGTGGTTCTCGTAGCCCAGCAGCCGGGCGCGCTCCCGGCGCAGGACCGCCATCTCCTTGATCAGCTCGGCGTTCGCCGCGCCCCGCCCGACCGAGGCGCGGTGGATCCGCTCACGCAGGGACCGGTTGGTCAGCTCGGCCAGGGCGGGCTGCCCGGTGGGCAGGACCAGCGTGATCAGATACTTGCCGTCCAGCCCGCGCTCCCCGGCCTGGTCGGCGAGCGCCTGGATCGCGTCCTGCGACAGCCCGTCGAGCTCGGCCACGTCCTCGACCACCACCGCCCGCTCGTTGGTGTCGGCGAGCAGGTTCTGCTCGAACGTCGTGCCCAGGGCCGACAACCGCTCGTTGATCTCCCGGAGCCTGGCCTGGTCCTGCGGGCCCAGCGTGGCGCCCGCCCGGGTGAAGTCGGTGACGTAGCGCTTCAGCAGCCACCGCTGCTCCTCGTCGGCCGCCTCGACCGCCTGGATGCGGGCGAAGAGCCCGGCGTTGAGGTGGATCGCGTCGGCGTGCTTGGAGAGCTTCGGCGTGACGTCCTTCTGGATCTCCTGGACGCCCGGCGTCGTGTCGGAGGACGCCTGGTTGAAGAACACCGCGGAGACCCGTTCGAGCAGGGCGCCGGACCTCTCCAGC